>CALAIY010000152.1 GCA_937922595.1 uncultured Verrucomicrobiales bacterium | reverse complement strand
AAGAAATGTTGCGCAGGTTTCTGACGTTACGGCAGAAACCGACTGTTTTTGAGCATATTCTCGGTAGTTTCCGCCACCGAATCAGATTGCGAGGCTTGGGCTGCTCCTTAGCGGATGCGCTTGGGTTTTGCGATTAGGGTGTTTACCGAGCTGGGGCCTGGTGTTCCGGGGTTATTCGAAGGCGGGTTCTAGTTCGAATTCGTTGATGCGGCGGTAGGGGAGCCAGGCTAGGCCGCAGGCTTTGAGGAGGATGTTTTTTTTGTAGGGGGTGATTTTTACGGTTTCGAGGGGGGCTTCGGCTTTGGCGTCTAGGTCGGTTTTGAGTTGATCGATGGTTTCTTGGGCTTGTTTTTCGAGCTCTTGGAGTTCTTTTTTGTATTCGTCGACTTCGTCTTCGGCTCGGGAGACGTCGCGGCCTTCTTTCCAGGAGCGGCTGACTCCTCTTGCGGCGGTGAGGCGGCCGGAGCGGCGGCCGCCGAAGATGCTTCCTAGGACGGCGGATCCTATGCTGAGCATGGTGTCCATTTTGGCGCGTTTGGATTGGGCTTCTTGTTCTTCCATTTTGTTGATGGCGCGCTCGACGCGTTTTTCGGCGCGGTCGATTTCTTTGTCTAGTTTGATGCGTAGCTTGGCGACTTGGAGGTCGCGTTCTTCGCGGCAGGCGTCGCGGACGCGGGCGCGGAAGTCGGGCTCGGATTCGCCGGGGGTGCCGTAGAGTTTGAAGTCTGGGGCGTGGTGGACTTGGAAGCCGCCTTCGCGGTAGAACCAGTCGATGAGTTCGTTGCCGTAGGTTTTGTAGTTGGCGGCTTTGGTGGCGATGGGGGGGAGGGGGCGGTAGGTGGCGGCGGTGCTTTCGGGGCTGCGGAGGAGCTTGCTCATGCCGGCTTGGAGGGGGTGGTGGTCTTCGAAGTGGATGATGTCGGTGGTGGCTTCGAGGCGGTGGTAGAGGGAGATTTTCTTTTTGCCGTCGATTTTCTTTTTGGGGTCGCGGATGGTGGCTTCGGCGGCGCGGAAGATGGAGGGGATGTAGACGATGTCGCTGGTGGGGTGGGTGGAGCGGATGAAGTATTCTTGGACTCCTTTGGGGAGGGCGGGGCGCTTGGCTTCGGGTGCGGGGGGGGGTGTTTCGCCGAAGGCGGGTTTGGCTTCGGCGATGGCGGCCTTTTTGGGCTTCATGAGGGTGCGGATCTGGGTCTTGGTGAGGGGACCGCGGAGGTAGCTCATGACCCAGCGCACTTGGAAGGTGAAGGGGGCGGTGTCGTGGACGTTGTTGAGGAGGAAGACGCGGTTGCCTAGGCCGCTGAGGGTGCGTTCCATTTTTTGGCGGTCGAATGCTCCGCCTTGGCTGGTGGAGGCTCCTTCGAGGCCATCGAGGACGCGCATTTTGTCGCGTTCGGTCTGGAGGCGGCCGAGGAACCAGGTGCCGATATTGGAGAGGGCTTTGTAATCGAGGTCGACGGGGTTTTGCGTGGCGAGGAGGGCTCCGAAGCCGAAGGCGCGGCCTTGCTTGAGGATGGTGAGGAGGGGCTTTTTGGAGGGGGGATTTCCGGTGGGGGGGAGGTAGCCGAAGATTTCATCCATGTAGAGGAGGGCGCGGAGGGAGCTGGTGCCGGCTTGGGAGCGCATCCATCCGAGGGATTGATTGAGCAGGAGGGAGACGAAGAACATGCGCTCGGCGTCGCCGAGGTGGGCGATGCTGAAGATGGAGATGCGTGGTTTCCCTTCGGGGGTGTAGAGCATGCGCTGGATGTCGAGGGCTTCTCCTTCCATCCAGGTGGCGAAGCCGGGGGAGGCGAGGAGATTATTCATCTGCATGGCGAGGGTGAAGCGTGATTTCTCGGGGAAGAATTCATCGAGGACGACGACGCCGACTTGGGTGAAGGGGGGCTTTTGGATGAAGCCGATGAGGGAGGCGAGGGTGAGGCTTTCTTCGCGGCGCCAGCAGTGGGCGAAGATATTGGAGAGGAGGATGTGCTCGCGGCTTTGGATGGGATCGGCTTGGATGCCGAGCATGGCGAGGAGGGAGGAGACGGTGCTTTCGATGCGTTCGCCGAAGAGTTCGCTGTCGTCGATGATTTCGAAGGGGGGGGCTTCGAGGGAGCTGAGGATGGAGATGGGGATGCCGGCGTTGCTGCCGGGGGTGTAGATGGAGATGTCTACTTTTTCGCGGAATTGGCGGACGCGCTCGCCGGATTGTCCCCATTCTTTGAGGCCGTTTTTCCACATTTTGGCTTGGGCGGTGGCGAATTCGCTGGGGGTCTGGCCTTTGCGGCGGGCGTCGTCTTCGTTGATCCAAGGGCGGTAGTCGGCGCCTTTGAAGTCGGGGAAGGTGAGCATGAGGTTTGCGATGTCGCCTTTGGGGTCGATGACGATGGCGGGGACGCCGTCCATGGCGGCTTCTTCGAGGAGGCTGAGGCAGAGGCCGGTCTTGCCGGAGCCGGTCATGCCGAGGACGACGCCGTGGGTGACGAGGTCTTTGGAGTCGTAGAGGACGAGGTCGCCGAGGGCTTTGGAGCGTTCTTTGGTGGTGTCGTGCTCGCGGCCTAGGTAGAAGGCGCCGAGTTTTTCGTAGTCTTCGGTGCGGATATCGGAGGGTTTCATATTGGGGCTATCCTGGCGCAACGTGGGGGGGATCGACAAGCGTTTCTGGGGCGTATTGTCTGGTATGCGCCTGCTTTTTTTAACCTCCCTGCTCTCGCTTACGCTCGCTGCTTGCTCTACGCCGTTTCCGCGGAAGGCGGAGGCTGATTCTTCGCCCGCTGCGCGGAAAACGGCTGAGGCTTTACTTGATCGCTCGATCCGTGCGCATGGGAATGATCCTTACAAGACGGCGCGCTCGATTGCGGTGAGCTTCGATGGCGAGTGGGGCGCGGTGGCGAAGAGGATTCAGCCGGATCTGACGGATCCGGATTTCCGGGTGGCTTCGAGGGAGGTCTTTGATTTACGATCAGAAAGTGTGTGGCAGAGCCACGGTGGGCCGGGCGGGACGAAGACGGTGGTGCGGACGGCGGATGACGTGGTGGTGACGCG
>CALAIY010000151.1 GCA_937922595.1 uncultured Verrucomicrobiales bacterium | reverse complement strand
ATTGGCCGATGGTGACTTCGTAGCGGCTGATCCAGAAGGTGGGTAGGCTGCGTTCTTCGCCGTCTTGGTAGATGAAGCGGCTGGAGCTGATGCGTTCGAAGGCGGCGAGTTCTTCGGGGGTGGGGCGTGCTCCGGTGCCGGCTTGGGTGAAGATGTAGAGTGCGGCGGCTCCGAGGATGATGGCGGTGGTGGCGATGATGGCGGTGCGCTTTTTTTTGGCGCGTTGCTTTGCGAGGAAGACTTGGGCGGCGGGGCTGGAGGTGGTGGGCGTGGTGGCTTCGGGGGCGTGGAGGGAGCGGGCTTCGGAGAGGGCTTCTTGGGCTTGGCTGGCGGCTTGGGCGATGGCGTGCCAGGTGGTGAGGGCGGTTTCGCTGTTGTCCTCGTTGATGGCGGCGGTCATTCGCTGGGCGACTTCGGTGATGTGGGCGTGGGCGAGGGAGGTGGGGTCGGTGAGAGGGAGGATGGCGTGGCCGAGGGTGGCGATGTCGCGGGGCTCGCTTTGGTGGGGGTGTGGGGCTTCTTGGGCGGGGTTTATGATTTCGATTTCGCCGTCGTCGCTGAGGTAGAGGGAGCGGTCGTGGAGGGGGGCGAGGGCTCCTTCGTTTTTGCTGAGGAGGATGTAGGCTTCGGCGGTTTCGCGGGTGATGCGGAGGAGGGCTTCTTGCGTCATTTGGACGCCTGCGGCGGCGAGCTGGGCGAGGCTTTGGCCTTTGGCGCGTTCGCGGGTGTAGAAGATGGTGGCTCCTTGTTCGTGGGCTTCGTAGACGGGGGTGATGTGGGGGTGATTGATGAGGGCTTTGGCGCGGACGCGTTCGCGGAAGGTGCGGACGCCTTCTTTGGTGGTGGCGAGGTCGGGCTTGAGGAGGACGAGGGCGACTTCGCGCTGGACGCGGTTTTGTAGGGCGCGGTAGATGGCGACTTGGTCTTCTATGGTGGTGAGTTCGAGGAGTTCGTAGTCGCCGAGCTGGCTGCCGATGGGGGGGAGGCCGTCGGTGGAGAGCGGCTGAGGGGAGGTGGCTTGGCTGGTGGGTGGGGGGGCGACGGTGCCGGTCTGCTCGAAGATCCAGTCGAGGAGGTTTTCTCCTTCGATGGGGGAGTAGAAGAGGGTGTCTTCGAGGCGGAGGTGGTCTTCAAATTCTCCGAGTGCTTGGGTGCTGAGGAAGGCGATGGGGATGGAGGCGTCGCGCTCGATGATGGCGTCGCGGAGGCTGAAGCCATCGCCTTCGCTATTGTCTTCGAAGAAGACGGAGGTGATGAGGAAATCGGGGAGGGCGGCGGCGATGTGATTGGCTGCTTCGACGACGCTGGAGGCGGTGATGATGGAGATGCCGGTGAGGCTTTCACTGAGGAAGGCGGCGAGGCTGCTCAGGGTGTGGGGGTTTTCATCGACGAGGAGGAGGCGCATACAGTATAAATTTTCTTAAGAAAACCGTAATTTCAAGAGAAACGCAAGGTTTTCGTGTGGGTGCTGTAGGGTGGAAAAGGTCGCTAGGCTTTTGATTTGGATGCTGAATGAGCAGGCCGTGGACTTACCAATTTTGGATTCGTGGAGATTGCGAAAATATTCACATGATTATCTAAAGAGTTTTACTGATATTTGGTGGCTCAGGGGGCTTTGATGGCATCGATTCGTTTTTTTGCGGATTCGGTGCCGATGGCGTGGAGGGCTTGGATCGCTGCTTGGCGTGCTTGGGGGGAGGCGTTGGGATCGGCGGCGAGGGTGGCGAAGGTGTCTTCTGCTTGGCTGGGGAATTTGGTGAGGGTGTGGAGGATGGGGACGAGGAGTTTGGGGGGGGTGTTGTGGTCGTTGAGGAGGGCGATGAGTTCTGGCTCTAGGGAGGTGAGGTGGAAGCGTCCTGCGTCGGTGATGGCTTTGAGGGTGGTGGTCGCTGGGGAGGAGAGAAGGCGGCGGAGCTTGGCGACGATTTCGGGATTGGGGCCGATGTTTTCGATTCGGGGGTGCCGGAAGTGTACTTGGGTAGCGCCTCCGGCGTGGATCTGGAGGGCGAGGTAGCCTTTGAGAGGTATCAGGGGATCGTGCTCGGTGTAATTTACGGCGGGTAGATTATCTATTATGAGCCGGATGTGGCCGGATTGGGAGCGGATGTGGTAGGTGTGCCATTTGTTGTTGGCTATTGTTTTGAGGGGGGCTTCGGGGGCGGCGAGGATTTTTTTGCGGCGGGATTCGTCGTAGAGGCAGCCCCACCATTTTGGATTGCCGGGGGCTCCAATGTCGGCTTGGTAGCCGATCATTTCGTGGTGATCGGGGATGCGCTGGGAGTGGAATTGGATGCCGCTATTGATCATGCCGGTTTCCGGGTCGCCGGTGATTTTGAATTCGCAGGAAAAGAAGAAGTCGCGGTATTCGATGGGGGTGGCGAGGAAGCTGTTGTTTGGGATTTTGGTGCGTCCGTCGCCAGCGGTGTAGGTGTTGGTGGTGGCATTGTAGGACCAGAGGCCGGTGGGGGGTTCTAAGCGGATGCCTCCGGCGGTGGCTGGGGTGAGGAAGAGGGCTAGTAGTAGGAGGGTGAGGAGGGGTTTCATGAAATGGTGCCGTTTTGGACTTGGTAGATTGTATCGGGAGTGGCGGGGGAGTCTTTGGCCCAGTCTAGGTGGGTGGTGGTGAGGAGCTTCTGGGAGCCTTGGGGGAGGGATTGGAGGAGGCGGCGGCGGCGGGCGGGATCGAGCTCGCCGAAGATATCATCGAGGAGGAGGAGGGGTGGGGTGCCGCGTGATTGGTGGAGGAGGCGGGCTTGGGCGAGCTTGAGGGCGAGGGCGGTGGTGCGCTGCTGGCCTTCGCTGCCGAAGCGGGCGGCGGGGCGGGCGTCGAGGGTGAGGGCGAGGTCGTCTCGGTGGGGGCCGGTGGTGGTGAGGCCGCGGCGGAGGTCGGCAGGGAGGGCGGTGGCGAAGGTCTCTTCGAGGGAGGTGGTGGTGGCGGGCTGGTAGGTGGGGTGGAGGGTCTCGAGGGCGTCGGTGCCGCCGATGTCGTGGTGGGCGGTGGCGGCGGCGGGGGCGAGGGTCTCGACGAGTGTGGTGCGGGTGGCGATGAGTTTGGTGCCGTGGAGGATGAGGATTTGGGTGTAGGCGTCGAGGGTGCGGGTGTCGGGCGTTGTGCTGGAGCGGGCGGCGTCGCGGAGGAGGCGGTTTCGTGATCGCAGGGCGCTTTCGTAGCGGCGGAGATTGGCGAGGTAGCCGGGGGTGAGCTGGGCGGCGGTGAAATCGAGGTAGTGGCGGCGGGCGGATGATGTGCCCTGGACGAGATCGAGGTCGCTATTGCCCATCCAGACGACGAGGCCGGATTCGGCGAGGTAATCGGTGGCTTTTTCGATGGGGGTGGCGTCGTGGTAGAGCTTGCGGGTGCGGGGGCTGCCGAGGATTTTGAGCTCAGTGTCTCCGAATTTTCCGGCGAGGCCGAAACGGCTTTCTCCGAAGCGGACGAGTTCTGCTTTGCTGCGGGTGCGCGGGGAGCTGAGGCGGAGGAGCATGCAGGCGGCTTCGAGGAGGGAGGTCTTCCCCTGGGCGTTTTCTCCGACGAAGGCGGTGGTGCCGGGGCCGATGGTGCAATTGAGGCTGGCGAAACAGCGGAAGTCCTGGAGGCGGAGGGAGGAAAGCATCGAATTCGAGGTAAGCCTTATGGAGGAAGGATGAATTGGCGAGGGGAAAGCGGTTGCCTTCAAGGGGGGAGAGTACAGATTCCGCGTCCCCTGCGTGGTTGGGGGATTTGTGAAACCAATGAGTGTGTCATTAAAGCCTTTGAAGGGATTTCGGGATTTTCTCCCGGAGACGTGTGCGGTGCGGAATTATATTTTCGCCTGCTGGCGGAGCGTGGCTGGACGCTATGGATTCTCTGAGTGGGAGGGGCCGGTGCTGGAGCCGACGGATCTGTATCGGAAAAAATCGGGTGACGAAATTACGGCGCAGCTTTTCAATTTTGAGGATAAGGGGGAGCGGGAGGTGGCGATGCGGCCGGAGCTTACGCCGTCGCTGGCGCGGATTGTGGCGAGAGAGGGGCGGGCGTTTAAGAAGCCGCTGAAGTGGTTTGAGATTGGGCAGTGCTTTCGCTATGAGGCTCCGCAGGACGGGAGGTTGCGGGAGTTTTACCAGTTTAATTGCGATATTTTTGGAGAGGCGTCTCCGGCTGCTGATGCGGAATTGGTGGCGCTGGCAGTGGATCTTGTGCGTGAGCTTGGGTTTTCGCCGGATGAGGTGACGGTGCGCTTGAGTGATCGGGCAGCGTGGGTGCGTTTTGCGGAGGAGGCTGGGCTTACGGACGACCGGGTGACGGAGTTTCTCCAGATTATTGATAAGATGGAGCGGGCGAAGGAGGAGACGCCGGCGAAGCTGGAGGCGCTGGGAATCTCGATGGAGAAGGTGGAGGCATTTATGGCTGATCCGAGTGGTGCTTCGGAGGCGATTGGTGCGGTGGTGGAGGATCTCACTGCGCGGGGGATGGCGGATTACATTACGGTGGATCTCGGGATTGTGCGTGGGCTGGCGTATTACACGGGAGTGGTGTTTGAGGTTTTTGATAAAAAGCTGGGCAAGCGCGCTGTCGCTGGTGGTGGGCGCTATGATGATCTCTGTGAGTTGATCGGTGGGCGGAAGGCGGCGATGCCGGCTTGTGGCTTTGCTATGGGTGATGTGGTGATTGCGAGCCTTATTGAGCTCACTCCGAAGGCGAATGCGAAGCTCACTGAGTTCCTTTCAAAGGAATATGCGCCGGATGCTTATGTGGTGGTGGCTGCTGAGGAGCGGAGGGCGGATGCGTTGGCGCTTGTGCAGAAATTGAGAACTGCGGGGCTGCGGGTGGATTATGCGATGGTGAAAACGAAGATCCCGAAGCAATTCCAAGCTGCGGAGTATTTGCAGGCGCGTGCGGCTGTGGTGGTGGGGGATAGCTATCCTACGGTGCAGGTGAAGCGCCTCGCGGATCGCTCGGAAACCGAGATTGCTGAATCCGCGCTGATTTCTACGCTTGAAGCTTTGCGTGATCCCGATCTACCTCCTGGCACGTTGCTGGCATAAATTTTTCCTCACACTCTAACTATTTTTCTGATGTACCGTACGCACCACAATAACGAACTCCGCGATTCCGATGCGGGAAGTGAAGCAACTCTCGTCGGCTGGGTGCATTCCGCCCGCGATCACGGCGGTGTGATTTTCATCGACTTGCGCGACCGCGAGGGACTGACGCAATGCGTCTTCCGACCGGAAGAGAATGCGGATGCGGCGAAGCTTTCGCACGATCTCCGCCAGGAAGATGTGGTGCAGGTGATCGGCAAAGTGAGCAAGAGACTCGATGGGACATTGAACGATGCGCTGCCCACGGGTGGTATCGAGATCGTGGCGACGGAGCTGAAGATTCTTTCGAAAGCGGCGGTGCTGCCGTTTCAATTAGATAAGGAGCTTTCCAATGAGGATTTGCGGATGAAGCACCGCTATCTTGATCTTCGTCGTCCGCGGATGGCGCAGAATGTGCGCACGCGCCATAAGGTGAGCAATGCGATTCGTGTGGGGCTCGATGCTGCAGGCTTCACTGAGGTGGAGACGCCGATTCTTTCTAAGTCTACGCCGGAGGGGGCTCGGGATTTCCTGGTGCCTTCCCGTCTCGCTCCCGGAAGATTTTACGCGCTGCCGCAAGCTCCGCAGCAATATAAGCAGCTGCTTATGGTGGCGGGTGTGGAGAAATACTTCCAGATCGCGCGTTGCTTCCGTGATGAAGATTTGCGTGCTGATCGGCAGCCGGAGTTTACCCAGGTAGATATCGAGCAGAGCTTTACAGATCCTGAGCAGCTTTATTCATTGGTCGAAGGCTTGCTTGTTTCCGCATTCAAGGCGGGGGCTGATGCTGACGTAAAAACCGGTTTCCCCCGGATGACTTACCAGGAGGCGATGGATCGCTATGGCTCGGACAAGCCGGATACGCGCTTTGGTAGCGAGATCGTCGATTTTTCAGACACGTTTGCTAGCTCCGGATTCAAGGTCTTCAAAGGAACTATCGAAAAAGGTGGCACTGTGCGCGCAATCAATGCCAAAGGCTTCGCTTGCATCACGACCGGCCAGATCAAGCGCCTGGAAGAGCTTGCCAAGGAGGCGGGTGCTGGTGGTCTCGCTTATATCAAGGTCGAGGGCGGTGAGTGGAAGAGCCCGATTGTGAAGTTTTTCTCCGATGAGGAGAAGGCTGCGGTCACTGAGCGTCTTGCTCTTGAGGAAGGTGATCTTGTGCTTTTCGGGTGTGATACTTGGCAGACTGTATGTGATGTGCTCGGGCGTTTGCGCCTTGAATACGCGGAGATGCAGAAGGTGCTCGAAGGGAATACGGATCTCAATTTCCTCTGGGTTACTGATTTCCCATTGCTTGCTTTCGATGCTGACGACCAGAAGTGGAATGCGGTGCACCATCCATTTACCCGCCCTCACCCAGAGGATGAGGAGAAGCTGAAAAATGGTGAGTATGAAGGCGTGCGCGGACTCGCGTATGACGTCGTGCTGAACGGCTACGAACTCGGTGGTGGATCGATGCGAATTCATGAGCCGGAACTTCAGCAGGCGATGTTCACCGCGCTTGGAGTGACGGGTGACGAGCAAGAAGAGATGTTTGGCCACTTGCTGGAAGCCTTTGGCTATGGTGCGCCTCCTCACGGTGGCATTGCGCTTGGTCTCGACCGCGTGGTGATGCTGGTGGCTGGTGAAGAGTCGATTCGCGAAGTGATCGCGTTTCCGAAGAATAATAAGGGGCTGGATCTCATGACGGCGAGCCCGGCGGAAGTAGACTTCAAGCAGCTTCGCGAAATTTACGTGAAGAGCACGTTCCAGGAAAAGAAGGAGTAATTCGTTTTCTGATGGGGCTGGATACTGCCGAACTCGTCCTCGCTTGGGAGGAGGAGTTCGGCATTTTTACTTCTGCAGTCGCTTTGGAGGCCCCTCGGTAGAGGTGGTGGTGATCGATTTGATGGGGGGCTCTGAGTCGGTTTATGGGCTCGATGTGAGGTTTGTTGGGGAGATGGGACTGGATTGATTGTGGAGCGGCGATTTTCCGCGCTGTAGTGCGACAATGTGACGTGATGCTCTGTCGCGCTGTGTTCCTTATGTGGGGCAATGTGACTCTATTTTTGTGATGGGGGTCAAATAGGGTTTCTGTAATTTGTTCATTATGAGTGGTTTGTTTTTCTGGCGGTGATTGGAACGCTAGGTGCATTAATCCTGGCGAAACCAACTTAAACCCACTGACACACTATGAAATTCGCACTGAACTATGACTATCCACCGGTCGCTGATTTTTCCGGCCTCTTCGGAACCTTTGATCGGCTTCTCTCTTCCGCGCCTGG
>CALAIY010000150.1 GCA_937922595.1 uncultured Verrucomicrobiales bacterium | reverse complement strand
ATTAATCGATAAAAAATGAAAGTACGATTAAGAAATGAGAAATGCTCTCCAAAATAATCGATTTTTATGCAGACCCCTTTCCTGGGACGGTGGCCGACCTGATACTGTCGGAAAGAAATGGCCGTCTACACCTCGAAACCTGGGAAAAGAGTGATGATCTAATAAGGTAATTGGGTTTTATATACTGAACCTCCTTTGTCTGTGAATGATTAATTGGAGAGATGAATGTAATTCCAAAAATACAAAATAACTACCGTTCAGGCAGTTGATGGATCGGCTGTCTGCGATACTGGAGGTGCAATCTATCCAAGAAAGCCGAGGTTTGCGGAGGTGGATTGGAAGGGGCTGTCGAACCTGCCTAGGTTTGGGAAGATTGCATCGAGATCGCTCGTGCCGGCACCCATCCATTTTGTGAGTACTGATGAGTATTGGTCGACCGAGGTGTCGGGTATCCAGACTCCGCGAGAACTGGTATCAATCGATCCTTCTACGCTTCCCGCGCGGAGGTTTGGGAAGTGGCCGTAGAGGTCTCCGCCGTTTACGGAGCCACCCATTACCATGGCGTGTCCTCCCCAGCCGTGATCGGAGCCGGCGAGTCGGATATCGAGGTTGTTGGGACTGAATGTACGGTTGAAATCGGAGGCGGTGAATGTGGTGACGTCGTCCCACGCGTTGAGATCTTTGAGGCTTTGGGCAAAGCCTCCGAGGGAACGGGAGAGTTCGCTCATGAGGTCGTTTTGGGCGCTGAGGAGGGTGCGGTGGTTATCATATCCTCCTACCTGGCAAAAGTAGATCTGGCGGCGGTTTCCGAGGGTGGATTGCCCGGCGATCAGGCGTGCGATCATCTTTAATTGGTCGCCCAGGCCACGGCCTGCCCCGGCAAAATTTCCATCGAAGTCTACCCCGGTTGCGTCAGCTGCAGAGAGGGCGAGACCGATCGCGGCTTCGGTGGAGCGGGCGCTGCGGATTACTTTTGCATGGGCTTCTTCGTGGAGGTTTGCCCGGGTGAGGTTCATGAGGCGCTCGAAGGTGCGCAAGCGGATTCCATTGTCCGAATTCCGGTAGTTCCCTTCGGAATCGAGTGCATTCCCGTAGTCGTCATCCCCGTTCCGGAAACCGGTGAGCGGTTTCGGACCGCTTGAGCGTACAATGTATTGCGATACGTCGCCGGCGGTGCCTACCTGGAATGAATTTACTCCCGCGAGAGAAACTGACATCGAGACCTGGCTCGCGGCAGTGTTGTTATACGATGCGTTGAGTAGGTCCGCTGCACGCCCTCCCCAACCACTGCTGAAGGGAGCGTCTGATACGGAGGATTGCCACTGGCTTTGCTGGCTTGGGTGTGAGCCGATCCGGTCTGGCCTGATTTTTTGCCCGGAGAAGAAATCGCGGCGGTCGATGATCGGTTCTACGAGGGTTCCCGTATTACAGACGAACGCGAGGTCGTTGTTATTAAATAGACTAGCGATCTCAGGACATTGTGGATGGACGCCCATGGGCGAAAGCCGTCCACCGTTTCTCAGATCAAATGCGCTGGTGGTGGGAGGCACATTGATTGGGAGGAGATCGCCCTTGGGGATGGCAAGCACTGCGCGGGTCTGCTCGTAGTTTGCCCGGAGTTCATCATCATTCGGGTCACCGATGGGCACGAGTAGGTTGTTTGCATCGTTTCCTCCATTGAGGAATAAGCAGACCAGTGCCTTAAAATCGCCTTCTACTGGAGCTTGCGCCATGGCGGCTGTCATCAAGCGCATCTGGGCGAGCGCATTGACGAGACCGGTGACGCCGAGTGAGGCGCAGGCGGACTGCCGGAAAAAATCGCGACGGGTTTTTAGCTCTTCTTTTTCGTACTGTTTCATCGTGATTATTTCTGAGTCATTCCTTCTGCCGAGCTGCTAATGAACCAGATGCAGCTTGAGATTCGGTCCCGCATTGAGCGTTCCTGATCTTTGGCTAGCTCGCGAGCATTTGCGCTACTTCTGATTTCAATCATTGCTTCCAGAATAATCATCCTAGGCATTTCTGGGTCGTCCCCGTAGCGGGTTTTCAGGGTGCCTGCTGTGAGTAATAGATCGACTTCATCGAGGACGGCCTCGCAGGCTTCCCGGATGGAGGATTCGTTATTAAAAGTCCCGGTATCTAATGGGGTGTAGTCGCCATCACCATTTTCATCGACGACATCGAGATAGATCTGGCTGATGTGGGTTCGATCCAGGCGCACGTTATCCGCTCGGGCATCGTAGTTCCAAGGGGCTTCCTCCTGGTTGAGTAATGGGGTGCCCTCTTGCCCGAATACGTTGAAGGTGAGCCAGTAGGGGGAATTGATCTGGCCGATCACGCTACTCTCATTCACTAGCTGCATTTCGGGTGACACAAGGCGGTTTTCCGGGAGAGCTCCCGATGGTGCGTAGTCCGGGAGGAACCAATTAAAAACCGAGGGAGATCTTTCGGGCAATTGGGTGAAGTCGTAAAAAATATGGGTGAATCGGTAGCGCGAAGCCCCGCTTTCATAGCTATCTAATTCATCTGCAGGAAGGCCATGATCGACGAGGTCTGAGATCGGGAGCTCTGAGTGGGCACCGAATGCGCGCATGATGCCGGTAATCCGCAAGAGTGGCTCTTTCACTTTTCCGGCAGTGACCGAGGTGATTACTTCATCGGGCGAGCGCGCTTCCACATCGAGTAGGATTGCCTTCACCGTGCTCGCAATATTGCCCCCAGAATTAAGGTACGCTTGGCTCACCCGGTAGACGTATCCGGGCGAGGGGTTGGCGGTGACGAACCGCTGAATCAGCCGGTGGCTGAGAAATGGCGCGGTATTCTCATGCCCCGCGAGGAGATCGAGGGCATCGGTAAGGTCTTGCTCGCCGCTCTGGCCTGCAGGGATTTCGAGCCCGAGAACCTGCTTGGCATCATCGTCGTGATAGCGGGGAAACACCTTCATGGGAGTCCGCCACCGTTCCTGAAAGAGCGAGGATCCAGATTTG
Organism: uncultured Verrucomicrobiales bacterium; assembly: GCA_937922595.1. Lineage (GTDB taxonomy): Bacteria > Verrucomicrobiota > Verrucomicrobiia > Verrucomicrobiales > DEV007 > CALAIY01. The sequence continues at coordinate 13,389 of CALAIY010000150.1, read as the reverse complement.
GTAAAGAAATTCGTATTCTCGACGACGGTCGGCCCATCGTCGGGCTCGTTGCGTACAGCGAATGACCAACCGGTGAATACCCTGGCCATTGATGCGACATCATCTTGAGAATAGGTGGAGATGGGAAGGCCTTCTTCATCGAGCTTGAGCGAACCGTCCGGGTGGAGTTCGAGGAGCCCGATGGAAAAGAGCTCCATGATTTCCCTTCCGAAGTTTTCATCGGGAAAGACGATGAGATTTCCCTCATCATCGAATTCTGATTTGCGGTTTTGGAGGTGGGATAGGTAGACTCCCATGATTGGATGGAGTGCCACTTTCTCGATAAGTTCGCGGTAAGTTCCCTCTGCGGACTCGCTGAGCATGTCCAAATAACCGGCGTGGCCGCGTGATCTACCCCGCACCTGATCGGATGCCCTTGAGACGACGAAAATCTGGCTAAGTGCAAAGGCGGTGCGGAATCGCAGCTGCGCCTTCCCATTCATCGCCCTCGCCCACCAGCCTGCTGCAAAAGAATCGAGGCTTGTGGTTGGTTTTTCTTGGAAATATGGTTTTGAGGGATCGCTTCTTATATTGATTTCTTGCTGGCGTTCCGCTTTAGCGAAGAGGCGGAGTTCTGCCATAGGTTCATTCCATTGGTCATCAATCCAGGCTTCGTAGGCAGCGATTCGATCGCCTCCACGCTGGGCGATATCTGCCTTGAGCGCGGCGATCGAGCTGGGAGTTGGCCCGAATGTGGCTTGGGTGAGAAAGCGCACGATATCGCGATCAAGTGCATTATCGCTGACGGCAGGTATGGGCTCCGCGGCAGCGGGAACTCGGAATTCGGGGGACCCGGACGCACTCTGGTAGATACCAGAGATTTCTCCCTGGAGGAATTCGTTGGTAAACACACTCAATTCGATCTCTCCGGAAATGAGTGCGTCGAGTACGGCTTGGTCGGAGGTGTAGGTCTGCGATGCGGCCACTGCCCAGGGCTGGCCGCCGTAATTAAATGGTGGAACGGATTGCAAGATCCCGCCGGTTCGGGTTTGCACCTGGGTGGAATTCACCGTTGAGCTGAGGCTACTAAAAGAAACGGCTACATTGGCCACGGTATTATCCCCTTCGAGAACGAGTGTCGAAAGTCCGCTCCCCTGGGATTCCACCCCACTTCTCGGGGAGAGATAAGATACGAATAGTCGGCGGTTTTCTGAGGTAGGTTCCGCGTCGCAAAGTGAGACTTTGGCCATGAGCCCGTTGGCTCCGAGATCAATCACGAGGTGTTCGGGAACTTCCGGCTCATCATCAACAACTGGGTGAACTGAAACCGTCGTCTCCGTAGAATTTGCGGGGACTAAGAAGTGATCGGTGAGAAGCTGGCCGGAAGCGTTTCGGTATTCCCACTCGCCAGGCTCGGGACTTGAGCTCCCTGGTTCCAAAGATTGTCTCTGTTTTGGGAAAAGGGTGAGAGGAAAGGCGACAGGGGTTTCAAGAGAATAGCGCACCTGGGCGGCAGTCCCTTCCTTTTCATAAGCGAATCTAGAGGTGACCTCGGAGGTGAGCGCTCCCCCTTCGATGATTTCAAGCATCTGGGTGGCGGCAGCGGCGTCTTCGATGCCAGGAAATGAGTTGGGCTCGTTTTGGAGAAACCCCTGTAATTGCATCTCTGCCCAATCCGATAGTGTGTCGCTATCCGAATCGGCGTCCCCGACCTCCGCCTGGTAGAGGCCCCGCGAGCGCTCGCCGGGATGCGTCATTTCGAGGATTGAGGAAGTGGCACTTGCCCATGGCGTCACCGGCTCCCAGGTGCCGGACTTTCCGGTGTAGAGGCGGAGCCGGTACTGCTTTCCGGGCTGCGTGGCGATCTCGATTGTGTCTGAAGTCTGCGAGTGATCGACGGCTGTGATCTCAAAGCAGGACTCGGCAGAAAAGGGATCGGTCCCCGCGATCGATTCCTCAAGATTGCTGCAACTGTCGCCATCCTGGTCGTCCGATGGCTCCAATGCGGTCGCGTGGTAGCGGGCTTCCCAAATATCACACATGCCATCCCCATCGCGATCTAGCCCAAATAGCGAGGACGTTGTGCCCAATAAAACACCGATTACTGATGCTAAAACTTGCCCTTTCGAGCCATTGCTGGGCGAGGACGGCGAATCATATTGGGAAAACAGCATTGAAATTCACCATACTGAAAGTAATTTCACTATTCAATATAATTTCAATATCGAAATGCCGCTTATTATGAGCGTCCACCGATCGGCTGCGGAGATCATCAATGATGGGTGATGCGAGGAGAACGAAGCCTAGAATCGAAGGGAGAGCCGAATCTCACGACCGAATTTTTGCGAACACGTCCTGAAAAAAGATCGGCTAAACTTTTACGCGGCCTGCTCCAGGATAGCACCTCTGCCGTGGCCTACATGCGCTTGCCGTTTTAATCCGCCTTTCTTCTGATAGTATTCATCGATGGGGGAGTGTCTTAGTGGCTGGTCCAAAGATCTAGAGCACTTCGACTATGATTCCGGGGCTCGAGGGACGCCTACTCGGTAGAATTTTCTGCTGCCAGAAGAGGGTAGGGTGAAGGTCTGCTCGCCTGGGGTGAGAATATCGTGGAGATTCCAAGTCTGGAGGTCATCGGAGTCTTCAATGATGTAGTGGGCTCCTCTGGGGTTGATGTCCCAGCGGATGGTGGAGGTGCCGTTGCCTGAGTTTTTGATGAATTCGATTTTGGGGATGAGTGGGGGGCAGGCTGGGATGGCGGCGCGGATGTAGCCGTTGTCGTTTGTGGTGATGATGAGTTCACCGGTGGAGGCGAGGTGGATGTGGCGGGGCTCGGCGATTTTGTCGCCAGGAGTGGCGAGGGGGAGGCCGTCGCCTTCGAATTCATTTCCGCCGCCATCGCCGTCGATGAAGCGGTGGATGAGACCAGCGGTATCGACCCAGAGGATATCGCCGCCTTTCATGGTGGCGAGGAAGTAGCTTCCGTCGGGGAGGAAGGCGATTCCGCGTACATCGGCGAGGACGGTGGAGAGGGCGGTGGCTCCTTCGATGGGGACGACGTCTTCATCTCCTGAGCCGGTTCCGGCGATGACTTGGGTAGGCATTGCTCCATTTACATGGATGAGATAGACGCGGTGGTCTCCGCGGCTGGTGACTCCGAGGAAGTTGCCGTCTGGGGTGAGATCGATATTGCCTAGGCCAGATCCGCCGCTGGGGATTCGCTCGATTTCGAAAGGAGGCTGGGTGGTGAGAGGTTCGAGGCACATTATTTTTTGGGATGTGCCCTCTGTGTCGCCGTTGAAGTAGATTCGTCCGCCGTCTGGAGTGGCGGTGAGACCCCGGCCTGCACTGAAGCCGGGTGGGTAGGTGAGGAGGGTGGTGCACTGGCCTTCGGCGGAAACTTTGCGGATTTTGTTGTTTCCAGTGTCGAGGATTAGGAAGCTGCCATCGGCGAAGACGTAGAGGCCGTTTGGGTTATCGAGGGCGACGTCTGTCGCGGGGGTGATGGCGTCGGTGCCGTCGGCTGCTAGGTGGGTGCCGGCTACGGTGGTGAGGGTTTCGCCGTCGGCGGAGATACGGAGGATGCTGTGGGATTCTTTGTCGGAGATGTAGATGCGGCCGAAGGCATCGGTGCCGGAGGTGTGGGGATTGGAGAGTTCGACGGTGCGCGGGGCGGCACCTTCGAATTCGGGGAGCCAGAGGCCGGTGGGGGAGCTGGTGTTTTCTTTGGTCTGCCCGGTGCCAGCGATGGTGCGCAGGGTGGTGAATTGCTCTCTGATTGGGGAAGTGCCGTCTGCTGCGGGGGTGGAGAGTGTAGAGATGGCGATTAGGATGAGAGCGCGGTGCATGGGGGGGATTCCGCAACTTAATGCTGCTGGATTCAGAGAACTGTTTTTTAGGGCGTGAGACGAACGGGAATTAGGCAGCGGCCAGGGGGAAAGCCTTCGCCATCGGAGGCGATTTTTGCGGATGTGGAGGGATGATCCCTTAGGCTTGCTGGATAAGCTTGAGCATGTCTTTTGGGGTGAGTCTTGCTGCGGTATCGGTGCCTTCGAGGAGGGAATCGGCGAGGTCGCGTTTTTTGTGGTGTAGCTCGACGATTTGTTCTTCGATGGTTCCTTTCATGACCATTCGGTAGACGGTGACGGGGCGGGTCTGGCCGATGCGGTGGGCGCGGTCGCTGGCTTGGTCTTCTACTGCTGGATTCCACCAGGGGTCCATGTGGATTACGTAGTCTGCACCGGTGAGATTGAGGCCGGTGCCGCCGGCTTTGAGGCTGATGAGGAAGATATCGCCTTCGCCAGCTTGGAAATTGGCGACCTTCTTTTCGCGTTGTTTGGCGGGGGTGCTGCCATCAAGGTATTGGTAACTAATTCCTTCTCGTTTGAGGTGAGATTCTAGGAGTTTGAGGTGGTCCACAAATTGAGAAAATACGAGTGCGCGATGCCCTCCGGCGAGGAGTTCTTCGACGAGGTTTCCGAAGGCGGCTAATTTGCTGCCTTCTGGTGCGGCGACTTTGGCTTTTCCTTTTACTGCGAGAACTGGGCTACAGCAGGCGCGGCGGAGCTTCATGATTTCGGCTAGAATCTGAAGGCTGTTTTTATTGGCGTCGTCTTCGGAGGTGTTTTTCTCGAGGGATTCTACGGCGCGCTGTCTTAGGCCTTCGTAGAAGGCGGCTTCTTCGGGACCCATCTCGATGTGGAGGGTGGTCTCGGTGCGGGCGGGAAGGTCATCAAGCACGGCGCTTTTGAGGCGCCGGAGGACGAAGGGGGAGATGAGCGTCTTGAGGCGGGAGCGGGCGGAGGTGCTGCTGTCGCGCTCGATTGGGGTGGCAAAGGTTTTTGCGAATCTTTCGCGTGAGCCTAGGAGGCCGGGGTTTAGAAATGCGAAGAGGCTGAAGAGTTCATCGAGGCGGTTTTCTACGGGAGTTCCGGTGGTGGCGATGCGGAAATCGGAGCGGAGGGAGAGGGCTGCTTTGGCTCGCTTGGTGGAGGCGTTTTTAATGGCTTGTGCTTCGTCGAGTACGGTTGTGTGCCATTGGGTTTTCGAGAATTTCTCTGAGTCGATTTGGAGGAGGGCGTAGGAAACGATCACGAGTGTGTTCGGCTTCAATTGCTTGAGGAGGCTGGTGCGTTCGGTTCGGGTTCCGGAGTAATTAATTATGTTTAATGTGGGGGCGAATTTCCGGGTTTCGGCGGCCCAGTTTGGAACGACGGATGTGGGGGCGACGACGAGTGCGGGGCCTTCTTTGGCTCTGGCGAGAAGGAGGGCGAGGGTTTGTATGGTTTTTCCGAGGCCCATGTCGTCGGCGAGGCAGGCTCCGGCGCCGAGGGCGGCGAGTTGTGAGAGCCAGCGGAAGCCTTCTTCTTGGTAGGGGCGGAGTTCGGCCTGGAGGGTTTTGGGTAATTTTGGAGAGACTGCGGAAGCGCTTTCGAAGCGTTTTACTTGTTTCTTCCAGGCGGTGTCTGTGGATAGCTTTCCAGCGGTGGAAAACGTATCATCGAAGATGCCGGTGGCGAGTGGGTGGAGCTGGACGGATCCTTTGTCTCGGCTGGGGGTTCCGAGGGTTTTAAGTTCATCGAGCTGGCGGCGGAGCCCGGCGGTGAGGGCGAGGAATTTTCCTTTAGAGACTTCGACAAATCGCCCCGTGCTGGGTTCATCGAGTAGGGCGAGAAGCTGCTTGGTATTAAATACAAGATCGGCATCGAGAACTAATTCTGCGGATGCCGCGAACCAATCATCGGCTTTCTTTACGGTGACGTGGAGTGCTGAGGTATCTGCTTCGCCGGTGACTTTGTAGGGCTCTCCTTTTGGCCAGACAAGGTGGGCATTGGCGGCTTTTAGCTGGAAGAGTGCTTCGAGGGCATTCGCGGTTTCTGCGAATTCGTAGGTTGGGAGAGGGGTGGTGTCTCTTAGGTGGGAGGCGAAGATAGGGCAGGCGGTGAGGAGGGCGTTGGCTGCGGAGGATTCTGCGGCGAGATCGCGGGTGGTCTGGACGGCGCGCCCATCGGCGTTGCCCATGAGTGTGGTGCTGCCAGTGCCGGGGGCTAGGAAGTTCTCCACGGCAGAGATCGGCTGGACGCAGAGTTCGGCTTCGAGCCCTGAAGCGGTGGGGATGAGGCGGAATATGGGCTTGGGATCGGAATCGACTATTTCTGCGGCGGTGGTATCGGCGGCCTGGAGTGCGCCGCTTTCTGAGCGTACTTGGATGGTGGTGGCGAGGCCGGCGAGGGCATTGCTGAGCCTGGGGGCTGCGTTTACGGGGACGCGAAGTCCGGAGGGTGTGAGGGATTCGGCTATCTTGATGTGCTCCTGGCTAAACTGGGTTGCGCTGTAGCGAGCAGTGCCGGTGCGCTCTACGAGGTGAATTTCATTGCTGGGAGGGGCGGGTTTGAGGGTGGCGATGACATGGTGATCACCATCAGGTGTGACATGGATTTCGGGCGAGGCTTCGATGATTTCTGCTGGATAAATGTCGTTTTCCAGCGTGTTGCGTTCGAAGATGGCGGGGTGTCCGATGAGGGTATGAAGAGTGGCGGGAACTAGGAATTTATAGGTGTTGGAACTCGAGTACCAGCCGCCGGAAGATACTTCGATCTTGGCAATCGCGCGCAGATCTTGTGGGGTGAGGAAGGGGAAGGTCTCGGGGCTTTTACAAAGGCGGCGGGCAGAGATCTCTTTGCCTTTGGTCCATCCTTTTCGGGTGGGGGTCTGCTTTACTGCGTAGATTTCTAATGAGTGATCGCCGTAATTTTTTTCTTCTTCGATGGATTCTTCGAATAGGCCGGACATCTCTTCATCGAGTCCATGGGAGGCTAGTAGGTTTCGGAGATGTTGGTGAGGTGATTCGTGAGGCGCGTCATGGAATTCGATGATCCAAGCGAGTCGTGGGCCGGTGGGGGTGTCGTTAGCTTTTGTGGGGGTGGGGCTATTTGATTCGGCGAGGGTTTCTAGTGCGTTGAGATGGCGCTCCCAGGGCTCGACGAAGGGGAGGCAATTGAGGATGGAGGAAGAGGTGCCGATTTCGGCGGATAGCTTTGCTGCGAGTTTTGCGGATTTTTTCCTCTGGGTGTCGCTGGTGCAGATTCGTGCGCGGAGCGTTTCAATTTCGTAGGCAATCCAGAGGAAGCCTGATTCGATTGCCCATTCGGATGCATTGAGGAGAGCCGATTCGTCTGCGCTGGGGGTATATTCGTCGCCGAACCAGACGCGTCGGTAGCTGCGGAGCCAGTCGAAAAGGGGGCTTTGTGCGGGGTAATTGATGCTATCTTTGTAGGGAGATTCGCTTCCGGCGAGGCCTTCGCAGGCATCGATGGTGAGACCTGCGGAGTGCTGGTAGAATGCAGGTGCGTTGCGCTTGCCGAATTTGGAAGTCTCTTTGGCGGTGCTGAGGGATTCTCTAGACCCTTCTTCTACAAATGACAGGAGGGCGAAGGCACTAGAAAAACCGCCGGGGTAGGCTTTGCGCTTCCGGGTGCCTTGAAGGAGGCGCTCTACGGATTTTTCGAATGACCAGCGTGCGGAGGTGAAACTTCCGGTGGCTGTGGCGAGCCAGGAATGGTGGACGGCAGCTGAGGGAATGGCTTCGGGCTCTTCGCGAGAGAGGAGATGGCGAATGAGGTCTGCGGCTTTTAAAAAATCACCTTTAAAGATACATGCTTCGGTCACTGCGGAGATTGCGGATACTGAAAATGCCTCGGGTGATTCTAGCACTGGCCAAATAAATCCTTCGACGGGAGTGAGCGAGGAGACGAGACAGGGGAGTGATGCGGAGAGTACCTGGGATCGGATTTCTTCTGGGACGTGGGGGAAAATGAGGTCGTCACCAGGGATGGTGAGGAAGCTGTAGCGGTGGTCGCCGGGCTGGAAGCATTCGTTGGTGGGTGGATCTACGAATCGCTCGATATGTTTTATGATGGCTGCGCTGTTTCCCATTACCGCGAGTCTCCTCATGCGGTTTTTGTCTAATCGTGGGTTTTCAGAGTAGTAGCGGCGCGTGTTGTAATCGTTGCGAGTGCTTAGTTCGATACTGTGGCTGATTGGCGCTAGGAGGTCTGCTTGATGTGCCTCGACGAGGAGCCCGCCATTGAGGAGGCCTGCGATTTTTATGCCGTATTGTGAGGAGTGGGCCAGTCCACTTTCGATCAATTTTTTGATAGCTTCACCTACGGCTTTGCCAGTGTATTGGCGGCGAGAATTCTCGCGGATACCTGCTCCGGGGAGTATCGTTCGAATGTGTGATCGAGGAATTGGCTCACCAAAGATGGTAAGTACGGTCACGATTGCTTTTTCGAGGTCGGTGTGGGCGGTAAAACGCTCGTGGATTTTTTGCTGGGTCATCTAGCGGAAATTGATTGCTGCCACGTATTCACAAAATCGTGGGTGATGCGAGCCAAGCTTCGATTGAGATTGTGGGGTGATCAGAGGTGGGCTCGATATAGTGGTGCGCGATGGTGCCGGGCGAGATGTCGGCTTTGAGGAGGCTTACGGTGCGTGCATCTGGGCGCGACATGAGCGGGGCGTAGGCCGGATGCTTGGCGTCGTGAAAGGTGTGAAATTGACCGGGGTCTTTGATGCGGGAAAAAGCAGTTTCGCGGAACGCGATGATTTCAGCAGTTTTGTAGGATGAGGTGCTGAGGAGCTGGGGGAGTTCTTTTCCTTGGAGCTGGGTACCGCTCCAGGTGAGGAGGGTGGCTTGCTGAGAGCGTGTGATTTGAAGAAGGTGAAAGGGGCGGTACTCGGTGGGGGAAATTTCGGAGAGGGCTAGGCTTCCTGAAGCGAGTGCGGTGACGAGCTTCCCCCGGCTTTTGGGATTTGGGTGGGGGGAGCTGGGGGCTGCATCGTAGTAATTGAGGACGGCGGTGGTGGTGCCGTGTTGATCGGTGGCGAGCCAGGTGCCGCCACCGTCGGGATCGATGGGGGCGATAAAGGAGGTGCGACCCTTCGAATGGTGGGTTGCTGGAGGAAGGGCGCGGGAGCGTTTCCGCGATTCATCGCGGTTGAACCACAGATCGTAGCCGATGCCTTCTGGCTTGAAGGTCCAGCTTACTGTGCACATGCCAGCTTTTGGCGGGCGTGGTGGCGCAGGGTGGAGGGTGCCATGCCGAAGCCTTCTGCGGGCTCGATGCCGAGGGTGCGCACCATGGCGGCTACTTGCGCGTGGTGATGGATGGCATGACCGAGTAGAAATTGGAGCTCACGGCGTACGGTGGAGCCGCTCCATTGATGGGGATCGGAGGCGTCATCGGAATCGGTATTTACGCGGACGGAGCAGCCTGCTTCGATATCGGTGGGGGAGAGGGCGGCGAATTGGGTGCCGATGGTTTGCAGTGCGGCACGCGCTGCGGCGGGATCTGCTTCTACGGCAGGATTGCGCTCGCGGGATTCGTAATCGATCCGGCCAGCGGCGAGGCCGCGGAAGAAATTGGTGTAGTGATCGAGGTTGTGGCGGATGTGGCCGCCGACGGAGGCGTTGAAAAACGCAGGGTGGCGGTGGGCATAGCGATCCGCATCGAGCTTGGCGAGGAACTCGGTGGCTTGTTCGACGCAGGCGATGTTGTCCTCAAGGATCGCGGGAAGGCTCATGAAATTGGGGTAGGGGGGAGTGGCGGTAGTGCCTCTTCTGGCAATTAGGCCAGTAGGGGCAGCGGGTGCAAGGGGAAATGGAGACTCCTAGTAGACACAAATATTTCAGAAATTATGGAAGAATGGGAACTCGGAGATCGACTTCGGGGGAGGAAAGTAGATCATCGAGTCGGGTGAGGAGGCGCATTTCGGCTTCTTCTCGGAGGTCGCTGGCATCGGCATCTTTTCGTGCTTGGAGGATGAGGAGGCGGGTGACGTGCTGTTGGTCTTCTGGGGTGAGCTTGTTCCAAAACCCCTGTTTTGCGAAGAGTACTTCGTAGTCTCGCATTTCGACGCTGAGGACGCGAGCGGGCGGGAAGTCTGCGGAGACTGCCCCGGTGATGGGATCGAATGAGAGCTGTGCAGGGTGGCGTGGATCATCTAGTTTATAACCGGCTTTCACATCGAATTCGCCTTTTACGATGAGCACGTCGCTGCTCCCGAGGATATCGGATTCGTATTTCACGACGCTCTGAACGCGACGATTCACGACGGCTAGCTCAGAGACTTCTTTGTCCTGTAAAACCGCCGATCCCCCGGAGACGGTGACCTGACCTCCGGTGATTTTTGCAAGTGCGTCTGCGACTTTATCTCCGACAGAGGCGACTGGGCGGATGGCGATGAACCAGAATGCTGCGGTGCCAACAGCGATCAGGAGTGCGATCCCTGCGAAGAAGGCGAAAATGATCCCCGCGCTTCTGGATCGACGTCTCGGCTCGGATTTAACGATGTCTTTGGACATGATTTTGATGCGAGGTGATTTGCTTGTTGCTAGCGTTCACACATCTAATAAATTGCTGGCGGTGATGAGTGCGTTGAGGCCGGCGGTTTCGATGGAGGGGTGTTTTCCTGCTCCCCAGACTACTCGGCCATCGTTGTGGCGGATTTGGATGTAGGCTGCGGAGTCCGCATCGGAGCCGCCTCTTAGGGCGTGGGAGCGGTAATCGGTGACTTGGAAGTCTTTGATTCCGGCGGATTCTAGGGCGTGGGCGAGGGCGTTGATGGGGCCGTTGCCGGAGCCTTTAATTTCTTTTTCATTCCCATTGTGCTGGATGATTGCTGTGATCGAATTGTCGGGTGCTAGGGTGTGGGAGATGAGTGCGAGCGGGGCCTTGGTGTTTACGAATGTATTTTCGAATACTTCGAGTACTTCTTCGGGAGTAAGTTCGCGGGATTCGGAATCGGCGATGTCGTAGATGAATTTCCCGACTTGGGGGTGCATTGATTTGGGGAGTTCGAATCCGAAGTCGCGCTCTAAGATATAGGCGATGCCTCCTTTACCGCTTTGGCTATTAATTCGGACGAGGGCTTCATAACTACGCCCGACGTCTTTGGGATCGATGGTAAGGTAGGGGACTGCCCAGCGATCTTCTTCGGACTGGCGGCGATCGAAGCCTTTTTTGATGGCATCTTGATGGCTCCCGGAAAATGCGGTGAAGGCGAGTTCGCCGGCGTAGGGGTGGCGATCGTGGACGGTCATGCGCGTGGTGTTTTCGTAGGTGACGCGGATGCTGGTGAGGTCGGAGAAGTCGAGGCCGGTTTCGATGCCGTGGCTGTTCATGTTGAGCGCGACGGTGGTGAGATCGAGGTTGCCGGTGCGTTCGCCGTTGCCAAAGAGGGTGCCTTCTACTCGATCACCTCCGGCTAAGAGGCCGAGTTCGGTGGCGGCGGTGCCGGTGCCGCGATCGTTGTGGGTGTGCAGGCTGATGGTGATGGCATCGCGATTTTTTACGTTTCGGCAGAACCATTCGATCTGATCTGCGTGGACGTTTGGGGTGGTCCATTCGACGGTGGCGGGGAGGTTCAGAATGATTTTGTTTTCTGGAGTGGGCTCCCAGACGTCCATTACGGCTTCGCAGATTTCCTTGGCGAAATCCATCTCGGTATCGGAGAAGCTTTCGGGGGAGTACTGCAGCATGACCTGGGTGGCGGGCACGGTGGGGACGAGTTGCTTGATTATCTTGGCTCCTTCGATGGCGATATCGCGGATTTTTTCACGACTCGCGTCGCTGAAAGTGATGCGGCGCTGGAGGGGCGAGGTGGAATTGTAGAGGTGAACGATGGCTCGCGGAGCACCATTGATGGCTTCGAAGGTGCGTTCGATGAGTTGTTTCCGGGCTTGGACGAGTACTTGGATGATGACGCCTTCCGGGATGCGGTTTTCATCGATGAGGCGACGAAGGAATTCGAATTCGGTATCTGATGCACTGGGGAAGCCGACTTCGATTTGCTTGAATCCAATGCGGACGAGGAGATCGAACATTTCGATTTTTTCATCGACGGTCATCGGCTGGGGCAGTGCCTGGTTGCCATCACGGAGATCTACGCTGGCCCAGATGGGGGGGTGCGTGATTGTTTTGTCCGGCCAGGTGCGGTCGGGGAGGTTGACTGGGGGGAACGGGCGGTACTTTTTTATGGAGTCTGTTTTCATGGCGAGATTCTGCGAGTGCTCCCGGATGGCGGGGCACAGGATGCGCAGCGGCCGGGAAAGGGAGATGATGGCTAGCGGTCGGCAAGCCCGAGGAGGAGGGCGCCGAGGAGGAGAGATAGGGTGCTAGCCGGAAGGTGGGACATCGTCGGCGTAAAAATGGTTCGTCAGGGGCGCTTGTCTAGAGGAAATACTCTCATATGCACGAACTCCTTCTCAACGAGCAAACTTACCCTCGGGTGCTGGAGGAGCTCGTGCCTTCGGCTGATGAGTTTCTTTGGATCGCGACTGCGGATGTGAAAGATCTTCATGTGTCAGCGGGGCGGAAGCGCTTTGTTCCGTTTTTGTCGGTTCTTGCAAGTCTTGTGGAGCGCGGGGTCGCGGTGCGGTTGATTCACGCTAAGGAGCCGGGGCCGAGATTTCGTAAGGATTTTGATCGATATCCGGTGCTGGTGGAGAGTGATCTTTTTGAGCGGGTGCTTTGCCCGCGCATGCATATGAAGGTGTTTATCGCGGATGGGAAAATGGCTTATGTGGGATCGGCAAATCTCACGGGTGCGGGGATTGGAGCAAAGAGCCCGCTGCGGCGAAATTTTGAGGCGGGCTTTATCACTGATGATAAGCCGACGATTGAGCGCCTTATGGACGAACTTGACCGCCTTTACATTGGTGAATTCTGCCGGAAGTGTGGGCGACGTGATGTCTGTCCTGATCCTTTAGATAATCCATGATGTTTGTAGATGATGCTCGCGAGTGTTTGCTCGCTCAACCTTACTCGACGGAGGTGACGCCCTTTGGTCCGGATGTATTGGTTTATAAGGTTGGGAGGGATGAGAGCAATAAGATGTTTGCCACGCTAGGGATTGATGATGCTGATGAGCATGGTAGGATGAATTTGAAATGTGATCCGGAGAGAGCGCTAGAATTGCGTGAGGAGCACGAGGCAATTATTCCGGGCTATCATATGAATAAGAGGCATTGGAATACGTTGGTGCTGGATGGGTCGCTGCCAGAGAGTCTTGTGCGTGAATTGATTTCGCATTCTTATGCATTGGTGCGGAAATCACTTCCGAAAAAACTTCGCGATGAGCTCGATGGGTGAAGTGATTCTCCAGGTGAAGGGTCTTTCTGTTCGTAGGGGAGGCGCGGTGATCCTTAAGGAAGTGGATTGGATGGTGCGCGGGGGGGAGCATTGGGTGATCCTTGGGGCGAATGGTAGTGGTAAATCGAGCCTTCTTGCAGTGCTCTCCGGCTATCTTACTCCAACTGATGGTGAAGTGGTGCTTTTGGGTGAATGCTATGGGGAGAGCGATTGGAGGGGGCTGAAGTGTAAGGTGGGGGTGGTGAGTAGTATTATT
>CALAIY010000149.1 GCA_937922595.1 uncultured Verrucomicrobiales bacterium | reverse complement strand
ATATGACTCCTTCTGAAATCCCGATATTCTCACGCCTCCCTGATGATTCGGCATTGCAGGCCGTTTTTCGCTATTGCGTTAGCGGAACAGAGGCTAGCTGGGACGCCCTTTATCAGGAGTCATTTCCTGAGTACGGCTCTCGCTTTACCTTGATTGGATAATAATTATTATTGCCTTCATGGCCTTGTTTTAGTAGATGAAGTTGATCCTATGCAAAAAACGCCTTTAAATCCGAAACGGATTTTTGTTTCTCGCCTATTGTACGTGATTCTTACAATTCTCGTAGGCTTGCAATTGTTTAAGCTCGGGAAGGAAAAGGGGAAGCGTGATTTTATGGAGAGGTGTTATCTGCCTGAATTGCAGATTATTCCACACGACACTCCAGATGGTCAGCTTATATTAATTCGTCAGATTATTGAACAAGATCAATTTAAGAGCAGGGTTCGGATTGATGGAGAGGTGCTTGATGGAGTGGAAGTGAAAAATATTTCTGAATCCGGATGGGGGAATATCGTTGGGCGTTCCGAAATGGTTTCATTATGGCTGCTTTCAAACCGTAATCAGAGTGAGATCGAAATCACAGCGAAAGCATTTACGAATCTTCCTGAGGGGTTCAGCTTGAAATCGGACTATCACGATGAGCTTTTTATACGACTCAAGCCACAAGGTAGAAAAGGTGAGGTAGCAAAAAGGTAGGCGATTCCTTTTGGCTGGTAGTAGAAAATTATGGTTCTACACGGATTTGAGTGGGGCGAGGTGTAAGTTTTCACAGTAGCAGTAGATAGCCGTTTTGAGGTTTTCCAGGTTCGGTACCCCTGAGGACTGTCTTTTGATCGACATTATCTTGCTGTTGAGACCTTCTGCTACCGTGCTCGCAAGTAGGTCAAGATATTCGGCAGGGTTTACGTTTGATCATTCTTGTCACCTCTTGGATCGGCTCCAGCCGGGAGCGGGCTGCCCACCCGTGCCGCTTGTTGAAGAAATTCTTTGCCGAGGTCTTGCTTCGGTATGTCCACAGTGCTCGCAACGTCTCTTTGATTGCCCAGGCTCGTAAGGTTTTCAGGTTTGACCTACGTAGCTTTTCGAACCTCGCCTTCTTGGGGGCTGGCACTTTTTCCATCTCGGCCAGTTAGTCGAATCGGGTGTTTTTGAGGAGGTTTTCGCCCTCCGATGCCATCTCTTTGGATTCCTCACGGTGTACCTTATCTACTGTTTTTCCGATGTATTGGGCGATATGGAAGTGGTGGGAAACGATCTTTTCGGCAGCGCCCGGGACGTGGGCGAGGGGAGCGTTGAAGTAAGGTTTCCACATGCCCATCGCCACGGCTTCTATCCTTGCGAGTTCCACGGCGTGGAGCCTCTGGTTATTAAGTAGGCGGGGGGTCTTGGGGGCTGCACGGATGCAGTTGCGTATCTTCGAGGGGGTGCCGAGTAAGAGCCTGCTATGATTATAGGGCGTAGGTTTTGTGGGGAACCTGGTGCTTGGCTATAGGTGTTGTTAGAGATGGGCTTTGGATTGCTGCTGCTCTTAGGCCGGGGTGGTAGATTCTGGCTTCTCGGTAGACGAGCCAGAGGGCGTAGGTGGAGAGGATGAGGCCGGCGAGGATGGTGAGGAGGGTGCAGGCGAGGCCTAGCTTATTGGTGCGGCCGAAGAAGAGGGTGACGGTGGCTAGGATGGCGATGCCGAGGAAGTAGGGTTTCGCTTGGTACCATTCTTTTTGGCTGTAGCCGGCTTTTTGGATGCCGGTGATGGCTTGAACGCGGGGGCCGGCGATGCGGTGGGCGTTGTCTAGGGGGAGGATGGCGAGGCCGCCTAGGAGGATGATGGCTAGGGATGCGATTTGGCCGGTTGGGTTTTTGGTGGCGAAGAAGGTGATGAAGAGGAGGGTGCCGATGAGGAGGGCGAAGACGATGAAGGGGCCGAGGAGGACGGCTTGGAATTCGGCGTCGCCTAGTTTGGAGAGGAGGAGTTGGAGGTTTTTGAACATCGGGCTAGAGGAGGTCGGTCTGGATATCTTCGGGGGCGCGGACGGGGAGGGGGGCTCCGAATTTGTGGTAGGCGAGGGGCATGGCGACGCGGCCGCGTGGGGTGCGCTTGAGGTAGCCTTGCATGATGAGGTAGGGCTCGTACATGTCTTCGATGGTGGAGGCGTCTTCGCCGCAGGCGACGGCTAGGGAGTCTACACCTACGGGGCCGCCGTCGAATTTGAAGACGAGGGATTCGAGGATGCGTTTGTCCATGTCGTCGAGGCCATCGGTGTCGATGTCTTGGAGTTCCATGGCGGCGTCTGCGATGGGGCGGTCGATGCTGCCATTGGCGCGGACTTGGGTGTAGTCGCGGACGAATTTGAGGATGCGGTTGGCGATTCTGGGTGTGCCTCGGGAGCGGCCTGCGATTTCATCGGCTCCGTCTTCGGAGATGGGGATTTCGAGGAGGCCGGCGGAGCGTTTGATGATGGTGGCGAGTTCGTGGGCGGGGTAGTAATCGAGGCGGTTGATCATGCCGAAGCGGGATCGGAGGGGGGCGGTGAGCATGCCTGCGCGGGTGGTGGCTCCGACGAGGGTGAATTTGGGGAGGTTGAGCTGGATGGAGCGGGCGTTGGGGCCGGCGTCGATGATGATGTCTAGCTTGTAGTCCTCCATGGCGGGGTAGAGGTATTCTTCGATGGTGGGGTGGAGGCGGTGGATTTCATCGATGAAGAGGACGTCGCCTTCTTGGAGGTTGGTGAGGATGCCTGCGAGGTCTCCGGCTTTTTCGATTTGGGGGCCGGAGGTGGTGTGGATTTGTGAGCCTACGGTGCTGGCGACGATATTGGCGAGGGTGGTTTTCCCGAGGCCGGGGGGGCCGCAGAGGAGGAGGTGATCGAGGACGTCTCCGCGCATTTTCGCGGCTTCGACACGGAGGATGATGAGGTCTTTTACTTTAGTTTGGCCGACGAATTCGGAGAAGACGGGTGGGCGGAGCGAGACGTCGAATGAGGTCTTGGGGGCTTCGGTGGTTTCGCTGTAGAAGTTGTTGTCGCTCACGGGGGTCGTTGAATATATAGGATATTTTGGGTGTTTAAGCTATCTTTAAGGAATTTTCTTGGGGGAATTGTCCTAATCTGAGATTTGGGCGCTCGGGATTGGGGATGACGGCTGGTAGCTTACTGTGTAAACTGAGAGGATGAGAGATCTTGAGCGGGTAGATCACATTGGGAAAATAGTTGGCCGCAGGCTTCCTTTGCCGGAGTCTCTTGTGATTTCGCCAGCGGATACAAAACAAGGAGCTCGCGAGTGGGCGGACGCTTTCGGGCGTTACCCGGTGAAAAAGGGTGTTTACCGGTTTTTCACTCATGAGGAAGCGAATTTATGGATGATAAAGCTAGCTGCGAAACGGGGGGCGATGAATATTCGCGAGACCCAAGCCTTGAAGACCTTGTAAGTCTATGCCGCGACCTGAATGCTGAAGGGGCGGACTATGTATGGTGATCGGTGGTTTTGCGATTAGAGCGGCAGGCTATACAAGGCACACTTCGAATATCGATCTTTTGGTGAAAACGGGAGCTAAAGATGAGTCCGATCTTGTATTTCTCCGCCAGCTATTTGCAGAACTCGGGGAAGAGCCCCCGTCACTTTAGAGGTCAGGTGAGGATCTCGGTGCGGATTTCGCAGTTTACGGAGTTTGCGAGGAAGCATTCTTGGTGGGCTTTTTCGTGGAGTGCTTCGAGCTCTTCTTTGGTGATGGTGGTGCCTTCTGCCCATTGGATGATGGGGCGGAGGAGGACTTGGGTGATGACCATTTTGCCGTTTTCATTTTTTCCGAGGGTGCCGGTGGCTTCGTCGGTGTAGCTTACGATTTCTTTTTTTCCGAGGGCGCAGAAGGCGAGGAAGGTGAGCATGTGGCAGCTGGAGAGGGAGGCGACGAAGGCTTGCTCGGGATCGACGCGGTCTGGGGTGCCGAAGTAGTCTACGGCGGCGGAGGCTTGGACGGTGTGGCCGTTTTCGAAGGTCCAGGTGTGGCTGCGGGTGTAGGTTTTGTAGCTGAATTCGGATCCGTCGTTTTTCCAGGTGGTGGTGGCTTTGTGGGTGCTCATGGGGTGGGCTGATATTGGCTGAAGTAAATGGGGAAGGGGGTTTTTCTATGTGCTAGGGTTGAGCTCTTGAATGTAGATATGATGATGCGCAGTAGTGCCCGACAATCCTTTTTGAGCCTGTTTTTCCTGGCTGCCTTTTTTCTGATGGTGGTGCCGGTGGCTGATGCGGGCTCGGTGCTGGAGGAGGTGCGTGCGAAGGCGGGGGTGGTGACTGATGGGGAGAAGCCTTGGAAGGTGCGTGAGCAGTCTTGGAAGGGTGTCTTTGAGCCGGGTAGGGGGCGTGCGATTCGGGTGCAGCTTTTCCGGGGGAAGGATTATCGCTTTGTCTTTGGGACTGAGGGGGCGGATGGGGTGCACATCCTGGGGCTGATGGATCGGGAGAATCGGGTGGTGGCGCGGACGAAGCCGGGGAAGGCGGGGGCGATTTCGGTGATGGAGTTTTCCCCGAAGGGGACGGGGACTTATCTAGTGCTGCTTCGGGCGGATGGGATTGCTAAGAAGCGGGCTGGCGTGATGATCTACGCATATCGCTAGGCTGAGGCTTGGAGCTGGTGGATGGTGGGGAGGATTTCATCGAGGGTATCGACGGCGGTGAACATTGATCCGGCTCCGGCTTCGTTGAGGAGGGAGATGAAGGGATCGAAGAAGGGGATGTCTTGCTCGTTGCGGCGGTTGAAGATGACGATGGGCTTGTCTTTCATGATGGGGTTGCCGTTTTGCTTGAGAAGGAGGAGGGCGAGGACTTCTTGGATGGTGCCGGTGCCTCCGGGGAAGGCGACGAAGGCTTGGCTTTTCTCGATCATGATTTCCATGCGGGTGTAGATGTCTGGGCGGGGCCAGAAGCAATTGAGCCCATCGGGGAGGCCTTCGAGGGCGATGATGTGGGGGACGTTGGAGCCGGCGGTCCAGCCGCCGTTTTCTGAGCTGCCTTTGACGACGGCTCCCATGACTCCGGTGCGTCCGGCTCCGGAGACGCAGCCGATTTTGGCGTCGGCGAGTTTTTTGCCGAGGGTGTAGCCGTCGTCGAGGTAGGCTTGGTCTTTGATGCTGGCGGAGCAGAAGACGCAGATGTTGAAGTCGGGGGCGTCGCAGTTGGCGTCGCCGAAGGCGGCGGTGTCGGCGGCGGCGGTTTCTCCGAGGTCGACGGCGGGTTCGACGTGGTGGATGACGCCTTTGGCGAGGTTGTCTTTTGCGGTTTTAAGGGCGTGGATGACGTCGTCTGTGGATTCTACGGCGGTGAGGAGGTCGCCGGGGACTTGGCGGACGGTGCCCATGATGTGGAGGTGCTGGAGGAGATCGAGGAAGCGATTCCATGAGCCGTCGGAATTGAGGATGACCATGGGCTTGCCTTGGAGCTTGGGGTCGAGGGTCTGGTAGCCGACGAATGTGGAGCTGGCTTTGAAGAGGTCTTCGAGGCGTGCGCCGGGGGTGAAGACGAAGGCGTCGCTTTCTTCGATGGCGGCTTCGATATTGCCGAGGGTGATGGTCTGGTCTCCATCTCCATTGATGATATCAAAGCCTGATCCGTAGAGTGATTCGAGGAGGGCGGAGCGCTGGGTGCGGAGGGTGGGATCGGCTTCGCAAGCGAGGCAACCGGAGAGACGTACTTTGGACATGGGGAGAAAAAATTTAAGGGTTAAGGCTGGGGGAATATTTTGGACCATTCGGTTTCGCGGAAACCGGTGAGGAAGATTTTGGCGTTTTGATCGATTACGAATGGGCGTTTTACGAGGGAGCCGTTGGAAGCGAGGAGCTGGATGGCATCTGCTGGGGGGAGGCTTGGGAGTGAGTCTTTGAGGCCGAGTGCTCGGTAGTCTTGCCCGGAGGTGTTGTAGAGCTTTTTGATGCCGCCTAGGGCGTCGCGCATGGCGGTGATTTCGGGTACGGAGGGGGGTGTTTCACGTACGGGGTGGGTCTCGTAGGGGATGCTGCGTGCATCGAGCCATTTGAGGGCGTTTTTGCAGGTGGAGCATTGCTTGAGGGTGTAGATTTTGAGCATTTTTAGTATCCTTGGTAGTATCCGGTCTCGGTGCGTCTGGGGGAGTCGCTGGATCCTTCGGTGGGATCGATTCGGCCGGGGCTGAAGGTCTCACAGCTTGCGAGGCAGAGTGCGGAGGCTGTGATGAGAAGTAGGCGGATCATGCGGGGCGGATGAGGACGAAGGGGGAGATGACGAGGGCGGTGAATTCTGCTTTTGTGTTTTCCCAGTGTGCGGCGTGGGGGGCGGAGGGCTTGATGAGATCGCCTGCTTTCATCCAGGATTGTACTTTGGATTTGTGGTCTTGGGAGAAGGCTTGGCCTACTTCGGTGAGTTCGAGTGTGGGATCGACGTAGATGAGTGCTCCGGAATCGAAATGGGGGGCGAGTGTGCTCCATGTGACGACGCCGGTGTATTTGGCCATTTTTTCGAGATCGGATGAGGCGTCCTCACCGATGATCCCGTAGGGCATCGAGTTTTCCTGAACCATAGTGGTTGGGATTGTCCGCAGGAACCGGGTTGGATGCAAATTCAGTCTTCGGAGCCGGGCTTTTTCCGGAGGTTCTTTTTGAGGCCGTGTTTGCGTTTGTTGGCGACGTTTTGTTTTCGCTTGTTGGCGGATGGACGGCGTTTTTGCCGCCGGATTTTTTCTCTGCGTTGGACGCGGGCTTGTTTTGCGGCTTGGGCGAGGGCTTCGAGTGCTTCGCAGAGGCGCTGGCGTGCGATCTCACGGTTGTGGGTGAGGGAGCGCCCGTCCTGGCATTTGACTTCGATGCCGGAGGGGATGTGCTGGAGGAAGACTGCGGAGGCGGTTTTGTTGATTTTCTGCCCACCGGGGCCGGTGCCTTTAATGAATTTTTCTAGGAGATCTTTTTCTTCGATTTCGAGGGCGCGGAGGCGTGCTTCGATTGGGGAGAGTTGAGAATCGATTTTGCCAATTTCCGTTGAGTTTTGATTTACCATGCGTCTCTGGAATTGGTGTGAGGTGGGCGAGTGAGGATCGCTGTGGTGGGCTTATGCGAATTTCCCGGCTTTCTCTTTGGCGAGTTTTTCGGCGAGGAGGCGCTTTTGGTAGCGGCTTTGCACGATATCGGTGACGACGAGGACTCCGATGACGAAGTAGAAGGTGGCTTTGGTCATCGGCATGATGGGTTGGTCGAAGAAGCTTAGGTGGGCGAGGTGGGCTCCTTCGCTGAGGAGCATGATGCCGACGATGAAGAGGATGAAGAGTCCGAGGACTTCGTAGAGGCGGTTTTTCTCGAGGAAGCTGGATACGCGATCGGCGAGCCAGATCATGAGGATGCCGGAGATGACGATGGCGGTGGCCATGATCCAGGTGATGCTGGTGAGTGCCATGGCGCTGAGGATGGAATCAAAGGAGAAGATGACGTTCACGAGGACGATCCAGAAGATCACTTTGCCGGAGGAGGCGGAGCGGTCTTTAAAACTGTCTCCATCTTCGAGGCCGTGGAGGGAGATCATGTGGAAGATCTCTTTCATGGCGGTGTAGAGGATGAAGACGCCACCGCCGAGGACGATGAGGCTGTGGCCATTGAAGTTGCCGGAGGTGATGCCGGTGATGTCGAAATCGAAGAGGGGCTTTTGGAATATGCTGATGAGTTTTACCAGGATGAAGAGGAGGACGATGCGGAAGACGATGGCGAGACCGATTCCGAGGGTGCGGACGCGGCGGCGGTCGGCTTCGGGGGCGCGCTTGGATTCGAGTGAGATGTAGAGGAGGTTGTCGAAGCCGAGCACGGCTTGGAGCATGACTAGCATGAGCAGCGTTCCGATGTTTGCGAGGAGCGAGGGGGCGGCGGCGGCAAGGTCTCCGGTGGGGGCGGGGAGGGCGGCTGCAAGTGCGGCGAGTATTTCCATAGACCAGTTTTTAACTGGTCCTGAAGGAATTGCCAAGTGGACTAGTCGAGAACGCGGAAAAGAATCAGCTCGATTTCATCGTCTCCTCCGGGGATGGTGGTGGTTTCCATGAATGAGTAGCGGCCTTTGAGGGCTTTCATGACGCGTTTGCTGACGAGGAGTGGGTATTTGCTTTGGCGCACTTCGGCGAGGACGCGGGATGCGTTGTTTACGGCTTGGCCAAGGGCCATGAAGCTCATGGCGCTGTTTCCGTCTTGGCTGCTGCTGGCTCGAGAGCAGACGACTGCGGGGCCGGTGTGTACTCCGATGCGGATTCCTACGCGCACGCCGTGCTTGCGCTCGAATTCTTCGGCTAGCTTTTCCACGTCGGTGCGCATGGCGATGGCGGAATCTAGCGCATTGGCGACGAAATCGTCATCATCATTGACGGCACCGAAAGTGGCCATGAGGCCGGCTCCGAGGAAGCTATCGAGAGTGCCTCCGTGGCTGAATACGGTATCGACCATTTTTTCGAAAAACGCATTCAAGACTGCTACGGCGTCTTTTGCTGGGGCTTGCTCGGAGAGGTTTTCGAAGTCGTCTAGGGAGCAAAAAAGGACTGCGATTTCGCGTTTTTGTCCGCCGGTCTCGATTTCGATTTCGGCGGTGATTTTGGCGACGTCGCGTGCCATATCGCGAGATACGTAGCGGGCAAGCGAGCCCTGGAGGGCATTGAGCTCTTGGATGGATTCGGCCATCGAATTTACTGCGTGCTCGACTTGGGCAAATTCGTCGGTGCGGGTGACGGTGAGTCTTTGCGATAGATGCCCATCGCGAATGCGGTTGAGAGCATTGGAGATGCGTTGGAGGGGACGGTTTGCCCATCGGCTGAGGTAGAAGGCGAGCAGGATGCCAAGTCCGAGGCAGAGGGTGAAGGTCGGGGTGCTTTTTGCTAAAACATTGGCTGCGGTAGCGCGCACTGCGGGGGCTTTGAGATCGACGCCCACGCGGGCGACGATTTTCCCGGCGTCGTCGTAGATGGGGGCGTGGGCTGTGAGCCAATCGCCAAATTCATCGTTTGAATACTGTGAATCGACTGAGGCGGGGGTATTTAGGGTTGTCTGGATGGCGGTGCCGTCGGCATATTTGCCTGTGAAGGGGTCTCCGGGGAGGGATTTGTTTTCCCCTGCTTCTTCTGCATCGACTACGTAAATCCACTTCTCGGTGTCATCCTCAGAAGGTCGAATGGTGTAGATGTAGGCGATTTGGAGGCCTGATTGGCGGTGCCGATCTCTGCATGCACGGAGTTTCTCTTCGATGGATTGATAGATCTGAGAAGAGTCTTCTTGGGTATCGATGAGTTCGTGTGCTGTTCCGTCTACGAGTGAGGCTGCATCTACGGCTACGCTTCGGACGATTTGCTGGGCTTCTCCGAAAAGGGCTTTTTTGGCGACGACGTAGACGGACAGAAATGTGGACAGGCACGAAAGTGTTGCTAGTGCGATGAACGCTAAAAGGAGTTTGGTCCGAAAATGCATGCAACAGAGACGCTTGGGGAAATAGAAGCGAACCTCTACATTTGACTAGATTTCGCCGTAAATTACAATGTTTATCGCGCTGAAAAAGGAGTTTAATTAATTTGCAGTGCTGTAAGAGAAATTGCCAGATCTGGAAGTGGAGGCGATAGATCGGGCTAGTGCCTGATTCGAAGTGAACGATTTTTTCCCCCAGACTGTGCGGCCGTCGGCGCGGGTGCTCATTGATAACTCGCCGGACATGGAGTTCGATTACGCGATTCCGGATAGGCTTTCTGAGAAAATTGTGGTGGGCGCGCGGGTGCAAGTGCCGCTGCGTAAAGGCTCGACGACGGGTACGGTGACAGGGCTTCCGGATGAGCCGCCGGTGAAGAAAGATGGGAGCGCGGTTTCTCTGAAGGAGATCAGTGATGTGCTTTCGGATCACCCGATGCTTACTCCGGCACTGGTGAGGCTTGCGCGTTGGATCGGCACGTATTACTCGGCGACGGTGGAGAGTGCTGTGCGCAGTATGGTGCCGGAGTCGGTTCGTGGTGAGGGACGAGCGGCTCATAAAATGAGAAAGCAGCTCCGGCTGAAAGATAGGCCATCGGATGAGCAATTTGATGAATTACGCCGCAAGGCGAAACGCCAGGCTTCGATCTTGGAGGCACTGATCGGAATTGTGGAGGATCAGGGGCCAGAGGCAGGGCTTCCGCTGGCGGAGGTGGCGTCTGCGGCGGCGGCGGTGAAATCACTCCAAGATAAGGGGTTTATCGTGATCGAGGATGCGGTGGTGGAGCGGGATCCCTATGCTGATGAGATTTTTGTCGCGACTGAGGCACTTACTCTCAATGATGAGCAAGAGACGGCCGTGGATAAGATCATGGCTGCGATTGATGCTCCTGCTGCGCCGGAAACGCTTCCCATTCTTCTTCATGGAATTACTGGGAGTGGGAAGACGGAAGTGTATCTTCAAGCGGTGGAGCATGCTCTGCTTCGGGGGAAGAGTGCGATCGTGCTTGTGCCGGAAATTTCGCTTACGCCGCAGACGGTAGATCGGTTTAAAAGTCGTTTTTCTGCTGGGAAGTGGGAGAAGGCGGGTGTTGCTGTATTGCACTCGCATCTATCTAGTGGTGAGCGGCACGATGAGTGGCATAAGGTGCGGCGCCAGGAAGCGCGTATTGTGGTGGGGGCGCGGTCGGCTATCTTTGCGCCATTGGATGATTTGGGGCTCATTATTGTGGATGAGGAGCATGAGCCTAGTTATAAGCAAGATAGCGTGCCTAGATATAATGCGCGGGACATTGCGGTGGTGCGTGCGAAGATGGAGGGCTGTGCGGTGGTGCTTGGATCTGCTACGCCATCGCTGGAAACTTACGCAAACTACCAAGCTGGAAAATACGTGCGCTTGGAGCTTGCCGAGCGGGCTGATAATCGCGTGCTTCCGCTGGTCCGCGTTGTCGATCTCCGTAGCGAATCTCGTAAGCTCCGTGCGAAAGGGGGGAAGGGACCCTCTTCAATTTCCGAGCCGCTACGCATTGCGATGAATCAGCGGATTGATCGTGGTGAACAGACGATTCTTTTCATTAACCGTCGTGGCTATTCCAGTTCGCTCACCTGCACGGCGTGCGGGCATGTCTGTGAGTGCCCGCACTGCTCGATTTCGCTTACCTTCCATAAGAGGGACGATCGGATGGTGTGCCACCTTTGTGGCTTTCGTGCGATTGCTCCGAGTAAGTGTCCAGCGCCGGATTGTCGCGACCCATCGATTCGGTTTGCTGGTTTTGGCACTGAGCGTGCTGAGGAGCATTTGCGGCTTGTCTTCGGCCATGCTCGGATCGCCCGCGTTGATGCGGATACGATGTCCCGGAAGAATCAGCTCCGGGACACGCTCAATCAGTTTAAAGCGCAGAAGATCGATATCCTCGTGGGCACGCAGATGATTGCGAAGGGATTGGATTTTCCGAATGTGACCCTTGTGGGGGTGCTGAATGCGGATCTTGGATTGCACGTCCCCGATTTTCGCGCGGGGGAGCGCACCTTTCAGCTCCTCACGCAGGTCGCCGGGCGTGCTGGGCGCGGTGAGACGAAGGGGGAGGTGCTTGTGCAGACGTTTACTCCGCATAGTCCGGCGATTCAGTTTGCGCGGCACCATGATTATTCCGGCTTTGCTGAGCAGGAACTTGAATTCCGTAAGGGCTTTGGCTTTCCGCCCTACACGCATTGCGTGATCGTGACGACTCGCGGGCCACATGAAGAGCGCACGGGGTTTACATTAGAGACGTTTCATAAGCGCTTGCTCAAGGCTCTTGGTGCGAGGGTGGCTGCGGGGGATGTTCGCATTGGTGAGCCCGCTCCGGCACCGATTGCGAAGATGCATGATATGTATCGATTCCAGCTTCTCCTGCGCTGCGCCAACGTCCGCACTCTCACGGCCGCGCTCCGCTGGGTTCAGGAAAAAACTCCCATTGAGAAAGAGATCGTCCTCACCGTAGACGTGGATCCGGTGAATCTCATGTGAGCGGTTAGTCTTCTTTTACAAAAACGACGTTTTCGTAAAGATCGCTCAGTGTGACGCTGACCCCAATCGAGGAGAACTCGATAACGTCATCAGTATTTCGGTAAAACTGGTGCGTCCATACGCCTCCATCGGGGTCTCTACGAAGAACTTCGATGAGCATCTGATCTTGGCTTACGAGGACGTATTCCTTCAGAGAAGGGATCTCGATGTACTCGCGAAACTTCCGCCCGCGGTCTTCTCGCTCGGTGGATATCGAGAGCACTTCGGCGAGAAAGGAGGGATTTGTAAGTGTCGTGCGTTTGTCGTCTGCAAATTCTGGCTCCGAGCAAAGTGCGGATACGTCCGGGTAGCGGAATGAATCTGCGGCCTTCGGCCGGATCTTCATATCTGCAGAATACACTCGGCATAGCCTGCCCTGAAGAGCTGTTCTCAGCTGGAAAAAGAGATTCCCAGTGATCAGATTGTGTGACTCGGTCGCACCTGACATTGCGAAGATCTCGCCTTCCACAAATTCGTGACGCACCTCGGATTCCTCTTCGAATGCGAGATACTCTTCCTCGGTCATCTCTGGCTTTAGAAGTGCAGTCATACGTCCAGAACGATACCTCACCACTTGCGACCGGAAAACGTTTTTTTCAGTTCCCCTTTCCCCCCACTCTGGCGTAAGGCTCCGTTACTATGAGCACTCCAAATGACCCGCCGAACTGGCGGGATGTCAGTCCCCAGATGCCGGGTATGCCGGCGAATACGCCAAAGCTTCTCGTCTTTGGCGCGATTGCTCTCCTGATTGGAGCGATCTTGATGAGCACATTCTACAAGGTAGAGACCGAGTCCCAGGGCATCGTTCTGCGCTTCGGGAAGTTTGTGAAAATCGTTCCTCCTGGCCTTCACACCAAGCTTCCGCTCGGCATCGATACGGTTGATTACGTCCCAGTGCTCCGCCAGCTCAAGCAGGAGTTTGGCTTTGGCACGCGAGGCGCGACGAATCGATACCAGGTTGATAGTCCAAGGGAGTTTGAATCGGCAAAGTCCATGGTTACGGGCGACCTCAATGCAGCGCTCGTTGAGTGGGTGATTCAATACCGCGTTGATGACGCGGAGAAGTTCCTCTTTAATGTCCGTAATGCTGAAGACACCCTTCGGGATGCCTCTGAGAGTGTGATGCGCACGGTGATTGGAGATCGCACAGTCGATGAAGTGATCACAATCGGACGCCAAGAAATCGAGACGGAGGCACTTGTTCGCCTCCAGGAGCTTACCTCTAGCTACGAGATGGGTCTTAAGATCGATCAGGTTCAGCTTAAAAATGTGAACCCGCCGCAAGCGGTGCAGGCTAGTTTCAACGAAGTGAACCAGGCGCAGCAGGATAAAGACCGCGATATCAACGTGGCCAAAGGTGAGTTCAATAAGGTCATCCCTCGTGCGAGTGGAGAGAAAGACCAGGCGATCAAGGGAGCCCAAGGCTACGCTCTGAAGCGTGTAAATGAAGCCGAAGGTGATGCTTCAGCATTTAATGCGCTGCTCGAGGAGTATATCAAAGCTCCCGAAGTGACTCGCCGTCGCCTCTATCTTGAGACGCTCGGAGACATTCTTCCCTCGGTAGGGAAAAAGATCATTCTCGATGGCGATGCTACCAGCGCGCCCCTCCCATTTCTCGACCTCAATGGAACTGGAAATAACCCAATCAACCGCACCTCCAACTAACCTACGACTATGATTAAAAAAATTGCCGGATTCGTCGTCATCTTTGCCATCGCGGTTGTTCTGCTCGTCGTGAGCGGAGCGCTTTATACCGTGAAAATGACCGAGCAGGTCATCATTACTCAATTTGGTAAAGCTGTGGGAGAGCCTGTTACTGAAGCGGGGCTTCATTTTAAGTTGCCGTTTGTTCAGGATATTCAGCGCATCGAAAAGCGTATTCTCGAGTGGGATGGCGCGCGCAATGAAATGCCCACACGCGATAAGCTCTATATTTCCGTAGATACTTTTGGTCGCTGGCGCATCACGGATCCGCTTCTTTACTTCCAGCGCCTTCGTAATGAGCGTTCTGCTCAGAGCCGCCTGGAAGACATTCTCGGATCCGAGACACGCAATGCTGTGGCGAAGCATGATCTCATTGAGATCGTGCGTTCTACGAAGGATCGTGAGCCGACTAAAGATGGCGCACTGAAAGAAATCGAAGAGGCGTCCGGAGGTGCCATCGGTAGGCTTCCTTCGATTCGCAAAGGACGGACCAAGATCGAAGAGGAGATTCTAGCTGCTGCAAAAACGAAGCTCAGTGATCTTGGTGTTGAGTTGCTCGATATCCGTTTTAAACGAATTAATTACAATCAGAGCGTGCAGAAAAATATCTTTCAACGCATGATCTCTGAGCGTCAGCAGATTGCTTCTAGGTTCCGCTCTGAAGGTGAAGGTGAAGCGGCTCGTATCCTTGGAGATAAGGAGCTTGAGCTTGAGCGTATCACTTCGGAGGCTTACAAGGCGGTGCAGGAAATTCGTGGCGCAGCGGATGCAAAGGCGACTGAGATTTACGCTTCTGCA
>CALAIY010000148.1 GCA_937922595.1 uncultured Verrucomicrobiales bacterium | reverse complement strand
GAATGAAGATACGGGTGTCTATTTTTCGTTCGAATATTTGGAAGACGAGATTGAGGAGGATGAAATCGAATCGTTTGCGCAGTTTAATCAAAACTATTTCCGCCCACATTATTTTGCTCTCGAAGCTGAGCCAGAACTAGCCGCATTTATCGAATATTTCGGATGCTCGGTATCGGACCCACAAATTGATGGTATCGAGGAGGATACTTACTCATCGGAAATGTTCCTTCGAGGTTGGAACAATGGCAATCGGGCGGCCTACTCGATCATGCTCAATTCTGGTAAGCGCCCAGAAGAAATCTATTTTCGGCCGACTGCTGAACTCGAAGCGATATGGCGCTGGAATTACGCGCGTAAAGCTTCTGGGCACGCAGAGGGAGAGGACCTATTTGTTCCGAAAATCATGTTCGCCAGCCTCTCCGGAGAATTGAAAACGTATTGTGTCTGGCCAGACGCAGCGCAAATTCCTATGCCCAAGACCGATCTTGTGCTGGCAATACGGAGGGAATTGGCCCCTAAGAAGATCTTTAGGAGAAAGGTAGATGATTTCTGCTTTATCGAGCAGGCAGAACTTGAAGGACTGCTACCTAACTTTGAACCTAACAGTTCGATGCCTACCCGAAAGCCTCATTCGGAAGAATCGATGGATTCCATCCGGAAGTTTGTAAGAGGCCGAATTCCTCACCAAGGAGGAATTACAGGGATTTCGTTAGATAATGTTCTCAACTCCGAATATCGTTAACGCTTCATTTTATGGTAGTAATAACTTTCATTTGTAATGTCACCTAAAAGGATGAATTATTTGAGGTAAGAGTTAAATCTGAATCAGGGGAAAATGTTGCGGAAACTGTTTATAATAAGCTATCTATTTGGAATGAGTCAATTCTTGGCAGGTTTCAGGCGTTAAAGGCGTGTAAAACGCTGTCTTTCCAAGATTCTTATTCATCCCGTGAACGCCTTTCATTATAAGCGGTCAGGTCTTGGATCCTGTGTGGGCAATAGCAGCTGCTTCTAAGCCGAGTTGTTCGAAGGCTGCTGTGAACGAGCGGATCGTCCATATCAAAGTAATGGGTGTGGGGAACCTTAAATTCTTTCGCGAGTGTGGTCTTGCCGCATTGCCTTCATCCCTGAAGCACGACAATTGGGCTATGGACGAGGGCAGAGTCGATTTCTCTTTGGAGGCTTTTCCCAGTGATCGTGGCCGTTCATTCTCAATTTTAGTCCCGTTTTAGTGTTACCCGTACTAAAACGGGACTTTATTTCGAATTTCGGCAGCGATCTGAGCAGTATTTTACTTCGT
Organism: uncultured Verrucomicrobiales bacterium; assembly: GCA_937922595.1. Classification (GTDB taxonomy): domain Bacteria; phylum Verrucomicrobiota; class Verrucomicrobiia; order Verrucomicrobiales; family DEV007; genus CALAIY01. The sequence continues at coordinate 14,396 of CALAIY010000148.1, read as the reverse complement.
CCCAGCAGGTGGCCCATTTCTTGCGCCAGGTGAAGGGATGATTGCAGGTGGGGCAGATTTTTTGGGGCTTGGGGGGCGCTTTGGATTCGCGGCGGGGCATGGATGGGGGGTGGCGGGATTTTGTTAAGTATGGTTAAATACTTTCATGAAGCGCCGATTTTTTCTTTTCCTGTTTCCCGCTCTTTTGGTGGGGTGCAGCAGTACTCCGAGCCATTATGTGCATGAGCACGAGCATGGAAAATCGGTGCTTTTGCGGCCGGATGGAATTGCGGTGGCTCCACGGCGGGCACCGAGGGAAGTACATGCGGCGGTGGCAGCGGCGAACCGGATTTCGGGCAGCGCCTACCAGTGGGGCGGCGGTCGCCGTGCGGGCGATCGGGGCTTCGATTGCTCGGGGGCGACTTCTTATGTCCTCCGCGAGGCAGGTCTGATGAACGGCTCAAACACCTCAACGGGATTCCGGAAATTCGGCAAAGCAGGGCAGGGCAAATGGATCACCGTAAACGCCCGCAAAGGGCACGTCTTTCTCGTCATCGGCGGCGTGCGCTTCGATACCGGCTGGCACAAAAAGGGAACCCCACGCGGACCCCGCTGGACAACAAAGAAGCGCCCGCTCGGGCAGGGCTATATTTCCCGGCACCCGCCGGGGCTTTGAGTTTTCCAAGGGAGTGTGAAAGTATTCCATTTTCAAAGTATTTCGATATTGAAATACTTTGAAAATGGAATATTTAGGTGGGATGGGCATATCAAATCAAAAATTAGGCGTGATTGGTCGCGGTGCTTTCATTGAAGAAATATGGGAGCGACTTGATGAGAAAAGCATCTACGTGAACGATTTGCGACGGATAGGGAAGACCAAAGTGCTGGAAAAAATGGCAGAGGAGGGTCACCCAGATTGGGTAGTGGTACACCGAGACTTGGAAGGGCATTCCACTGCGGCCGAGTTCGCGACGGCAGTCTACACGATGTCGGGTAATAGTCTCGGCGGGGGAGCAAAAGCTCTTAGGACGATGGGAAAACTGCTCGGTAAAGCTTCAGGAACCGAAATTCCTGGTGTTCTGAAGCTACCTGAGGGGCGCATTGTGCCGTGGAAAGACGTCTTGAGAAGAACCTTTGCCGATGTTGCAGAAGCCGTCGAAGAGCAGGGAAAGCGCTTTGTTTTTCTCTGGGATGAGGTGCCCTTTATGCTAGGTAAAATTGAGGCGAGTGAGGGGGCTGCTACGGCGATGGAGGTATTGGATGTCATACGAGAGCTCACGCAAACCCATCACGGCGTCCGTGTTCTTCTTACAGGGTCTGTCGGGCTTCATCACGTTCTCACCGGTTTACAAAAAAAAGGGTACCGTGGAACACCGCTGAACCATATGGATCGGATGGCGCCAGGGCCACTCGAAGCTGGCGACGGAAGCCGGCTCGCGATCTCTCTAATGACGCAATTTGGCGTCGAACCGGCCCCAGGATCTAGTTTGAAAGGGATCGCTGCGGGTGCCAGCGCGCTCGTTGGGCATGTGCCATTCTACCTGAGAGGTCTTATTTCCAAGCTTAGGAAAAGGCAGGTGGACGAAGCGATGATCGAAGCGGAACTTGTTCAACAAATCACAGATCCCGATGATCCTTGGGATCTATCCCATTATTTGCGACGACTCGGTGACTATTACGGCGACGATGAGCCCATAGCACGATCCGCACTCGATATCCTCGCCATTCATCGAAAGGGGATCATGTTCGAAGAACTTAAAAATGAAATACGTGCGAAGGTTTCTAGCGACGACGAGCAAATCAGGCAGGTCATCAAACTTCTTCTCCGGGATCACTATCTTTCAAAAATGCAGGACGGCTTGCATGTGTTTCGGCTTGAAGTCGTGAGGCGTTGGTGGTGCTTCGAGCGAAATATCCAATCGATCGAAGCATGAGTGAAAGCCCATTTATTTCGCGGTTTTCACCAAACCGGACAGATCCTGATATCCTTGAGGCTATCCACGTGAGCCATCAGGATCACCAGGAGCGAGCTTTCGAGTCTGTTCAGCGTTGGTTGCAGGGTGGCGAGAGCGAGCATCTTCTATTCGTGGGGCCACGTGGTGCCGGGAAGACCCACCTGGTCACTCTTCTCAATTACCAGATAGCCGCTGCCAGTGCCAGCCAGGGGCTACGTATCGCGTGGCTTGGCGAAGATGAGACAAGTGTATCCTTTCTCGATCTTCTTGAGCGGATTTATCGTGCGCTTGTGAAGAAGTATCCTGTGGAATTTGAGGAGACCGAGCTTGAGGCTATTTACGGAAGTGATCCAAAAGAAGCACAGCATCGCTTCGAGAAGCTTATTGCGGGTACGCTTAAAGATCGAAAATGTCTCATTCTCATCGAGAACTTGGATTCAGTATTCGATGGCCTTGATGAAGGAGAGCAGATGGCATGGCGGGCGTTCTACCAAAATAATTCAGGGACATTTGCTACTGTGGCAACAGCTCAGCGTCTCGTGGCGGAGGCCACTTCTCAGCAGGCTCCTTTTCACGGCTTTTTCGAAATTCACCATATAAAACCTTTTGGTGTAGCCGAGGCGATTCAGCTTCTTCAAGCGATCGCTAAAAGCCGGGGAGAGGATGGGCTCGTTCAATTCTTGGGGACTGCCAAAGGCCGCGCCCGGATTCACGCCATCCGAAGGCTTTCGGGGGGGAACCCTAGGCTGTTTGTGATTTTGGCGGATTTTATCAATCCGGAGAGTCTGGATGAACTTGTGCGACCGCTAGAGAATCTGGTCGATGAACAGCTTACGCCTTACTACCAAGAGCGCTTGCGCTGGCTCTCGCCGTTGCAGCGTAAGATAGTCGAGTTTCTCTGTAGGAGCAGGGGGGCGGTGGAAGTGAAGACAATCGCAGCGGGTTTATTCAAGCAACATTCCAGTATTGCCGGGCAGCTCAAGCAGCTGTTGGAACTTGGATACGTGAATCGCCATCCTATTGGCAGAGAGGCGCTCTATGAGCTTGCCGAGCCACTGATGCGCTTGAGCCTTCAAGTGAAAGAAACCACTGTCCATGAGCCGCTTGAACTCATTGTCGATGTGTTGCGTGTGTGGTGTGAGCAAGAAGAAATAGAAAAAGCGCTGACTAGCTGTGGTGATTCTGGGCTTGTAAGAAATTACCTTGCTCGGGTGATATCTGGAATGGTCGAAAGAAATTTGTGGTGTGATTTGGTAAGACAGGATTTTCCGGAGCCCGATTTGAAGTGCTGTTCTATCGAGGATCTCGAAGTGCTTCTTGAGGTAGCAAAGGAATCTGAGGACAGCGGAGATTGGGCGCGATTATATTCCGGAATTAGTGGCGAAGGTTTTAATAAAGAAAAAATTCGAATTCTGACTTCGGCTATCGAATCGCCAGGTATGCCGGCTGAGGTGCAGGCCTGGTACCAAATGCTAAGGGGGCTCAAAAAATTCAGTTTCGGAAAAGATCCAAAATATATCGAAGATTGGTGTGAAGTTTGCACAAATCGCGATGCTCCACCAACCTTGGTGGCAGACGCCGAGTATCTATTGGCTACCGCAAAGCTCCTGATTGGAGAATGGGAGGAGGGAGCGAAGCGGCTCGCAAAAATGGGTGAGGAAGATGTGGCACTGATTTCCGAATCAGTTGTAGGCCTTGCTTCTCAGCTTATTATTGTGGCACTCTTGTATCACTCTGACGATAGGGAAAGGCTTTCGGTGAAAGTGGGAGCGTTGCTCAAGGCTATAAAGGTAAAGAGACTTCGCGTATCGTTCGCCGCTAGCCTTCCGGGGACGATGAGACCATCGCTATCAATTAATGACGTAGGCACAACTACACGCCGCGAAGATTGGGTTTCGACTTGGGAGCGGCGAGCTGCTGGTATGATTGAATTTCGGGTTCCCCTCCGAATCTTACGCGCTTGCTGTGACTACTTGAATGGAGGGAGGGATGAAAAAGTGCTCTTGAGGCTTGCTGCTGAAGAGCGAGCCATGGTGCATGAAGCACTGGCAAGCGATCCTTTTAATTCGGATCCAGAATAAGGGAATGGTGTAGAATGCCGTCTAGCGGGCGACGGCCTCGGGGGCTTCTTCGATTTCTTTGCGGTCGTTTTCTTTGTTTTTCTCTAGCTTCATGCTCACGAGCTTGGAGATGCCGTATTCTTGCTGGGTGACGCCGAAGATGATGTCGGCTCGGGACATGGTGCGTTTGTTGTGGGTGACGATGATGAACTGGGAGCGGTCGATGAAGCGGTCGAGCATTTTGAGGAAACGGCCGATGTTGGATTCGTCGAGGGGGGCGTCTAGTTCGTCGAGGACACAGAAGGGGGAGGGCTTGACCATGAAGATGGAGAAGAGGAGGGCGACTGCTGTCATGGAGCGTTCGCCGCCGGAGAGGAGGGTGATGCTGGTGGGCTTTTTTCCTGGGGGGCGGGCGATGATATCGATGCCGCATTCGAGCGGATCGGATTCGTCCATGAGCATGAGGTCGGCTTGGGCGCCTTTGCCGAAGAGCTCTTTGAAGGTGCCTTGGAAGTTTTTGCGGACTTCGGCGAAGGTTTCGGAGAAGAGGACTTCGGTGGTGGTGTTGATTTTATCGATGACGCGGAGGAGCTCGTCTTTGGAGTTTACGAGGTCGTCGTGCTGGGAGACGAGGAAGCCGTGGCGTTCTTCGAGTTCTTCGAATTCGGCGATAGCGTCGAGATTTACCGGGCCCATGGAATCGAGCTTGCGCTTGAGGTCGCCGATGATGGATTCGACGAATTCCCAGTCTGGGCCTTCTTCGAGGATGCGCATTTCCTCCATTTCGGCTTCGATTTGTTTATCGATGTCGCCGAGTGGTTCTTTGGGTTCTTCTGGGGCTTCTTCTTTGGCGACGATTTCTTCTACGGCTTCTTCACCGATGGCTTCGGCGACGCGGTTTTCGGCGATGGGTGCTTCGGGCTCTTCGTTGGGGTCTTCGTCGTGGCGGGCTTTTTGGGCGCTGGAGCGTTTGGCGGATTGCTTTTGGGAGGTGATGGCTCCGAGGAGGGCGTGGGTGTCTGCTTCGAAGACGGTGAGGTCGCAGTCGTAGCGCTCGAGGATGGATTCCTGGAGGTTTTCGATGCGGAGATCGAGCTGGGTGATTTTGACTTCTTCTTTGTTGCGCTGGGAGACGGCTTTGTCGATTTTGCGGCGGTCTTCGAGGAGGGCTTGCTCGGTTTCGCGGAGCGATTCGTGATCGGATTGGCGGCGCTCGGCGAGGGCTGAGATTTCGGATTCTACGATTTCGAGGTCTGCTTGGTGACGCTCGATGGATTCTTGGAGGGCTTGGGTCTCGCCTTCGGCGGTGGCGATTTTTTCTTTGTGGGTGGCGATATCGGCTTCGCGGCGGGCGACGAGTTCTTGGAGTTCGCCGAGGCGGTGCTTCATGGGCTCGCTTTGTTGCTCGAGGGCTTGGCGGGAGCGGAGCTCGACGGCGAGGGAGGTGCGGAGTTCGTTGAAGATGTTGTGGGCTTCTTCTTCGTGGCGGGTGATTTCGGATTGGGCGGAGTCGCGCTCGGCGATTTCGGTGCGGCGTTTTTCGAGGGAGGCTGCGGTGTCTTCTTCGGTGCGTTTGAGCTCGGTGATGGAGGTCTCGGCGGATTCGAGGCGGTTGAAGAGTTCGCCTTGTTCCCATTTCACGCCGTCTAGCTTGGAGGCCATCTGGGTGACTTCGCGGTCGAGGACGCCGAGCTGGCCGGCTACGGTGGATTCGGTGACGCGGTTTTCCTGGAGGTAGCTGCGGGCTTCTTCGAGCTGGCTGCGGAGCTCGGCGGAGCGTTCTTTGAGGGAGGTGAGTTGGGTCTCGATGTGATCGCGCTTGGTGGTGAGGTCTGCGGTTTCTGTTTCGAGGGATTTGATTTCGTTTTGGCGCTGGAGGACGGAGGCGGCTCCGCCTTTGGAGGAGCTGCCGCCGTGGACGACGCCGTGGGCGGAGACGTATTCGCCTGAGCTGGTGGCGAAGGAGGTCTCGGGCATGTTCTTTTTGAGCTCGAGGGCGGTCTTGAGATCGGGCACGATGAGGACATCGGCGAGGAGGCGCTGGATGAGGGGGGCGACTTCGGCTTGGGCGTTTACCTTGGTGAAGGCCCAGGCGGTGGCTCCTTGGGGGACGGCGCGATCGGCAGGGGGGGCGGGGGCGTCGAGGAGATTTTGCGGAAGGATGGCTGCGGAGCCAAGCTTTTTATTGGTAAGGGTATCGATGACGGCTTCGGCGAGCATCGTATCGGCGACGAGCACGGTCTGAAGGTGGGAGCCGATGGCGGCTTCGATGGCGGGGATGGAGTCTTGCTCGACTTCGAGGAATGAGGTGAGGACGCCGCGGATGCCGCCTTTGAAGAAATCGGGATTGTCGAGGCCTTTGAGGACGGATTGGGTGCCTTTTTCGAGGCCTTCGCCTTTGGCGAGGAGGCCTTTGAGGACTTCGAGGCGTGAGGTCTTTTTGGAGAGCTCGCGGAGGGTGCCGTCGAGCTCGGCGCGGAGCTTGGAGGTGCTGGCTTCGGCTTCTTTGAAGCCTGCTTCTGCTTCTTGGACGGTGGCCTGGTGCTTTTCGATCTCGGATTTGGCTTCGGCGAGCTGCTTTACGAGGGCGTCTTTTTCGGAGACGCGGGCGTTGCGCTCGGATTCGAGCTTGGCGAGTTCGGTGATGAGTTGTTCTTTCCGGAGTGAGTCGGTGTCGATCTGGGAGAGGCGGCTGCTGAGCTGGGCGCGGACGTTGACGAGGGTGGATTCGTCTTCGGTGGCTTGCTGACGAAGCTTGCCGAGGGCGGCTGCGGCTTCTTGGCGGTTTTGCTGGACGGCTTTGTATTTGGCTTCTTGCTCTTCGAGGCGGGATTGCTGGGAGCTGATGGCGTCGGCAATCTGGGTGAGGGCTTGGGCGGCGGATTGGATTTCGTTTTCCTGGGCGGAGTGTTTGTCGCGAGTGGCTTGGATATCGGCGTCGCTGTTTTCGATGAGGGAGGAGAGCTCGCGGGTGCGCTCGGCGTTGAAGCCGATGCGATCGGTGGCGGCTTGGACTTTGTTTTGGAGCGAGGTGCCGCGGTTGCGGGTCTCGTTGAATTCTTCTTCGAGCTGCTGGAATTTTTCGCGTGCCTGGGAGATGTCGGTCTCGGCGGTTTCGATTTTTGCGCGGAGTGCGTTTTCTTCGGCTTGAAGGGATTTGGCGGAGGTGTCGAGTTCGGAATGAGCGGCTTGGAGTTCCTCGTAGCGGCGGTGGCTGAGATGGGTGTCGAGCACGCTGACATCGGCCATGAGGGTCTGATAGCGGCGGGCTTTGGCGGCTTGGCGCTGGAGGGAATTTTTCTGGCGCACGACTTCGGCGATGATGTCGGCGATGCGGACGAGGTTCGCCTCGGTGTAATCGAGTTTACGAAGCGCTTCCTTTTTCTGTGTTTTGAATTTGGTGATGCCGGCGGCTTCCTCAAAGACGGCGCGCCGATCCTCGGGCTTGGAGGAGAGGAGCATGTCGATTTTGCCTTGCTCCATGACGCTGTAGGCCATCTGGCCGACGCCGGTGTCCATGAGGAGGTCTTGGATGTCGCGGAGGCGGCAGTTTTGGCCGTTGATGGCGTAGCCGCTTTTGCCGTCGCGTGCGACGCGGCGGCTGATGGACATTTCGTTGTATTCCATTCCGAGTGCGGATTCGCAGTCGGTGAGGGTGAGGGTGACTTCGGCCATGCCGAGGGGCTGGCGCTTGTCGGTGCCGTTGAAAATGACGTCGGCCATTTCACCGCCGCGGAGGGCTTTCGCGGATTTTTCCCCGAGTACCCAGCGGATTGCGTCCACGACGTTTGATTTGCCGCAGCCGTTTGGTCCGACGATCCCGGTGACGCCGGGGTGAAACTCAAAGACGGTTTTGTCGGCGAACGATTTAAAGGCGTTCAGGGTGAGTGATTTTAGGCGCATTTGAAAATGGGGTGCTCAGAAAGGGGGGCGGGAAACGGCTGTTTCCTAGATTTGCGAGTCTAGGCGGGTTTGCGAGTCATTTTCAAGAAGGAAATTTGCTGAGCGCAATATTAAGGGGGTTGTATTTCTGTGGGCACTATATGTGGGGGTGTTGATTCTGGTGCGAGGCGTTCAGTGCGGGAGGGCACCGGGTGCTCGTTTGAGAAAAGGGGGGAGTCTGGGCACAAAAAAAGCCTGGGAACTGACGTTCCCAGGCTTTGAAAATTTGCTTAATCCAGCTCGCCTTAGTGAGACTGAGAGCGGTTGTATTCGGCTTCGGAGACGTAGCCGAGCTGTGGAGGGAATTCCTCGTAGCCTACGATCGGGTGCGCGGTGTCCTTTTTGTAGTATGGTGCGCGGTAGCCACCTTTGTATGTGGGGGCTGGAAAGGTGAAGAGCTCGTAGAGTCCGTAGCCAACGCGAACGACGGATTTTTCAACGCCTTTTACGATGCCGTAGCTTGCTGCTGCGGTCGATCCTTCTCTTTCGAGGACGCGAACATAATTGACGGGAAGCTCGGAGAATCCGTAAACGAGATTAGAAAGGGAGCGGCTCAGCTTGCGAAAAACACCGTCCTGGGAGGCCGGGGGAGCTTGAATGTCAGCAATGGCGACCGTGGCCATGCCGGCGAAAAGGAGTGAGATGACGGCTTTTTTCATGGGTTTGGTTAATAATGGGCACGATTCGGGGATGAAAGGCAACCCGTTTTTACGTGAAAACGATCATTCGGGGGGTTTTATTGGAAGGAAATGCGAATGTTTTAGGAGTTTAAGGGAAGTTAAGGACGGTAATGGAGCCGTAGGTTTTCATTGCTTCCCGAAGCCAGCACCCTAAGAATCTCTTTCACATGAATGACGAACTTCAGAAACTGGTGTCCGCCGGCCGATTGCCGAAAATGGTCGCCAATAAACTTTCCTTACTAGAGCCCGGAGCGTTCTGCCTCCACAAAAGCTGGGGCCCAGGTCGCATCAAGGAGTGGGATCTCCTTGGTCATCGAGTACTTATCGATTTCGATAATAAGCCTGCGCACCCGATGAAGCTTGAATTTGCGGCCAAGAGCCTTGATGTGCTTCAGGAGGATCACATCCTTGCTCGACGCGTTGCCGATCTTGATGGCCTTCAGGTGGAGGCGAAGGAGAATCCGGCTGAGATCGTGGCGGCTACGCTTCGCTGCCATGGATCGGAAATGCTCCTCGATCAGTTTGAGGATGTCATTAAAGGCACGGTGGTTGCCGAGGGCTCTTACAAGTCATGGTGGGAAGCCACGAAGAAAAAGCTTCGCACGGATCGTCGTTTCGTCGTCCCATCCAAGCGTAATGATCCAATGATCCTTCGCGACGAGGATCTCACCCCAGCAGATGCGATGGTGCAGGATTTCCTCCAAGCTTCGAATCTCAAGCTCAAGGCCAAAGCCGGTGCTGCTGTGCTCAAGGACATCGGTGCTTTCAAAGATGCTCCAGAGAAACTCCAGCCTGTCGTAGATGACATCAATGCCCAAGCATCCAAGGCCGCTAAGCTTACGCCTGGGCCGGTCATTGATCTCCTCATCGTCCGCGAGCAGCTCGAGACCGAAGTGAAATCCCTCAAGCCCGAGTCCACTGAAGGCCGTTTTGGCATCGCCTCCGTTCTTAAGCAGGAAAAAGGGAAGCTCTTTGATCTCGCTACCGGACTTTCCGTAGCGTCTCTCCGCCGCGTTCTTAATGCGCTCCCGGACGCCTTTGGTGACGAGTGGGCAAGGGTCGCAGCTCAGTTGATGAACAAAGTCAGTATCCGGACGGTTACCGAGATCGCTCGTCACCTCACTGCTGAAGACGAGACGGACACACTTCTTGCCGGTCTTCGCGGCGGGATTCAGCACCGCACGATTAGTGCCGATGCTCTCGTTTGGATCTGCAAAGAGCGCGAAGGTAATGCTACAGAGCTTTTCTCTGGTGACCTTCCTGCATGTATCCTTCAGGTGCTCGAGCGTGACTACTACGACGAAGACGCTTCTCGCTCGAACCGTCTCCATGATGCCCTCCTCAACGACTCCGAACTCGTCGCGAATCTCATGGAGCTCTGCGATAAAAACGCTGCAAAGAGCTTCACTCGCCGCCTTCTTGGCAGCCCGGTTTTCGAGGAACTCAACCGCCGCTCGCTCCTCATGCGCGTGGTCAAAATCCACCCGCACGTGCGCGATCTTATCGGTGGCGAAGAAGCGAAAAAAGAAGCCAAGGCCGAAGCCGATGGCACAGCCGCTTCCACTGGACCGCTCATCGTTTCCTGGGAAAGCCTCAATGCGAAGAAGGCGATGTTCGAAAAACTCGTCAAAACCGACATCCCGGCCAATACCAAGGAGATTTCCGTCGCTCGCGAGCACGGCGACCTTCGAGAGAACTTCGAGTTCAAGGCTGCTAAAGAAAAGCAAGCGGTTCTCATGCGGATGAAAGACGACGTCGAGCTCGAGATTCAGCGTGGTCAAGGCACCGACTTCGTGGATGCCGATACCTCCAAGGTCAATATCGGCACCATCGTCGATTTCGAAAACGTCGCTTCAGGAGATAAAGAGACCGTCACCATCCTTGGTGCTTGGGACTCCGATCCATCGAAGAATATCCTCTCCTACCTCACCGGAATTGGCGATGCTCTCATCGGCTCCGCTCCTGGCGATATCCGCGAGCTACCATCCACCGACGGAGCAGGCGATAAGCGCAAGGTCAAGGTCCTCGCGATTCGCCCCTACGCCGTAGCATAAATCTTGCTGGCAACGGGCTCGGAAGGATTCGCATGTCGAATCCGCCGCACCCGTGCGCCCGCAAATATTTCAATTGCTTTCATAATCAATAAAACCAAACTAAATACCTAGAATACATCATGGACAGCACCACCATCGTCTCCGTCCGCGGACGTCAGATCATCGATTCCCGGGGAAACCCCACTGTAGAAGCCGATGTCATCCTTGAATCCGGGCACATTGGCCGCGCCGGCGTTCCCTCTGGAGCCTCCACTGGCGAGCACGAAGCCTGGGAGCTTCGCGACGGCGACAAGTCGCGCTACCTCGGCAAAGGCGTCACTAAAGCAGTGCACGCAATCAACGAGACTATCGCCGATGAACTCATCGGCATGGACGCCACCGACCAAGCCGCGATCGACCGCGCCATGATCAAGCTCGATGGTTCGGCCAACAAAGCCAACCTCGGGGCAAACGCCATTCTCGGTGTCTCCATGGCCACCGCCAAAGCCGCAGCAGAAGGCCTCGCTCTCCCACTCTACAAATACCTCGGCGGACCAAACGCTAAAGTGCTCCCCGTCCCGATGATGAATATCATCAACGGCGGCTCCCACTCCGATGCCCCCATCGACTTCCAGGAATTCATGATCGTGCCCAAAGGCGCGCCCACCTTCTCCGAAGCCATCCGCTACGGAGCTGAAATCTTCCACTCCCTCGCCAAAGTCCTCCACGACCGCGGCCTCTCCACTTCCGTCGGTGACGAAGGTGGTTTCGCTCCCAAGCTCAAAGGAGCCGAAGACGCCCTCGAAGTGATCGCAATCGCTACCGAAAAAGCAGGCTATAAATTCGGCGAAGAAATTTTCGTCGCCCTCGACGTCGCCTCCTCAGAGTTCTACGACAAAGCCAAAGGCAAATACGTCTTCCACAAGTCCGACAATTCCGAGAAAGACGCCGACGAAATCGTCGCTTACTACGCCGCCCTCCAAAGCAAATTCCCCATCATCTCCATCGAAGACGGATGTGATGAAAACGACTGGGACGGCTGGAAAAAGCTCACCGACGCCATCGGCGACAAGACCCAACTCGTCGGAGACGACCTCTTCGTCACCAACGTCGACTTCCTCAAAAAAGGCATCGACCTCGGCGTCGCCAACTCCATCCTCGTCAAAGTCAATCAGATCGGCTCCCTTACCGAGACCCTCGACGCAGTCGAACTCGCCAAGGAAAACAGCTACACCGCCGTCATCTCCCACCGTTCCGGTGAAACGGAAGACAACACCATTGCCGACATCGCCGTCGCTACCAACGCCGGCCAGATCAAGACCGGCTCCATGTCCCGTTCAGACCGGATCGCCAAATACAACCAGCTCCTTCGCATCGAAGAAGAGCTCGGCGACGATGCTGTCTTCGGCGGCAAGATGAAAGTCTAGATACACCCCGGGCAACGCCCGGAAACACGACCACCCCGACCAACACACACACACACAATGAGCGCCCCAAGCGAACCCCTTTTCGCCTCCTTAAATAAGGTGCTCATCGCTCTCGTGTTGGTCGGGGCAGTCACTTTGGCGGTCGTTTTCCTCCGCCCAGAAATGGCGCAACAGCAGGTAGTAGACGCTGAGATCGAAGATCTCCAGCAGCTCCGTGATGCTGCCCGCAAAACGCGCGATGAGCATCAGCGCAAGCTAGACTGGGTTCGCAACGACCCCGAGTATCTAGAGCTAGTCGCTCGCGACGTCCTCGACCTCTACACCCCCGGTGAAGTTATTCTCCGGTTGGAAAGATAGAAATTAGTTTCTCACAAGGCGACGACTTTCCGGACGCCTTTCTCGAATTGAACGGTAGATCGGAATCCTACTTCCATCGCGATCTCCCGAGCCTTTTCAAAATCTCTCCCGACATGCCCGGGTTCATGGGCGTCGGAACTAATCACGATTGGTACATCGGCATCGTGAATCATGTTTAGGAATTCTCTGCTGGGGTATTGCTCTGCACATTCTTTGTGCCAGCCGGCAGTATTGATTTCGAAGGCCACTCCGTGTTCCACGGCTGCGGTTACGGCAGGTTCGTAGTAATACCGTAGATCTCCCTCCGGGCGGAATCCGAATTTTTTGGGAAGATCGGCATGGCCCATAATGTGGAATTGCTCGGATTTGATCGCCTGCACGTAGATATCCCAATACATCTTCCAGATTTCGCCCACATCTCCTTCGGAGAAGCGTCCGATCCACTTGGGGTTATCCACATCCCAACCGGGCGCGATGTAGTGGACTGAGCCAATCCAGTAGTCCCAGTCTGCCATGTCTTTGAGCTTCGAGATCCAATCGTGCCCTACGGCACCAGGGGGGAAGTAATCGACTTCCATTCCTAGTCGCACTGGGAAATCTGGGTGGGCTTTTCGGGCTTCCTCCACGAGGTCAAGATACTGGGGGAATTCTTCGCGTAGCATCCGCCAGTCATCAAAGAGTTCGGGCATCGGGCTGTGATCTGCGATCCCGATCTCTGGGAGTCCCGCCGCCTTTGCTGCCGCTACGTAGTCTTTGGGCTCTCCCTCGGCATGGCGGCAGAGAGCATTGTGGGTGTGGTAGTCGGCGGTCATCGTTGTGTCTTATTCGACTACAAAACGCAGTGATGGCAAATTGTAGTCAAGGAGCGGACACAAATGGGATTTTCAAGGATTTGGCCTTTTGAAGGTCTGGAATCCGCCAAAATAATAGAGCTTTTACTGAAATGGGCGCTTGCGAGCCATGGGAGGGGAGGGGATGAATCATTCTAGGAAAACTGTTTTTCCAGAAGTAATCCCATGAGCGCCGCGTCCACCATCGACCCTGAACAGCCGTTTCTCAAACCGCTCATCGAGCGTCTCAAGCGCCATCCGAAGCGGATCGTGTTTGCCGAAGGCGATGATCCTCGCGTTCTGGAAGCTGCGGCGCTGCTTGTGAAGCTGGAGGCAGTGGCTCCCATCCTCCTGGGGAAGCGCTCTGCTATTCGGGAGACCGCCAAGAAGCACGGGATTTCTACGGATCTGATGATGCTCATCAATCCAGAAAAAAGCTCGGATTTTGAGCTTTTCTGTTCGCGCTTCAAGCACAGCGAAGAGCTTCGAAAGCACGCGACGAGCAATATTGCCGAAATGGTGGCGCACCCGGATCGTTTTGGTGCCCTGATGGTGCAGTATGGCCAGGCCGATGCCATTATCGGCGGGAACCAAAGTCTTCCTTCCACGCTTTTCCGTGCGCTTCGTCAGATGGTGGCACCACTTCCAGGCATGAACTTCATGTCTAGTGCGCTGGTGCTTTCAAGCCCGGACATGCCTCACTTTGGCCACGAGGGCGTGCTTTTCCTAGCTGATACTGCCTTTATCCCAGATCCCACGGTGGAAGAACTCGCTCGTATCGCCATCGAGACGGGGAAACTCGCTGCGACGCTTCTCGGGCATAAGCCCAAGGTGGCTATGCTCAGCTTTTCGACCAAAGGAAGCTTCCCGGATAAGAGCTCCAATAAAATGGCCGCCGCCGCCACCCTTGCTCGCGAGATCGCCGACCACCACCACATGGATATCGATATCGACGGCGAGATCCAGGCAGATGTCGCTCTTGTGCCCGAAATGTCTGAGGAAAAAGGCCGCCCCAATCTCATCCACGGCGATGCGGATGTGCTCATTTTCCCAGATCTCAATAGTGGCCACATCTCGGCGAAGCTTCTCGAGCATGTTGCTGGAGGCACTCCGTATGGACGCTTTGTCCTAGG
>CALAIY010000147.1 GCA_937922595.1 uncultured Verrucomicrobiales bacterium | reverse complement strand
GAGCATGTTTCCAAGAAAACGGCTCTTTCAGCGACTGAATCGCTACATCGCCCAGATGCCGGTCACGGTTGTGCTCGGCGCCCGCCAGGTCGGGAAGACCGACCTCGTTCGTCAGCTCGATGTCCCCGCCAGCAACTACTTCGACCTCGAAGACACCCTCGACGCCCTCCGCCTTGAAGGGAATATCCAAGGCGTCCTCGGGGCACTCGAAGGCACCGTCGTCATCGACGAAGCCCAGGAAATGCCCGAAATTTTTCGTGCCTTGCGGCCGCTCGCGGATCGCCGGGACAATTCCACCAAGTTCGTCCTCACCGGTAGCGTCTCACCGTGGATGATCAAAGGCGTCAGTGAAAGCCTCGCCGGGCGCGCCGCCTTCCTCGAAATGGGAGGGTTTACCCTAGAAGAGCTCGCTGAAGCGGAAACTTCCGATGACATCACTTGGCGCGATCTCTGGCTCAAAGGCTCCATGCCCCGCGCCCTCCTCGCCGATCCCGAAGAATCTCTCGAGCGTCGCGAACACTACCTCAGCCAACTCATCAACCGCGACCTCCGGATCTGGGGCGGCCTCACCCAATCCTCCGCCACCGTGCGGAAACTCCTCGCCCTTATCGCCGATTCCAGCGGTCAGGCATGGAGCAGCGAAGGCGTAGGGCAGAACCTCAGCATGAACCGCAAAACAGTTCAATCCTATGTCGATACCTTCATCGGAGCCTTCCTCGCTCGCGAACTCCAGCCCTACACCAAGACCGCCCGCAAGCGGCTCCGAAAAAGCCCAAAAATAATGCTCCGCGATCCCGGCCTCATGCACGCCCTCCTCGGAGTAGCCCACCACCACGGCCTCCAACAAAATATCCGCTACGGAGCCTCATGGGAAACCTTCTGCACCGATCAAGTCATCCGTATGACCGAAACCAAAGAAGAGCGCTGCTTCAGCTGGACCATCGACAGCGGCCCCGAAGTAGACCTCGTCCTGGACCGTCCCGATGGCCGCTACGGTTTCGAATTCAAAGCCGGTGATGCCCCCAAGATCACCAGATCAATGCGCTCCGGCGTAGACGAAATGAACCTCGATCAACTCTACGTCATCTTCAGCGGAGAAGGCCGTTTCCCCATGGATCCCGGAGGCCTCCCCATCGAAGCCGTCGGAATCAAACACCTAGCCGAAGTCTGCCTGGAAATCCGCTGATAGATAGGACTCTATCTCCATCATTGATACCGTGTAAACTATCTGCCGAAAGGATCGAACGGTGACGGATTCTTAACAGAAACCATCAAGGCTACAAAACGGGGAGCGGAAATCTGAATTCGATGGGAAAACTCTTGTAGTTTCTGTCGGCTAGCCCCTTCATTTTGCATCGAAAAGAATATGATTCGTCCGCTGTAGAGTGGTGAAGTGGCTATTTTTATTGCTAATTTTGCAGTTCAATGGAAAAATTAGCAATAAATGGGCACTCGGATTGCAAGAAATAGGCTAGAAGAACGATTGCACGAGGCATTGGCGAGAAGCCCAGTGGTTGCAGTTCTTGGAGCGCGGCAGGTAGGGAAGACTCAGCTGGTGAAGCACTTAGATGTGCCTGCGGACAATTTTTTTGATCTGGAGCGCCCTCGTGATGCACTTCGGTTGGATGCGGATTCCTACGGTGTGTTGAATTCGCTCCGGGGGATTGTGGTGATCGATGAGGTGCAGCGGATTCCTGAGTTGTTTCCTGTTTTGAGAGTACTGGCGGATCGTGAGGATCAGTCTGCCCAATTTGTGATCACGGGGAGCGTGGCACCGGAGACGATCCGTGGGGTGAGCGAGAGTCTCGCGGGGCGGACGGCACTTTTGCCAATGGGTGGGCTCACGCTGGATGAAATCGAGGGTTTCGGTGAGCCTGCCTTTGAATCATGGCGGCGACTTTGGCTTCAAGGCTCGATGCCGAGATCGTTTCTCCAGGAAGAAAAGGCGTCGATTCAAGAGCGCGATGACTATCTCCAGCTTCTGATAAACCGCGATTTCCGAGAGTGGGGTGGAAAATCTTTGAGCCCGGTTGAGCTTTGGCGACTGCTCGTCTTGACTGCCGATAGTAGCGGCCAGGCCTGGAACCACCGAGGAGCGGGAAGTGCGCTCCAGATTACAAATAAAGCAGTGATGGCAGCGATGGATGTCTTGCTCGGAGCATTCCTCATTCGGGAGCTGCCGCCTTTCGCAAATACTGCTCGCAAGCGTCTGAGGAAAACACCGAAACTCGTGATTCGTGATGTGGGTCTGATGCATGCTCTCCTCGGGATCAGTTCTCAGCGGGAACTCGAGATACACCACCGGTATGGTGCATCTTGGGAAACATTTTGCATCGAACAAGTGATCCGCATGACCGAGACGCGGGACGAACGTTGCTTTAGTTGGACTATTGATAGCGGTCCCGAGGTCGATCTAATCCTTGATCGAACAGATGGGCGCTTTGGGTTCGAATTTAAAGCGGGAGGTACTCCAAAACTAACGAACTCAATGAAATTGGGTGTGAAGGAAATGGGACTCGACCGCCTCTTTGTCGTCCATCCCGGTGATATTCGCTATCCCATGCAGCCGAGTTCGGGGCTACCGATCGAAGCCGTCGGGATTGAAAAGCTGGCGGAGGTGTGCCGCGAGATTCGTGGATAGATAGGATTTTAAGCGACTGGCCAGAGGGCATGGAGGGAAAATTTTCCCGAAGCTGGCGGAGGGAGAGAAGTGCCCAAAAATTATTCAGCGCGATTACAAAGGAGATTGGGTGTGGCGCTATCCTGTCTTTTCTGGCAGATGAAGTGATCTCAATGCTCGCGCTCCTCAAGAAACCGATCTTACTGCTTCCGCTCTTCGTGATTATTTCACGGAGTGTGGAGGAGGCGTATCCGATCTCGCATTTTCCGATGTATGCGACGCTGGATCGGGAGCCGGTCTGGTATGTTTACCTTGCGGATGGGGAGACGGGTGAGGCGCTTCCGATGGAGCACCTTGTGGGCGTGCGACCGGCGGCGGCAAAGAAGATGTTTCGCACAAGGTTGCGGAAGCGGGCGGAAGTGGAGGGGCTGAAGAAGGATGATTACGAGTTATTACCGGAATCTGCGCGGGCGGAGGTGGCGCGCGCGTTTTTGGGTTTTCTCCGTAAGCGTGGTGAAGGAATGGCTTTAGATTTGCCTTCGAGGATGGCGCTTGGCTATGGGAAGATCATGTTGGTTCCCGGAGAGAAAACAGATGAGGTGCTAAGCGTGATCGCAACAGAGAAAGTGGACGGCGAATTATAATAGAGCCTTTCCTGATGTGTGAGAATATTAGGAAGTGCAGAAAGAGTATTATTTCAATTGTCCCGATTGTGGCTCGAGGGAGCATTTTACAGAGCCTGAGGATAAGGACTCGGAGAGTCTTCTCGATTTCTTCATGTTTGGATTTCTGCTCTCTTTGATAATCTATTGGTTCGACTGGGCGGGGCAGGTGCAATGCGGTAAATGTCGAGCGATTTTCAAGAAACCACCTCCTCCAATAAGTCGTGAGGCGGTTTTCGCGAAGCGTTTACTCAAGACTGCTTTGTGGGCTTGGGTGCTGGCGGCGCTTTTGATGAGTGCTGGTGGAGAGCGCTTTTTACCCAGCTTCGAATTTATCGAAGGTGTGATCGTGAATCATCCTCGAGTGATCCTATATCTTCTTGGGATCTTGGGCGTTGGTGTACCGATCACGTGTCTGGTGAAGGTGATTTCCGCGCGGCGTAATGCCCGCCTTGAGCTGGCGGTGAATTACGAAGTCGATGTTAGTAAGTGGTCTAGCCGAAAGCAGTAATCTATCTTTTCCGGATAAGGGCGACCCAGTCTTTTTCTATTTCGGAAGGGGGGCGGCCAAGGGAGACTTTGCTTCCTCCTGCTACGCTGTTCTTGCTTTGGAGGTCCCCACCGTTTCTTGGATCATGCCATTCTATGGTGAAGCTCGAGCTTTCGTAGTTGCTTAGATCCAGGGTGGATTTCTTTTTCGGTTTTTTTGAGAAGGATGACGTAGGTCTCACCGGGTTTTGCGAGGCAGAAGCCTTCTGAACCTTCGAGGAGGGAATCATCGCAGTTCATTTCTGCGAGTGGTAGGTTGTTGCTACGGAGGAAGTGGAGGGCGTGGGCGGATTGATTCCACATGATATCGCGGGAGCGGTAGTCCTGGCAGCTGAGATCGGAGTGATCGTGTTTGTAGCCGAAGTACCATTCGATTCCCCAACCTCCGGCGAGAAACACGCCCCAGAGGGCGTTGGTTCGGGCATCATTGTGCTCGGGGTCTATAGCATCGGGTACGAGGCTATAGCTTGCGTCGCCGGGCTCATCGCAGGCGACGGCCCATGGTTTACCTGTTTTGGCGGAGGCTTTGAGGATTCTGAGGGTGGAGCGGTGGACGTTTCGGAAGTCCTTTTTACTAGTCTGGAGAGACCAGCCGGTGAGGGCGGATTTTTCGCCGTAGAGATCAGCGGGCGATTGGCCGTTGTGGCAGACGATGGGGTGCTTGTAGGGATCGTTTTTGGCAAAGTAGGCAGCCATGGCGATGCGCTGGGCGGTGTTTTGGTAGGCTTCGTGGCGGTGGTCTCCACGCCACTTGCCGTTTTCTTCGCCGAGGTTCCAATTGAGGGCGGGGTGATGGGCGAAGCGGGCGATGAGCTCTCGGTAGTAGAGCTTCCGCTGGGGGCCTGTGTCGCCGCCATCGAGGAGGCATTCGTTTTCGGTCTCCTGAGTTTTGAAGTGAAGAAAGAGGCCTTTGGCACTGGCGTGTTCGAAAACGATTTCCCATTGGGCGAGGCGTGAGACGTCGAAGCGATCCCTGTCTTCGTAGGTGAGGTAGGGGAAGACGTTGCGATCATCTCCGCCAATATTCATGGTGAGAAAGGAGACGGCGTTCATTCCTTTGGAGGCGAGGTAATTGAGTGCTCCAATGATGCCTTTACCTTTTCCGCCTTTCCATGTGGGGTCGCTTGCGCTCCAATCCAGGATGTGGGGTTCCCAGGTTTTGATGTGGTTGTCTCGGATGCCGTCGGTGGCGAAGGCTCCGTCGAAATCGGAATAGGCGAGGAAATTTTCTGGGGCATCAGCTCCTGCTTTGAGGAAGATTTGGTTGTTTCCCCGAGTGCGGAGATAGCGGGTGCCATCGTATTCGAGGCGGCCGAGGGCGCGGAGGTCGGGGGCGGCTTTGTCTGAAGGCGCGATGCTGAGGCGGCCGGTAGTGCCATCGATAGGAGCGATTGGTGTGCCGGTTTCAGGGGCATCGGAGGTGGCGATGCCTCGTGCTTGGCGGAAGGAGGCGGTCCAGATCCAGTCTCCTGGGGAATCGGGGGAAAAGTGGACGCGCCAGCAGTTTCCCGCGGAGGCGGAGGAGTTCGCCGCGTCGCCATCGGCTGCCCAGAAACCGGGGATCTGATAGCGGCGCTCACCCTGAGTAAAGGTGACTTCGAGGCGATAGTCGGTGAAAGGATTCGGTGTGGCAGCCTCGTTCGTCTCAGGGCCTTCGAAGGTGAGGGTCACGGTGTGCCAGACTTTCGCCTCGCCGGTGGCGCGAGTTTCCGCCACAGCGGTGTGGATGAAGGCACTGGTGAGACCAAGCAGGGTGAGAAGCGTGGGGATGCTCATAGCTTGATCCTCAGCCGTAAGGCGATGACTGTCGAGATTCCTAATGAAACAAACTTTTTCGCTCACTCATCCCCGCCATGCGCCTGCGCGCGTGGTGGAAGGTATCAAATTCAAAGTCCGGAAGTATTTTAAGCGCTCGCGGAGAAAAGAACTTCCCGAGGATGTGGATTTCTGGGATTTTGATTGTCGAACGGGGCAGAGCGAGGAATCTGCGGAAACGTGCCATGAAAAGGAGGTGATTGGGATGATCGATGCTGCGGTAGCTGCGACGTGGCCGGAAATGTATATCGAAATCTTAGCGAAATCTGGGCATCGTATAAAGCGGCCAGTGCCTGAAAAGCCTGACGAAACTCCTCCTGAATGAAATTATGAAATCACTATTCTTAGTATTCCTGTGCATCACGATTGGCCTCGCGAGAGCAGAAGAGGTCGCGAAGAAAAATGTCCTATGGATTTACCTGGAAGATGTAAGTGGTTGGTTTAGCTGCTACGGAGAGACACTTATCGAGACGCCAAATATCGACGCCTTGGCGGCAGGGGGAACTCGATTCGACCGCTTTTACGTTCCTGCGGGAGTATGCTCGGCAACGCGTTCGGCGATCGCTACTGGAATGATGCAGACGAGCATTGGGGCGCATCACCACCGGAGCTGCCGCGCCGAATTTCGTGGGATGTCGATGGGGGATGATTACGATAAGAATATTCTTGAAAAAGGAATTACCCCAATTCCGATTCTTTTCCGTGAGGCTGGGTATTACAGCGCGACTTCCGGAATTGATAAGAATGATTACAACTTCGAGTGGTCCGCTGATGCATTTTATGACAGCCAATCCTATATCAAAAAAGATGCAGCGCTCGATACGCCCGCCTGGAGGGGAAGAGGAGAAGGGCAGCCGTTTTTCGCCCAGGTGCAATTAGCTGGGGGGAAGCTCGGAAGGCGTGCGACGAAAGTGACCGACCGCGCTGCGGTGAAAGTGCCACCCTACTATCCCGATATTCCACTCGTGAGAGAGGAGATCGCGCACCATTACGATTGTCTCTTGGAAACGGATCGTCAGGTGGGTCAGGTCATCGAGGCTCTGAAGCGTGATGGTCTCTACGAGAACACTGTCATTTTTCTTTTTTCCGATCATGGCTACGGGCTCCATCGACATAAGCAGTATCTTTATGAAGGAGGGATTCGGATGCCCTGCATTGTGGCTGGGGCAGGGATTGAAGGAGGGGACGTAAGAGATGATTTGGTGAACGGGATCGATATTTCTGCCGCCTCCCTTGCCGTTGCTGGAATTTCCATTCCCGAGAAAATGGAAGGGCGTAATTTTCTCGCAGAAAATTATACCCCTCGCGAATTCATTATCGCTGCACGTGACCGCTGCGATTACACCTATGAACGAATCCGTGCGGTGGTGACGCCGAAGTATAAGTATCTTAAAAACTATCTCACCGACCGTCCGTATATGAACCCAAGCTACAAGGACAAGTGGCCGGTGTCGATCGAGCTTCGCCGAATGATGGCCGCAGGCGAGATGAATCAGACCCAGCTTCTTTTCTTCGGCGAAACCAAGCCTGCTGAAGAACTCTACGATCTCGCTAATGACCCCCACGAGATCAACAATCTCGCGGGAGACCCTGCGCACCAAGATCAACTGGCCCGCCACCGCGAAATCCTTACCTCATGGATCACCAAAACTGGAGACCAAGGCCAAAAAATCGAATCTGAAGCCGGTCTCCTAAGCGCCCTAAAGCGGTGGGGCGACCGTGCGATAAACCCAGAATACGATAAGATGCGCCCCGCATACAAAAAGTGGCTTGCCGAAAATCCGGCACCTCCAAAGAAGAAGAGGAGCGTGAAGAAGAAGTAGCGCGAGTCTTCCGAGGGGGGGAGAGTGGTAAAGGTGGGTCTTCTCGTGTTGTGGTCGAGTGAACATCGGAAAGGGGGGCGCTACTCAAAGTAGCGATGCGGAATGGAGCGCTTTATGGTTGTCGGCTTATGTTTTCCTAAGTGAGCATGGGTTTCATTTTCTAGATTCAGATTCGATAAAGTTGTGTGGTGGGTGAGTGCTAGCTGATTGTGCTCATTATCAAGTCTCAGTAATGCTTCGATAGTGTATAATGATTGGTGTCTAGCGTCACATTTTTAATTAGACTAGTTAAAATATAAATTAGAAATTCCATAGACTTGATGATTTTGCTGATATATAAATAATAATAATGAGCATGTGAAAAAGATGAGTCTGCCATCATTCGCGTTTTCTTATGAATGTCCCTTCAGGTGCCAGATTTGGTTCCTGATGATATCACAATCTGTGATTAATAGGGGTGATCTAGTTATCTGAGATTTTTTTATGATCATACTGTCTAAGCTATTGCCGTTACTATCTTCTTGTAACAAACTGCCTTGGAAGAGGAATCGAGGACTTCTGGTTACTGGATGTAGCCTGCTGCTCGCTTTCATGGCGAGTTCTTTGGAGGCGCAGTTAGATACGATGCACTGGCTGCCGCCGGCGGTGACTAACGCAAGCGGAACAGGTGCAAGCACATCGAATATTGGAGATCATTTTATCGTGATTACAACGCCATCTACCGGGGCGGTACCGGTTCAGGTTACGGATGGAGCTGGAAACGTAATTCTCAATACTACGGTTTCTAATAGTGCCCCCATCAATTTCAAAGCTGGTGATCTTGCTGCAAACAATGGGACATTTCTTCCCACCGTGGCAGGGACTTCGGGTGGTATTATTGATAATGAGCAACTTAACCAGATTCTAACCGAGGGCTTTATCGTTACGGCAAAGGAGCCGGTATTTGTGAATTTACGCCAACGTTCGAGGTCTCAGGGGGCATCGCTCACCTCAAAAGGGTGTGCTGCACTTGGCACTGAGTTCCGCGCGGGCTTCATGAGATCCCTTGAAACTAACTTTGGCAGGCAGAACTACCGAAACCAAGCGATCAGCGTGATGGCGACCGAAGATGGCACGGTAGTTACATTCGATGATTTTAAACCGGGTGTAGTCGTCAGCCGGGGTGCGCCCGGATCGCCATCCACTCGGCCTCCAGCATCAGGAACTCCTCTTACCACGGATCCGATAAGCGTGACCCTCGATGCCGGTGAGACATACTCCATCGGACTGCGGCACGAATTTCTAGCAGCGGATGGGATGACTGCTGGAATCAACGATTTTAATGGGACGCGCGTAAGCTCAGATAAGCCTATCACGGTGAGCACGTCTTCTTTCCTAGACTCTCCCAACTCAAATGGGGCACGCGATGCTGGCTTCGATCAGATCGCACCAGTGGCAAGGGCGGGTACTGAATATATTATGGTGATCGGGGGCGCTCCTGCGACATCCATCCTGGAGTCTCCCATGGTGGTAGCG
>CALAIY010000146.1 GCA_937922595.1 uncultured Verrucomicrobiales bacterium | reverse complement strand
CCCACCCCCCCAGCAGCAAGCACCGTCTGCACATGCCCCGACCTCCCCCACCACGGGGCATTATATGATGATTTTATCAGCGGCACTTGCTCACATCGCCCGACCGACCGAAGAATCAATCCCCGAGACCCGGTTTCCTTCTCCCCCTTCCCCATCTCCCTTCATCTATGTCCCTCTCCGTCTCCTTCAACACCGCGAAACTCGAAGCCATGGCGCTCGCCAAAGTCGGCAACCCCCTAAAAGAAGAACCCCTCCAGACCAGCAAGACCCTCTGCCGCTTCTCCGGAGAAGACGCCGAGCTACTCACCCACTGTTTTCTCAAATCCTTCAAAACAGACGAGCCCCACCACTTCCACCACCACTCCGATATCACCGCCAACGAAGTCTACGGCTACGCCAAAGCCATCTTCGAAAACCCCGAAAACTCCGAAATCCTCATCGAAAACGGTTCCCACATCGCCAAGCACCTCTACGCCAAATCCAATCACCCAAACATCAAATCAGGCGACCTCTGCACCGCCCTCATCTCCGACGTCACCGCCGCCGGTGAAAACGTCCACGCCATCAGTATCATCAAATCGGAAAGCAAAGTCCCCTTCCTCCAGATCTCCGTCGACGACTCCGGCGACCTTTCCCTCAAAACCCAACAAGGCATCTACCCCGACAAAATCGACAAAGGAGCCCTCATCATCCAACACGGCTCCGAAGACGGCTACACCGTCTACCGCTTCGATAAATCCGGAAACAGCCCCCACTTCTGGAACCGCGACTTCCTCAACATCGCCCCCATCAAAGACGACAACTACCACACCAAACGCTACGCCGAACTCTGCACCAAATTCGCCGAGCAAGGCCTCCCCGAAGAAGTAGCCCCCGAAGAACGCGTCGCCGTAGCCAACCGCGCCGTCTCCTACCTCACCGAAGCAGACGACTTCAACGTCACCGAATTCGAAGAAACCGCCCTCAAAGAACCCAAAGTCGTAGAGCAATTCAAAAACTTCAAAAACGCCTTCGAAGAAGAAAGCGGCCAAGAAGTCTCCGACGCCTTCACCCCCGACAAAGCCGCAGCCAAAAAAGCCAAAGCCAAAATCAAAAGCCGCCTCAAGCTAGACACCGGCGTCGATATCCGCTTCAGCGCAAAATTCCTCGATAAATCCGAAGCCTTCCTCGAAAAAGGCTTCGAACCATCCAAGCACATGAAGTTCATCAAAATTTACTACCACGAAGAAAAGTAAGCCCACACGCTCCACTCCATTCACATCCAGTAGATGATCCGGCACCTTTACATCCACGTCCCCTTCTGCCACCGCATCTGCCCATACTGTAATTTTTACAAACACAAACCTGGAGCCACCGACCAAACCGCATTTGTCAGCGCGCTCCTCGCCGAACTTGATTTCAGGCAACACACTCTCGGCATCCCCATCATTCCTGAAACTATCTATCTAGGAGGCGGCACCCCCAGCCTCCTCTCCGAAAAACACCTCGCCTCACTACTCAGCGGTTTAACCTCAAGGCTAGACCTCTCTCACCTCAAAGAATGGTCGCTTGAGGCAAACCCCGCCACTTTCGGGATCTCCAAAGCCCGCCTCATGAAAGAGCACGGGATCACCCGTGTCAGCCTCGGAATTCAAAGCTTCACCCCCCTCGTGCTCCAAACTCTAGGCCGCGACCATTCCCCCAAAGAAGCCACCGCCGCTTACAATCACCTCCGCGAAGCCGATATCTCCTCAGTCAGTATCGACCTCATGTTCTCCATCCCCGGCCAATCCCTCAAGAGTTGGTCCGAAACACTAATCGCCGCGACTTCACTCGAGCCCGATCACCTCTCCGCATACAACCTCACCTACGAAGAAGACACCGCCTTCTTCCAACAGCTCAAATCCGGAACCTTCTCCGCTGACGGCGATCGCGACGCCGACCACTACCACCACGCCTCTCGCCACCTCACGAAACTAGGCTACGACCACTACGAAATCAGCAACTACGCAAAACCCCAGCACCGCTCACGACACAACCAAGCCTACTGGAAAGGCGCCGACTATCTCGGCCTCGGCCCCGGAGCCGTCTCCACCGTTCGCCCCCACCGCTGGACAAATATTCCAGACACCAACTCCTACATCCACCGCCAAAACCCCACCCATGAAACCGAGACTCTCACCCCAACAGATTTCACCCTCGAACGAATCGCCCTCCTCCTACGAACATCCGAAGGCCTCCCATTAAAACATCTAAGCAAAACTCCAGATATCCCCTCCGAACTAGCAACCATTTCCAAAACACACATCATCCTCACCGAAACAGGACGCCCCCTAGCCGACGAAATCGCAGTAGCCATCGCCTAACCCCTGAAAACAGACACAAAAACTAAAAACTTGAAATCCCTCCCCAAAATCTCCCTTCAATACTCACGCCAATCACCACACCTTCAAACCCGCTAAATTAATTGGTGACAGTCACCAATTATATGAGTATTGGTGGAGGATGATGTTGATTACAGTTTGCGATAGCTTCTATCTCTCCGAAGAGAATTTTCGATGCGGCGATGTGCATTTTGTGGGAATTTTAGGTGATAGCCTATTTTACTCTGGGAAGGAGCTTGGATCATGAGGTTACCTCGTGTTACTGGAGTCCCGGGGCAATCACACGTTTACCTCGTGTCCACGCGTGTTTTGCAGAGCGCTCGGATGTTTGGAGGAATGGAGCGAAATGTATTTTTGCGCGGCCTCTTTAAGGGGGCTGAATTTGCTGGGGTTGAGGTGCTTACTTATTGCCTCGGCGAGGATGAGGTGAGGCTACTTGTGCGAGTTCCTAATAAGAAAACAGCAGATGCGACGGTCGATGATACGGAGCTGCGAAGAAGGCTTGAGGTACTTTATGGAGAGCGCGAGGCGGAAGAGCGCTGGGATGTGCTTGAGACGAAAAAGAAGCTCGGGGAGCGTGGGCGGTATCTGGCGCGTATGCACGATCTCGGGCTATTTATGAAAGAGGTGAAACTACGCTATTCTAAGTGGGCAAACCGCCGAGCTTCGCGATCGGGCACGGCGTGGGAGGAGCGATTTCAGAGCACACTCATCGACAGTAATGACCGCCGCGCGGTGCTGGAGGCGGCTCGAGAGGTGGAGCGCTTTGCTGAATACCAAGGGCTCGCGAAGTCTGCACGGTTTTGGCCTTGGTGCGGCGCATTCATGGCGGAGCGTGGAACGCGTGCCGAAGCCGTTGCTGGGGTATGCTTACTGATGAATGCCTCAATTGAGGAGGCGGAGCACGCGATTGCGCGTTACGTGGAGTGGGTGTGCGACGAGGTTCCTCGAATGCCTTCGGCTCGATCTCGACGAAATCGGGGGGCCGAATGGGAGGAAGGAATTCCTGGAGTGATTCCTCCACATGCCGGGGGAGCTTCGCTAATTGCTGGGGCAATCGTTTATGGAGCCGGAGCGTTTGTCGATGCTATGGCGGAGCAGTCTCGGGCAAAATCTCGGGCAAGCGGGATTGAAGGGCGCGCTTTATTGAAAAGAGCTCGCGAGCGCCCTCGACGACGGTGATTTTTTAACAAAAAAAAACCGGTATCTGGAAAATCCAGATACCGGTTTCGTGAGTGAGCGGGAAGAGACTACTTGATCTCGACTTTGGCGCCTGCGGCCTCCATCTTGGTCTTGAGTTCTTCGGCTTCCTCTTTGGAAACACCCTCTTTGAGGGGAGCTGGAGCGGACTCGACGAGCTTTTTAGCATCGGCAAGGCCAAGTCCTGCGACTGCGCCGCGGACTTCCTTAATGACGGCAATCTTGTTGCCACCGGCTTCCGTGAGGATCACGTCAAATTCGGTTTTCTCTTCAGTAGGTGCTGCGTCTCCGCCACCACCAGCTGCGGCTACTGCCACGGGTGCTGCGGCGCTTACGCCCCACTTTTCTTCGAGTGCTTTCACGAGGTCAGCTACTTCGAGAACGGTCATGCCGCTCAGTTCGTCTACGATTTTGTCTAGGTCTGCCATTGTATTTGGGTGGTATCGTCGCGTCCCGGAGCACCGGGGCATTTCAGGGGGCATGCCTGCCTTCCGACGAGGAACCGATTGTGTGTTTTATGTGTGCACGGGATTTGGCCTGGAAGCCGCCGCCCGATCTGTTCAGAGTGTTTTTGAAGCTTAGCCCTGGTCGGCTTTCGCCTGGAGGACGCGGGCGAGTGATGCGCCCGGCTCGTTGAGGATGCGAGCAAGCGAAGTTGCAGGCTGGCTGAGAAGGCCGAGGAGCTGCGAAAGCAGAGCTTCGCGGCTTGGAAGATCGGCGAGCTGGGAGATCCCGGCCACGTCGAGAATGGCTCCATCGAGGACGCCACCTTTTACTTCCGGCTTTTCCGTTGTCTTGGCGAAATCCTTGATCGCTTTAGCTGCGCCGACGACGTCGGACTCTCCCGTGATGACGGCGGTCTGGCCGACGAGGAGATCAGAGAGGCCTTCTGGAAGCTCTGCCGTAGTGGCAGCACGCTTGACGTAGCTATTCTTTGCGACCTGACAGTGAGCACCGTTTTCACGGAGCTTGTCACGGAATTCCGTAAACTGCCCGACGGTGAGGCCGGTGTAATCGACGACGATGAGGAAGGGCGAGGCGTTGATGCGCTCGACGATCTGATCAATAAAAACTTGGTTGTCCGCTTTCATTCTTTTGTATTTCTAGCGTTGGGCGGTTTAAACAGCGTTGTAGCTGGATGAATCGAGGGTGAACCCGGGCGACATTGTCGCGGCGAGGTGGGTGCTTTTCACGTAGCGGCCTTTAGCGGACGCTGGCTTTGCACGAAGGATGGAATCAATGATCGCCTGGGCATTTTCCTGGAGCTGGTCTTCCGGGAAGGAGACTTTTCCAACAGCCACGGCGACGGTGCCACCACGGTCGATCTTGTAATCGACGCGTCCGGCTTTCACTGCCTTGATGGCATCGGCGACGTCATTAGTGACGGTGCCCGTTTTTGGGTTTGGCATGAGGCCACGGGGTCCAAGCTGTCTTCCAAGCTTACGGACTTCGCCCATGGCGTCTGGAGTTGCGACAGCAACATCAAAACCGGTGAACCCGCCTTTGACTTTTTCGATAAGATCATCAAAACCGACGAATTCTGCACCGGCAGCTTCTGCTGCTTTGGCAGCGTCACCGGTAGCGAAGACGAGGACTTTTACTTCCTTACCACTTCCGTGTGGGAGCGGGCAGGTGCCGCGAACCATCTGATCCGACTTACGAGGATCAACTCCGAGGTGCATCGAGACAGTGACCGATTGGTCAAATTTCGGGACGGGGAGCTTCTTGAGGGTGCCGACGGCTTCCGCGAGGGAGTAGATTTTCTCGTCGTCGACGAGCTTGGCTGCTGCGCGATAGCGCTTGCTGCGTTTCTTAGGCATATTGGGGTGCAGTGCGTGCGGGCTTTGAAATTGCCCTCCTGCTTATGGGTTTGGTTTCGGTTTGAAAGAAAATTAGATTTCTGTCTCGATGCCCATTTGGCGGGCAGTGCCGGCAAGGATCCGAATTGCGGCGTCCATGTCGGTGGTATTAAAATCGGGCATCTTTTGCTTGGCCACATCAGCGAGCTGGGCGCGAGTGAGCTTAGCGACCTTCTTCTTGTTTGGCTCACCAGAGCCTGAAGCGATGCCAGCGGCCTTCTTAAGAAGGGCAGCTGCGGGCGGCTGCTTTGTGATGAAGGTGAAGCTCTTGTCCTTAAAGACGGAGATTACTACTGGAAGGACGTCGCCGTCCTGCTTCTGCGTAGCGGCGTTGAACGCCTTGCAGAATTCCATGATGTTCACGCCAGCCTGACCGAGGGCAGGACCGACGGGTGGAGATGGATTTGCTTTGCCTGCAGCGATCTGCAGCTTGAGAGTTTTGACGACTTCTTTAGCCATGGTTTCTTAGGATACTTTAAGCGGTTGTGTGTTGTGTAATCGCGGCCTGCTATGCTTTGCAGCGAGCCGATCCGGGGAGGTGAAGTCCCCTAGCCTTTCTCGACCTGCCAGTAGCCGATCTCGACGGGTTGGGAGCGACCGAAAATAGTGACGGCCACTCTGAGTTTTCCTGCTTCGGGATCGATTTCTTCGACGATGCCGTTTTGGCCTTCGAAAGGACCATCGGCAACGCGGACGGTATCGCCCACCTCGAATGCAATTTTGGGTTTCACCGCGCCTTCTTGCTCGGTGATTTGGGAAAGCATGCTATCGACCTCGCGCTTGCGCATCGACATCGGCTTATCTTTGGTCCCGGCGAATTTGATGACGCCGGGCGTTTCCTGAATGAAATACCAGGTGCGATCTACCATGCCGCCTTCGTCTTCGAGAAGGTGCATGTTCACAATGACGTAGCCAGGATAGATCTTGCGATTCGTCTCCATCTTCTTGCCGCCGCGCACTTCGGAGACACGCTCGGTGGGGACGAGTACCTGGAAGATATACTCAGTCATCTCCTCAGAGATCATGCGGCGCTTGATATTCTCACGCACTTTATTCTCCTGGCCGGAGAGGACGTGGACAGCGAACCACTGGTCGTTGGGTGCAGGGACAGCCATTAGGGAGCGAAAAAATTAGGGAAGGGAAAATTGAAAAAAGAGAGGGATACTCTTTATCTTAGAAAATGGCGTTGAGCGCCTTCATCACGTTATTCATGACGATGTCTGTTGCTGCGACGAAGCCCCCGAGGAGCATCATGGCGACGAATACGACGATCGTGGAATCGATGAGTTCTTTGTACTTTTTAAATCCTTTTTCCTTGGGATCCCAAGGCCAGGTGGCTTTGCGTAGCTCCACCGAAACCTCGGTGAAAAATTTGGTGATCTTGGAAAGCATCGCGGGAAACGAGTGAAAAAAGGATTACGAAAGTGAGAAAGAAATTGTCTGGCAGGGCAAGCGGGACTCGAACCCACAACCAATGGTTTTGGAAACCACTACTCTACCAATTGAGCTATTGCCCTCTGTCAGACAGAGTCCCACCACATGTGGCGGGGAGGATTTTTAGACGGTAAGGATGTTTCGCGCAAGCGAAACCACTTCCCGCTGAGAGCGGAAAAGCAGGGTGCGACTGGCGCACCCTGCTTTCCAGGTGAATCAAGCGGATTGAACCGCTTCGATTAGTCGAGGATATCGGAGATCGCGCCGGCACCGACAGTGCGTCCACCTTCGCGGATAGCGAAGCGGAGTGCCTTGTCCATGGCGATTGGCGTGATGAGCTCAACTTCCATTGTGACGGTGTCACCAGGCATCACCATCTCAACTCCGTCGGGGAGCTTGATGGAACCGGTTACGTCCGTGGTGCGGAAGTAAAACTGTGGGCGATAGTTCGAGAAGAACGGCGTGTGACGGCCACCCTCGTCCTTGGAAAGAACGTAGATCTCGGATTTGAAGTGCTTGTGCGGTGTGATGGTGCCAGGCTTGGCAACCACCTGACCACGCTCAAGATCGTCTTTCTTCGTTCCACGAAGAAGAAGACCTACGTTGTCACCGGCACGACCTTCGTCGAGAAGCTTACGGAACATTTCGATGTCAGTGATCGTAGTCTTCGTGGTGTCACGAATTCCGACGATCTCAACTTCTTCCATCTTCTTGAGGATACCACGCTCGATACGACCGGTGGCGACCGTTCCACGACCTTCAATCGAGAACACGTCCTCGATAGGCATGAGGAACGTTCCGTCGACGGGACGCTCAGGGAGTGGGATGTAATCATCCACTGCCTGCATGAGCTTAATAATATTTTCGCGCTGCGTAGCATCTCCTTCGAGAGCCTTGAGGGCGGAACCGGCAACGATTGGGATATCATCGCCTGGGAATTCGTACTGGCTGAGAAGATCGCGAATCTCCATCTCGACGAGCTCAAGGAGCTCAGCGTCATCAACCTGGTCAACCTTATTCAGGAAAACTACGAGTGAAGGAACTCCGACCTGGCGAGCAAGAAGGATGTGCTCACGAGTCTGAGGCATTGGGCCATCAGCAGCGCTAACGACGAGAATACCACCGTCCATCTGGGCGGCTCCGGTAATCATGTTTTTCACGTAGTCGGCGTGCCCAGGGCAGTCGACGTGTGCGTAGTGACGTGTGTCGGTCTCGTATTCTACGTGTGCCGTAGAGATAGTGATACCGCGCTCGCGCTCTTCTGGTGCTGCGTCGATGTCGGCATAGTTACGCTTTTCAGCGAATCCTTTGTCTGCGAGACAGTCTGTGATTGCAGCAGTAAGAGTGGTCTTGCCGTGGTCAACGTGACCGATGGTGCCGATGTTTACGTGCGGCTTTGTGCGTTCGAATGCTTCCTTGGCCATGGTAGCTAGTTGGGTGGTGCCTCGGGAGGACCGTCTCCGGTTCTGCGGTTAGCGGGTATTACTTTGTGGTTGTTTGTTTTGTTTGGGAAGGACTGTAAGAAAGACAATGGAGCTCGCGACGGGAATTGAACCCGTGACCTCTTCCTTACCAAGGAAGTGCTCTACCGCTGAGCTACGCGAGCGACGATCTTAGAGTCTGTTTTTCCCTCAGCTTTTGGAAAAGAAAATTGGTCTCTCAGGAGCCGACGAGCGGGTGTCCAAAGAAACCGCCGATCTTGTCCGGGGCGGAGGGACGCGTAGACTAGCGGTCTTGCCTCATGTGTCAAAGGGAATTTGGGGCGATTTGGAGGTGGACGAAAGAGCGCTTTTTCGCCCTAGTTTTCCCCGAAGCTGGGGCATCATTCTAGGCACAACAAAATAAAAAAATGGAAGAAACCACACCTGAAATACCTGAATTTGGCGGAGCTGAGGCGGCAGCAGCACTCATGGGAGGAATCATGGGGCTTGTTATGATGCTCATTGGCCTTGCCGTCCTAATCTTCATAATGCTCACACTGCAGAAGCATTATGAAGCAATCGCGTCCGAATACCGTGAATTCAACCCACCCGGGAAGGTATGGATGCTTCTCATCCCCTTTTTTAACCTCTATTGGATGTTCGTCGTATATCCTGGGCTTGGGCGATCCTACCGAAAAGCACTTGAAGCCAAAGGAATCACGGATGCCGGCGACGCGGGTGAGAAAATCGGGCTGTGGTTGGCGATCACCTCAGTTGCCTCGATTATCCCATTGGTAAATTTCGTCACAGGGATCGCCTCCCTCATTTTTCTGATCATGTTCCTTGTGAGAATGGCTGATCAGAAAAAACGGCTTCTAAGCGCCGCCTAAACTCCCATTCCACTCTCGATTTCACACCCCAGATCCGGCTTTCAGCCGGGCCTGGGGTTTTTTCATGCCTGCGACACACTCGTGCGATGACCACAGGAATACGGATAAATAACCTACCTGAAAAATTCTGAATTGTTGATCATTTGTAATTCATAACCATGCACAGAGCTAAATGGTTTTGATATTACAATAAATAACAATTCCTTAATATCACTGATAATGAGCCAGTTACGAATCCATCGAAAATGGGAACCTCAAATCACTCCAGCCTCTTTAGTTCTAAGCACTCACAACCAGACATCCAAGCGATGAGGTAATTAAAGGTCACAAAAAATACAAGAATTGCGAAATAACACTTCATAAAAACCATAATTATGATACATTCTAGTCGAACACTCGTTGGTTGGCTTCTGAAAGGAGGCCGCCGCTCATCCCCCAGCACTGGTGCCCTCACGGGCGCTGGTGCGACCTCCCGCATATGTCATTTTTCTCAGCTTTTCCAGCCGCTTTGCGTCTGCGAATCAGACCCACCATGCTCGGGCTTCTCGGTACCATAGCGGTATCGGCGCCTGTGGCCTCATCACTTGAGGCTGCCGAAGTGGAGGTCGCCTGGAACGCAAATCCGAGCGAAGAGAACGTCGCAGGATATAGACTCCACTACGGCATTACGAGTGGCCACTACGAGAATACCGATGATGTAGGGAACGCGAGCTCAGCGGTAATCACGAATCTCGGCGATGATTCACGCTACTTTATCGCTCTTACCGCCTATAATCAGGATGGCCTAGAGAGCGATTTTTCGGAGGAATTCGAATTTACAACGCCAGCCATTTCAGAGGAGACAGACGACGACGATTCAGAGGAAGAGACGGACGAGTCCAATGACGGCAGCGAGACCAATCCAGACGGTGATGGCAATGAAGATGGGGATGGCACCGAAGCAGAAGGCGAACTCCCCACTGGAAACGCAACCGCTGATCTCATCTGGAACGCAAACCCGGAGACAGACGGAGTGGCTGGATACCGCCTCTACTACGGCACTGCGAGCGGATCTTACCCAGCAATGCTCGACATGGGGAATACGACTTCCGTAACGGTGACAGGACTCGCTGAAAACACTGCCTATTTCGTCGTGCTTACCGCCTATAATGATGAGGGGATGGAGAGCGCACCATCCGAGGAATTTCAATTCCTGTCTTCGCAGAACCTTCCTCCCAAAATTATTCTCACCAAAATTGGTGGTGAGGGCATTACCCCAACGAGCGGAAGCTTGATCCTACTTGCCACGGCACGGGACGAAGACGGCCATATATCGCAGGTGGACTTTTACGATGGCACTCGCCTTCTCCACAGCGATGTGGATTTCCCCTATGCGCTGCGAGTAAGTGGCCTAGGAGCCGGAATTCACCAGCTCCACGCCGTGGCGATCGATAATTTTGGCAACGAAGCCGAAAGTGACGCAGTGAGCGTGCAGGTAGCTGCAGCAAGTGCACTACCAGATACGACTCCACCGGACACGGCTCTATCCGAAAAGACTCTCCCCACATTGACTCTCTCACTGTCGCCCAATGGGAAAACACCTTTATTAACTGTCACAGCGACTCCCGGCTCACGCGTTCGTCTTGAGGCATCGGAGAATCTTAGCGATTGGGACTTAATCGCCGAAAGTAGCGCTGACGATTTAGGAAACGTGGAAATCACCGACCCGACACCCGAGGAGGAACTCCCCGGGCGGCGGTTTTATCGAGTGGTGAATCCGTGAGACGTTATTGGGAAATGACGCGGAAGAAGCGACGGGTGCCTGATACCCCTGGGTTAAAAGTAATAGCTGCCCCTGCCGTGCCCATTTGCGCAGCTCCGGAATTCGTCCAGGACTGAAGCCCCGTGGAGGTCTGGAGCTGAAAGCTACCAGATTCGAGTGGGGTGAATGTAATCTGCCCGTCGGTAGCGATGTCGATTCCACCTGCGCTGATCGTAGCACGAACATAGACGTTTCCGAAAGCCAGAGGATCACTTGCGGAAATTTGTGAATCTTTAAAGTAACGTCCGCTGCCCCCCTGCGCATCAGCCTGAGCTACGAACTCCATGCGGGTTGGCACTAGAGGCTCCGCGGAATAAGAGTAATTTGAAAGATTCATTGAAGAACGAACAAAGATATTCAGTATTTCGGAATCCGTTCTATTCCGAAGATTAACAATGTAGCGAAAACCTTCCGATCCCTGAGTATTCAGCTGAGAAAGCGCAGCAGCAGCGTTCTTTTTCCTCACTAACCCTCGGTAAGAAAAGGTTTCTGTATCCGATCGGCTGGAGCGCTTTAGGAACAATTGATATGGAGACGTGCCCCCTCCAGGCTTGCTGATGGAACGCAAACCAAGCCATTCCCAGCCTTCAGCTCCTTGGCTTTGTAACAAACTCAAGGTTTCTAGCGAAGTGCTAAGGGATTCCCGAATACGGTAGGAAAAAGTCTCAGTGGAACCGACCTGTTTTTCGAAGATGTAAAAAGAAGGCCCCCCAAATGGATTATAAGAGATAACAAATGAGAAGCCTTCAGCACCAAGCTCGTTGAGTAGACCTATAAAGTTGGCCGATGATTCAGCAATATCACGCGCGATGTATTCATAAGTAGCGGAATCGGCTTCGTCGTTGATAAAATAGTTTGTATCAGTATTCGGCGACTCATCACTTTCTAGGAAAGTTAAGCCTCGATACTGAAAGCCTTGAGAACCATTTGAATTGAGGATGTCCAACAATTCGCTTTGTTTAGCTGGAGCATTAGCAGTCGCATACAACGGGCTGATCGCTGGGATCTCACCTCCCACCCCTAGATAGTCACCATGAGCAAGGGTGGCAAATGATGCGAATAAAGAAACAGCCGCAATGGCTCGAGTAAAATTAGGAAACATAAAAAACTACGGTTTTAACTAGTCGTGTGGCGACTATTACAATTAGAATCGAGAATCCGCAACTTGATTGCGTCTCTTTTCCGAGAATTTTGCTGCGAAGGCCATTTTGATGCATCTCCTCGCCGCGATTCGCTTGGGTGGAGTAGTCTAGCTAACGGTAGGACACAAGCTGAACCATCTGCGTTTTTCGCCCAAGCTGGAGCTAGAGGCGATGCAACCAGCGAATTTACTCAGCGA
>CALAIY010000145.1 GCA_937922595.1 uncultured Verrucomicrobiales bacterium | reverse complement strand
TGGGCTTCTTTTTCATGCGCAGCTTCCCTTCGGTGCGGGTTGAATCATATTCTTGGCGCAAAGTGGTGCCGTGTCCCCAGATAAAGGTGAGATCGGAAGTGGTGGAGTTTTCAGCCTATGATTTCGTGCAGCGGCCGGACTTCGATGTTTTCATCGAGCATGTAGGAGCGCGTGCCTGGGTAGACGACGGTGAGGTGATCGAGCTTGAGAAGTTTTAGGGAGGTCCTCATGGATTGGGTGATCTTTGGGGCGTCTTGGTATTTGATTTCGAAGCCTAGGCGCTTGCCTTCTTTGAAGCAGAGGAGATCGAGTTCGGGGCCGCTGTGGACGGACCAGAAATAGCATTCGTCGGGTGCGGTGGCGCGGATGGTTTCTTCGATGGCGAAGCCTTCCCAGGAGGCTCCTAGCTTTGGGTGGACTAGGAGGTCTTCGAAGGTGTGAATTCCTAAGAGGGTGTGGAAGATACCGGAATCCCTGAAATAGATCTTTGGGGATTTTACCTGACGCTTCTTTAGGTTTTCATGCCAGGGCTGGAGCTGGCGCACCATGAATGTATCAGTGAAGATATCGAGATAGGAGCGGACGGTTTGGTTTTTGAGGCCGAGCGAAGCACCTAGCTCGGAGCCATTCCAGGTCTGTCCGTGGTAGTGGGCGAGCATCGTCCAGAATCGCCGGAGATTCGACGTGGATACTTTGATGCCGAGCATTGGGAGATCTCTTTCCAGAAATTGTTGGATGAAATCTCTTCGCCACACTTTTGAGGCGTCGGCATCTTTGGCTAAAAATGATCTGGGAAAACCACCGCGGGTCCAGTGGAGGGTTTTGTCTGCTGCTGGAAGTTCGGCGCCTCGGAAGGGGGTCACTTCGATCATTTCGACACGTCCCGCCAATGACTCGGATGCTCCGGCGATCATCGAGGGGGATGCGGATCCGAGAATGAGAAACTGGGTTTCCCCGCCATCGTTTTTCTCCCGATCTGCGAGCACCCGGAGCAGAGGGAATAGCTCGGGCTTCCGCTGAATTTCATCGATCACGACGAGTCCCTGCAGAAGGGAGAGTGCGGCTTTTGGGTTTTCCAGCCTTGCCAGGCTTTCGGGGTCTTCCAGATCAAAATAGTTTTCAGATCCGGACGAGACGAATTCCCGAGCTAGCGTGGTCTTTCCGCACTGTCGTGGCCCGGTGAGGGCGACGATGGGGGAACGAGATAAACCTTTCGAGATCGCGTCATGGAAGGTTCTGCGTATGATCGGTGGGTGTGCCATTATTTGTGAAATATGACATAATGATTATCAATTTTCACGAAAAATAGATGGGAATCGTGAAATATGATAATGTGGTTGTCGATTTTCACGATTGTATACCTTTCTGAGACGATTTGAGATTAAAAATGGAGCGGGCAAAGAGGAATCGAACTCTTGTATTCAGCTTGGGAAGCCGATGTTCACTTGTCGAACTGCACTCGCGCTCCGGAGTGTCCGGAATGGTTGGTCTTGGGTAGCGTGTGGAAGCGGATCAGCGAGATGATGCAAAGCACCAGAGATAGTGCGGCGACGATGAGGCCTCCGGCCGTGGTGACCATGGCCACGGAGATATCGTCGGCGAGAGCTTGAGGGTTTGCTCCGCCGCCGGATTTGAGTTTATCGAATGAGCTTAGCATCCCGACGACAGTGCCTGCATAGCCTAACATTGGCGCGATAAAGACGAGCGCGCCTGAGATGCTGGCGGCGGTGCCCCAGAACCGGCGCTTTTTGGCGTAGAGCTCTGGGGGCATTTGGGGGGCTCGGCTACTGCTAAGCGGTTTCCCCGGCGCGTTTTCTCGCAAGGTAGACTTTGGCGGCTCCTTTCATGCGGGAGAGGACGTAGTAGACGGTCTGGCTGCGTTGGCGGACGAGTTCGGCTCCGATGATTTTGGGGACGAAGTCGGCGGGGCAGTCTAGGATTTCTTGGGGGGTGGCTCCGGCGAGGGAGCGGCAGAGGATGCTGGTCATGGCTCGGGTGAGCGTCTGGACTTCGCCGCCGAGGGAGACTTTGAATTCGGAGGCGCTGCCTTCTGCTTCATCGACGGTGAGGAAGATGCCGACGGTGTCGGTGCATTCTTCGTCTTTGCGGATGTCTTCGAGGTCGTAGTTGGCGCCTTCTGTGGGGCCGTATTTATCGGCGCTATCGGCGTAGGAGATGAGGAGGGAGCGCTTTTCTTCGTCGGGGAGGTGCTCGAAGAGGTCGACGATGCTATCGAGGGTGCCGGGGTACACTGGGGGAAAGGGAAAGGGGTGCTAGTTACACGGATTTTTCGATGGGGGAGCGGACCATGTTGCCCCACTCGGTCCAGGAGCCGTCGTAATTGCGGACGTTTTTGTAGCCGAGGAGGTAGGTGAGGACGAACCATGTGTGGCTGGAGCGTTCGCCGATGCGGCAGTAGGCGACGATGTCGTCGGCGTCGCCGAGGGCGAGGTCTTCGGTGTAGATTTTGCGGAGTTCTTCGGCGGTCTTGAAGGTGGCGTCGGGATTGGCGGCGGTGGACCAGGGGCAGCTTTTGGCGCCGGGGATGTGGCCGCCGCGGAGGACGCCTTCCTGGGGGTATTCGGGCATGTGGGTGACGGCTCCGCTGAATTCACCGGGGGAGCGGACGTCGACCATGGGCTTTTTGGCTTCGGCGTGGGCGAGGGCTTCGTGGTAGAAGGCGCGGATGCGGGCGTCGTCGCGTTTCCCGGGGACGGGGTAGGTGGAGTTTGTGATGGAGGGCTTTTCGCGGGTGAGCTCGCGGCCTTCGGCTTTCCATTTGGCGCTGCCGCCATCGACGAGCTTGGAATTAGTGTGGCCGTAGAGTTCGAAGACCCAGAGGGCGTAGGCTGCCCACCAATTGGATTTGTCGCCGTAGAAGATGACGGTGGTGTCTGGGGTGATGCCGTTTCGCTCGCAGAGCGCTGCGAAGGCTTCTGGGGAGACGTAGTCGCGGATGGTCTTGTCGTTGAGGTCTGCGATCCAGTCGATGTGGACGGCTCCGGGGATGTGGTTGGTGTCGTAGAGGAGGATGTCTTCGTTGGATTCAACGATCCGGGTGTTGGGCGCGTCGAGGTTTGCGGCGAGCCATTCGGTGCTCACGAGTTTTTCGGGGTGCGCGTAGGCGGAGAATTTGGTGTCGTCGCTCATGGGGTGACAATGACCGCACGCGCCCGGCGCTTTCAATCGAAATCACGGCGTAGGGTGGGAGATTGTGGAGTTTTTCCTGGAGAAATCGTTTCTTGATTCACTCGGGGAGCCCCTTATACTCCGCGCCCCGCTCCAGCCGTGCCGGTTTTTGGAGGGGGATTTTTAAAACTAAACACACACCCATCGCATTCTAGCGGATCGGTGCAGATCTCCCCTCCGGGGAAACTGCCTGAGCGGGGTGGGCGGCAGACCGGCAGCCATCCACCATCCCGTGCGCTCGCGATGACCAGACCTACCTAAAAATGGCATCTACACTACTTAAAGAACTCGTCGACGCAGGCGTTCACTACGGCCACCAGAGCCGCAAATGGAACCCAAGAATGAAGCCGTTCCTCCTCCAGCCGAGGAACAAAATTCACCTCATCAACCTTGAGGAAACCGAAAAGCAGCTCCTCGAAGCGGGCAATTATCTCGCTGAGCTCGCTTCCAAGGGGAAAAAGATCCTCTTTGTCGGCTGTAAGCGCCAGGCGCAGGACGCAGTGAAAGAGGCTGCTGAAGCCTGCGGACAATATTTCATCTGCTACCGCTGGCTCGGTGGCACTCTCACAAACCTTGAGACGATCAAGAAATCCGTGAAGCGCCTCGCTTACCTCGAAGACCTCGAGAAGAGCCCAGACGCGAAGAAGATGTCCAAGAAGGAACTCGCTGCACTCGATCGCGAGCGCAAAAAGCTCTTCCGCAACCTTCAGGGAATTCGCGGCATGGACAAAAAGCCCGATGCCGTGGTGATCGTAGACTCCGCGCGTGAAGTGATCGCGGTGGCTGAAGCTCGCCGCCTCAAGATCCCAATCGTCGCCCTTGTGGATTCGAATGCAGATCCTGATCTCATCGATTACCCGATCGCGGCAAATGACGATGCGATGCGCTCGATCCGTATCATTCTCCAGAATCTCATCGACCCGATCCTTGTCGCCTCCGAAGGCCGCAAGAAGGGCTAATCCCACTCTTTTACCTCCAATAAAACAATGGCAGAAATTACCGCAGCCCTAATCAAGCAACTCCGCGACAAAACAAACGCGGGGATGATGAACTGCAAAGCAGCTCTCAAGGAAGCCGATGGCGACCTCGAGGCGGCTGAAGTCGTCCTTCGTAAGAAGGGCATCGCCAAGGCTGAAAGCAAAGGCGATCGTGAGGCCAAAGAAGGCATCATCGACGCCGCACTCGATTCCGATTCCCGCGTCGGAGCGATCCTTGAATTCACCACCGAGACCGACTTCGTCGCTAAGAACGAAGAGTTCCAGGCATTCGTCGGAACGGTCACCACGCAAATCGTAAAAGAAGGTGCTGGTGCAGAGACAAACGAAGCGATTCTCGCTACCAGCTATGAAGGCGGCACTCTCGAAGAGGGAATCAAAGCCAAGTTCATCCAAGTCGGCGAAAACATCTCCCTTCGTCGTTTCCAGCGCTATGCGGTGGCTGATGGTTCACAGGGCGTGATTGCTAAATACATCCACCTCGCTGGCAAAGTCGGCGTGCTTGTGGAAATTGGCTGCGAGAAAGCGGAAAGCACCTCTGCTGATGCCTTCCGCGATCTTGTGAAAGACATCACGCTTCAGATCGCGGCTTCCGCACCGATCGCAATTACGCGCGATGAGATCGACCCACAAATCCTCGCCAAAGAGCGTGAGATTTACGTCGATCAGGTGAAGGACAAGCCAGCGAATATCATCGACCGCATCGTCGATGGAAAGCTCGACAAGTATTGCAGCCAGATTGCTCTCCTTGAGCAGGCTTACATCAAAGACGGCGACAAGTCGATCGGCGACCTTCTCGGTTCCGTAGGCAAGGATATCGGTGATACTCTCACCGTCCGTCGCTTCGCCCGCTACGCCGTGGGTGATGGAGTTTAAGGCTCCTTAAGTATCAAATTACAAAGGGCACTCCGGAGACGGAGTGCCCTTTTTTTGTGATCTGTGGGCAAAAGTGGGCAAAAAAAAGCAGCTCGACTTTGATAAGTCGAGCTGCGCTTGAAGGATAGGTTTTTAATGATGAATGGCGCTCCCGAACCTATTCATCGCCTATCTTTCAAAAGGCTTAGTGTGCGAAGTTTTGCTACGCGGAAAGTACCATTCCATCTGGTAGTGGGGTGGTTGGTATAAACGAGGGATCTTGAGGGGTAAGGTTGGTTCTGGGCGTCTGCTTTACTGGCGGGCGCTCTGCTGTGGCAATCCGTGTCGTCCGGAGAATTGGGGTGCTTGTGCGAATGGGGGGCGCCGCAGCAGGGGCTGTGGGCTGCTGAAAAGAGGAACTCGGGGCGGCCTCTACCGACCCCGAGTGTGCCGCGTGCGGGGATGAGGCGTTCGTAGGCTCTTGGCCTTCCGAACCCTTCCGGGACATGCGGCTCCTAGCCTCTGCAAGTAACTCCTGCAGAGGTGGAAGATCTGAAATTTTGCGAAGCGGGTGGATCACGTTAGTGAGGAAAATTATTAAAAACCTGTGTGGTTCTCATTAATTTTACCATTTTTGGAGGTTATTGCAATAATAATAGCGGTGTTTTTTCGTATTTGAGATGTTTTTTTGTGAATTTAATATTTTTGAGAATTTCGGCTAGCAGTCGGCAAAGCGTTTTTCCCAGTCCTCGGGCAGCCTGAGGGGTTTTCCCTGGGGCATTTGCACAAGGGCCAGTGATTGCCTGCAGGTGATCAGAAGTGCTCCATCTTCTGGGCGTGTCACAGTGAAGGCGCACCAGAATCGCACCCGCTCCATTTTCTCCAGCCAGCCATGAATTTTCACTTCATCCCCCAGCCGTGCGGGCTTCTTGTAATCGATCTCGGTGCGGAGGACCACAGGAAACCGCGCATCTTCGGCCATATCTCGTAGTTTCATGCCCATTTCTGCAGCTAGTCGCGTCCTCGCGGTCTCGATCCAGCGGAGGTAGGCGATGTTGTGGACGACCTGACCGCAGTCCGTGTCGAAGAACATGACTTCTTCGGTTGTTGTAATTTCGGGTTTCATGAGGGGAGAACTACCTGGAAAACCGCTTTCGCGAAACTGCGATCCCCCTTATCGATCCGGCTCTTAAGTCCGTATTGTGATCGCCTACCTCTACTCCCGCTACCCAGTCGTCTCGCAGACCTTCTGTGATTCGGAAATGCTTGCCCTTGAGCGAGCAGGGGAGGGGCTCGTCGTCGCATCGCTGAATTCGCCCCCGGATAGTTTTCGCCACGAGCGGCTCGAT
Organism: uncultured Verrucomicrobiales bacterium; assembly: GCA_937922595.1. GTDB lineage: Bacteria > Verrucomicrobiota > Verrucomicrobiia > Verrucomicrobiales > DEV007 > CALAIY01. The sequence continues at coordinate 3,867 of CALAIY010000145.1, read as the reverse complement.
GCGCTTCAGGCCGAAGTGCTTTACCCGCCCGCATCTCCTGCGATCAAGGAAATCCACAAGGCCTTTCCGGAAGACTGGGAAAAACTCCGCCCTCTTATCGAGGAACACGATGTGAACTATGGAGCCTCCTTCAAAGCCGAGACGCGCGCGCGCAATGCCCTCGCCTTCGCGGATCGCCTTCGCCAGCGTGGTGTGCGCCACATCCACGTTCACTTCGCCAATCGCGCTACTCACACGGCTCTCTTTCTCCACGCGCTCGGTTTTCCCTTCAGCTTTACCGCCCACGCCAAAGATTTTCTCGTTGATCTAGGTAGCCATGATCTCCTCCGAGAGATGGCCGAGAAGGCGGTGAAAGTGATCGCCGTCTCCGATTTTTCCCGTGCCCAACTTGCTGAACTCTGCCCGCAGGCAGAAACTGCCGGTAAAATCGCGCGCGTCTATAATGGCATCGACCCTTCCAGCTTCCCCGAGCCAATTCCGCCTGCCACTCCCGGAAAACTCCGCATCCTTTCCATCGGCCGCCTTGTCGATTTTAAAGGGTTTCCCACACTCATTAATGCCGTCGCTCAAGTCCCCGGAGCTGAACTCACCCTCGTTGGCGAAGGCCCCCAACGCTCAGAAATCGAAGCCCTCGCCGCTGGGAAAAACGTCACCCTACTAGGATCTCAGAGTCAGGATCAGATTCGCCAGCTTCTCGCCACATCGCACGTCTTCGCGCTCGCCTGCACCACCGGAGCAGATGGGGGCACCGACATCCTACCCACCGTCATCCTCGAAGCGATGGCCGCTGGGCTCCCCGTCATCGCCACCGACTTCGTCGGAAACCCCGAGATGGTCGCCGATGGTGAGACCGGTTTTCTCGTCCCCACCGAGGACCCCGCCGCCCTCGCCGCCGCCCTCCAAAAAATCGCCACCGATCCAGAACGCGCCATCGCCATGGGAGCTGCCGGTAAAAAGCGCGTCGCCGAGACCTTCGCAATCGACCGCGCCGCCACCGAGCTTCTCGGCCACTTCGCCGCCGGTCCGCCCCACCAGCCCGCCCCACCCGCCTGCGTCTACCTCCTCGATGGCCTCCCCGCCGAAGAAGCCGCCGCCCTCCCGGATTCGATCTCTCCCATTTCCACCACTTCGCTTCCCGATGGCACCGTGCTTGAAGCCAGTTGGCGCCGAGCCCTCGCCCGCAGCGAAATTTCCAAGATCGATGCACTCCGCGCCCAAGTAGGCAACGCCGTTTCCGGCGAAGCCTTCTACCGCGATGCCCGCCGAGCACTCTACCTAGCGCACGGGCTAAAAGCGCGTCGCATCACCCGTGTCCACGCCGCACGCTCCGATACCTTCATCCTCGCTTGGCTTCTCGCCAAGCTCGGGGGCTTCCGAGCCAGCTTCACCTGTGAGCGCTCGCCCATCCTTCCGCGCAGCGTCATGCAAAAGCTTGCCCCTGATTTTGCCGCAGGCTCCATCGCTGATGCCCGCCTTGCCGAGCGTCTCGGCAAAGAAAAATATCCCGATGCCCTTGGCCTCGAAACCCCCGCCCCCAAACGCGGGCTCTTCTCCAAAAAAACGGCCCCCACACTCGACATCACCACTTGGAAAGAGTGGCTCGCCAGTGTCTAGTGCGCCCCGTCCCGTCCCCACTCCATGAGCCGCACCGCTGTCGTCATCCCCTGTTATAACCACGAGAAATACATCGCGGCCGCCGTCCAATCCGTCCTCGATCAGACCGCCCGACCCGAGCGCATCATCGTCATCGACGACGGCTCTACCGACGGCTCACTCAAAGTCCTCGAAAAAAACTTCCTCGAAGAAAAAGGCTTCGAACTCTACGCCCAGGAAAACCTCGGCGCCCACAACGCCATCAACCGCGGCATCACCCTCGCCGCCGAAGATTGCGATTACGTCGCCATTCTCAATTCCGACGACGTCTTCGAAAAAAAGCGCCTCGAAAAATGCGAGAAATACCTCGAGAAACACCGCGAGCACGACGTCGTAGTCACCTGGCTCAAGATCATCGACGGGAAAGGCAAGCCACTCTCAGAAGACCACCCGCGCACAAAATGGTTCCGCGCCGCCTGGTCCCCCGGCTCCATCCCCGATATGGACATCGCCGAATGGATGGGCACCGCCAATTTCCCCGCCACCACCAGTAATATCTTCGCCCGCGCCAATTACCTTCGCGCCAATCCCTTCCTCGGCTACCGCTACTGCCACGATTACGCCTTCCTCAGCGTCGCCGCCATCACAGGCCGCCTCGCCCTGCTCCCCGGCGAACTCGTCCAATACCGCGTCCACGGCAAAAACACCATGGACACCAATCCCGAGCCACTCGTCCGCGAAGTCCTCCGCATGCAGCTCCAGCTCTACCGCGACATCGGCTACGAAGCCCTCGCCAAAGCCGCCGTCCGCGAACGCTTCGAAGGCTACAGCCGCGCCACCTGGGATAATATCTCCAGCTTCCACGCCGGAATGTTTCAAAGCATGCTCGCCCGCATCGCCGCCTCCTCCCGCGAAGACGTCGTCCAAGAAGCACTCGTCGTTCTCAAAGAAAACGAATTCACCGAAGTCCACGACTACCCGAACAAAGCAATCGTCAACAACTACGACGGTGAAAACCCCATTGGCCAAGGCCTCGGTCTAGCCGAGAAATACGAAAAGCTCCGCCGCGAATACCGCGCCCTCAAAGCCGAGCACAAAGACCTCCGCGACCTCGCCAAAGTCCGCCAAAAGCTGCTCCACAGCAAACGCGTCGCCATGGGCCGCCTCCTAGGAAAAGCCAAAGGCCACGACACCGACGCCGGCCAATCCGCCGGCGAAAAGCTCAAAAACGTCCGCGAAGCCATCGCCAAATCCCTCTGGCTCAAAGGCTGGAAATTTTAGAATAAGATAGGATGGGGGCGAAGAAATTAAATTGGGCATCTGGCCTCCTCGGTACATTCGCAATCACAGGCGTCGTCGCTCTCGGCATCGGTACCGCCGTCCTCGCCCCCTATTGGAAAGCCGCGCAAACCTACGACATCGCCGCCATCGATGGAAGCGAACACGCGAAACTCATCAGCGGGACCAGCCACCTTCCCCAACATCTCATCGACGCCCTCACCGCCACCGAAGATAGCCGCTTCTTCGATCACGGCGGCTGGGACCCGAAAGGCATCGGGCGCGCCGCCTTCGTAAACTTCCGCAAAGGCGAAGTCGCTGAAGGTGCCAGCACCCTCACCCAACAGCTCGCCCGCAACGCCTACGAAATCCGTGAAGAGCGTTTCGCCAAGAAAGCCATCGAGATATTCCTCGCCCGCCGCATCGAGGAAAAATACACCAAAGACCAGATCCTCACCCACTACCTAAACGAGGTCTATTTTGGAAACAGCTACTACGGCATCGAAGCCGCCGCCCAAGGCTACTACAGCAAACCCGCCAGCGCCCTCACCCTCGCCGAATCCGCAACCCTAGTCGGCCTCATCAAACGCCCCAGCTCCTACAACCCAGTAAACAACCCCAAAGCCGCCCGCAAAGTCCGCGACCACTCCCTCCGCCGCATGCACCTAGTAGGAGCCATCGATGACGCACAGCTAGCCGCCGCCCTAGAAGAAGCCGTGGTTCCCGAGAGATAGCACGGAAGCTGGACAAAGATTACGGAGGAGCATCCATCCGGTCCGACAAACATCGAAGTGGTGGTAAAAAGGACGAGGTGTTTTTATCAGGTATCATGGCAGAAATGAACGGCTAAAAGTAATATGACTCCTTCTGAAATCCCGATATTCTCACGCCTCCCTGATGATTCGGCATTGCAGGCCGTTTTTCGCTATTGCGTTAGCGGAACAGAGGCTAGCTGGGACGCCCTTTATCAGGAGTCATTTCCTGAGTACGGCTCTC
>CALAIY010000144.1 GCA_937922595.1 uncultured Verrucomicrobiales bacterium | reverse complement strand
CTCATCCAAAGATGAGGCTGACTTGATTCATCAATCTGGTAAACCAGATGAGTGGAATCCTATTGTGCGCACCGTTTCCGGCACGCAACGCACATTCTTACCTTTCCTTTTCGTATATAAGTGCCTCGCAACGTGTCATTGCGAGGCCTCTTCCGATTGGTTCTGTTAAAAGATCATCATACACCTAGAGGTTAAAAAACCGGCGGCATCCTCGTTAGAGAATCATCCACCGGCTTAGCGTTCCGGGCGTCCGCCGTTTTCCGGGCGGGCGACGATTCTACCCATCCCTGTGGCTCACGCAACTCATTTTGACTGTATTTCGGCGAGAAAGGTCGCGAATCTATGTGGCTGTTTGGATTGCGGCGATCACTTCTTTTCGATTAATTTAAATGTGAGTGATTTTGCCCGTTCAGGAGTGCATTTTTGGATCGGAGGGCGAGGGAAAATGAGGTCTAAAGAACCTCAATAATCATAGAAATTTCGACGGCGACTCCGAGAGGAAGCGATGCACAACCGACGGCGGCGCGAGAGTGTTTTCCTGATTCCCCGAAAATGGCGACGGCGAGTTCCGAAGCGGCGTCGATTACTTTAGGTTGGTTAATAAAATCGGGGGTAGAATTCACGAATCCGGAGATGGAGACGATGCGATGAACGGCGTCGAGAGTGCCTATTTCGTCTTTGATAACGGCGAGACGATTGAGGAAACAGATTTCGGCGGCTTCTCTCCCCTCTTCGAGAGAGATTTCGGCTCCGAGTTTTCCGAGGATTTTTTTGTCGGGGCTGATGGAGATGCCTCCAGATAGATGAAGGAGATTACCGGTGCGGATGACGTGTTCGTAGGCTCCAGCGGCTGGAGCTACGGGTGGAAGTGTGTGACCTAAGTTGGCGAGATTGGTTTCTGCGGACATAAAATTGGGAAATGGTAAGTGGAGGGATATTAAGGGTGATGTTTTTTTTCTTAGGAGCGCATACCCCAAGCTCCGCGTTTTTGCTGCTTTGCTTGCTGCTCTAGCTTTTGGAGGTGGCGCTTGTATTCGTTGGAGCGTCGGCCATCGGGGAGATTGCTGCCACTGGTCTTGAAGCGAGCGAGCCCTTCGCGAAAGAGGATCTCGGAGAGGTATTTGCCGTTTTCCTGGCCGGTGCGGAAGCGGACGAAACCGTAATGGCGCTCATTGCCAAAGACGCCTTCCCATTTGGTGGCGACTTGGAATTGGCCGGCGCGAAGAAGCTTTAGGGCGAGAGCTTTGGCGTCTTGACCGGCTTGGATGGTCTGGTTCTCGCTGAGGCCTCCGAAGTATTCTCCCTGCTGCTGGATGCGGTCGCCATTGTGCTGGTGCCGGTATTTTTCGGGGCAATCGGCGAAGTAGAGACGGAGATGGAGTCTTTCGCCGGTGGAAGTCTTGAGGAGGAAGCTATCCCCATCGTTGCCTCGCTCTTCTATCAGGCGGCAGCCGTCGAGGAGGGTGTAGCCGTTTTGCGTTTCGCCGGAGGCGGCGGGGATGTTTACTGGCGGGAGGTTTTGGCCCCCACTCCCCTGCCCTTCATCTTTCGATTTGAGGTAAGCGGCGATGGCTACGACGACGATGGTGCCGATAGTAGAGAGGAGCTTGCGGAGGGAGCGATTCATTTTCATGGTATTAAGAAGACAACTCTTTGCCACAAAACCTCTTCATGAAAACATTAGGTCGTCACTTTCTCACGACGGCCTGCGCGACTTCGCTGGGCTGTGGGCTAGTAGGCGAGCTGTTGATCCGGCTCGGAGACTTGGTCTAAGTGGTCGGCTCGGATGATGGCGATGCGTTGCCCGTTTACTTCTTCGAAGTCGACAGTGCCGTGGATCTGATACCAGGACATTTCCTTAATGTCTGGGGCTTTGCCTTCGAAGCGGATGGGCACGGACATGGGGCGAGCGTCGGCAGCACAGCATTGTACGAAGAGACGGAAGACCCGCAGGCGATTTCCCTCGGGGTTATTGAGCCGCTCTTTTACGACTTGGCCGGTGGTCTCTACGCGAACGCCTTTAAGGACTTTGGAGAAGGCGCCGTCGTTGCCGACGTAGAAGAGCTCCAGAACGGAGAGCTGGTATTCGCCGGCGTCGTTTTTCGAAACCATGGCATCCACATCAGCCAGGGTGACTTTCATTTCGGGATTTTGGGCACTGGCGTCGGCTAGCTTGGAGACGCCCTCTGGGACAGCGCCTGCAGAAACAACCGAGATGAGTTTCTCCCGTTTTTGCATCCAGCTGATCGAGTATTTGTCGGGGCTGCGGACGACAGCGGCGACGATGGGAACTAGAAGGACCAGAACGGCGACGATCCCTCCCTCGAAAAGAAGATCATGGCCATGGCCGTCTTCGGCCTCGCTGTGATCGTGGCCATGGTGGTGCTCATGTTCATGGTGATCGTGGCCGTGATCATGACTATGCGCGTGATCGTGATGCCCATGATCATGATCACAGCCGCAATTGCCGATAGTGACCTTACGGGTAGCAAAACAGAAGAGCGCGAGAACGATAAGAATGAGACCCGCCACGAGTCCTTGAATCCGGAATGGCGTGTCTAGATAATGAACGACACGACCCGTGGCTACCATCCCAACTAAGACAAGTCCCCAGACGAGGAGGAGAATGGTGCCTACGATGCCCCAGGTGGCATGGTGATTTTTTGTGGTCGCGGACATGTCTGATCTTAGCGCGAAGAAAAGGTTCGTTCTAGCCGTTTCCTTGGGGCTTTATTTGGCGGATGCCTAGCGCGGAGTGGGCGCGGGTCTAGGAAATACGCCTCAGTTTTACTAGATTTCTAATTGATTCTATCGGTGCTCAACGGCATGGGTCACGGCCACCCGGGGCAGACGTCGCTCCGAAACCGTGGGGAAATCCCCCCTCTCCACGCAAACTTTAAAGGATAAAGAGATATGGCCGTTACACCGAGCAAAGATTACAAGCGCCGCGAGCGCGAACAGAGAAAACTTGAAAAACGCATGGCGCGCGAGGCTGCGAAGGAAGAAAAATGGCTTGCGAAGGAAGCCGAGGACAAGGCCGCTGCCGAAGCTGCGGCTAAAGCTGCTGCGGATGCTGGCAAGACTCAAGAAGAGCTCGATTTCGAGGCGGAGCTTGCAGCTGAAGAAAAAGCTAAGGCAGAGAAGGAAGCTGCGGCGGCTAAATAGCTTGGGCTATTCTGCCAAAGTGGCACGAAGCCGGTAAAAAATCGGCGCCAACGCCTGCTCGACAGCAGAGGTTCGTATCGCTCTTCCTTCGATGTGGGTGACAGTGGCTTCCCCATCCGGGATCCATGCCTTGAGATCGAGAGATTTTTCGATGCTCCATACGACTCCCGAGTTGATGCGCTCAGGATGGGTGAACCTGATTTCACGAAGATCAATTTCGCTCGTAATTTCCGGTGATTCATTGGGATCAGCAGCACTCGTGCCTGCGGCAAACTCTAAAAAATCACTAAAGCCATCACCATCGGAATCGAGGTATGGATCAAAATCTGGAATCTCGCCAATTCCCTCCAGCGGATTGCTACTGAGGATTCTTGTGAAACGGAATGAAGGATCCGACCAGCCGGAACTGCCATCGGTAGCGTAGCCGAGGCGTTCAATATTTTGATTCCATGTGGAAACGCCATTCGCACTCCACCCCACGCCAGGATCCTCACCGATCTGACCAAACACATCTTGCCGAGTCTGACCGAGCAAAATCTCCTGAGCTTCGTCTCCATTGAATACAACCTGCCGGGTAAATACAAACCGCAACTGACCCGAGCTATCGAAATAGGGAGTATTATCAAAAGCACTCGAAAACACCGGCCGGGGGCTTGCGATAATGGAATCACCCGCAAATCCCTCCCCGATGACGACGACTCCTCCCGGGTCGAGGAAGCCATCCTCAATCTGGACAGGACGGGTGAAATTCCGACCTCCCGCTTCGTAGGATCGGAGCGAGAGCGGCGTCTCGAAAAAATTGAAGCGCCGTTCGGAAAGGTTGGCAATTTCGATAGCGAGGCGGTTTGAGCCGTTTCCAGCCTGCTCGGAGACTTGAGTAAAAAGAATGTCGCCCGCAGGCTGAAGATTTCGCACATCGAGCGTGGCGTAGCCGGTGGAATATCCGGGCGCTGTCGCGGCGAAGACGATCCCCTGGTCGGGTGCAGGAAGGGAATCTGCGAAGGTGCGGATCGAGACCATTTTCGTGGTTTCGCCGGCGGCGAAATTCAGCGCATAAGATTCCGGCGCGGCCTCAATAAAAGGAGCGGCACCAATAGTGACCGTGACAGGCTCCTCTGAAGGAGAAATCCGAATCGTGAGAGCTGATTCGCCACCTTCATCCACGGAATCCGGACTCACAGTGACGACGAGGGTCGGGCGCGGAAAAAGCTCAAAATCACCGAAAACAATTTGGTGATCCGCAGCGTCGCGACTGGTGGTAGCGCCGAGTGGAAGTCCAGCTTTCGGGAGCCCCGGCGAACGTGTTTCAAGAAGGCTATTGAAGACTTCTTGAGGCGCATTGCCAGCTGTGAGCACACGATCGGGGACAAGAATATAATCAAGACGCCGGGGGCTATCCTTCGCGCGGGTGCGATCAATTCCATCGACCTGAAAAGCCCCCTGCTCCCGAATAGCGAGAGCCGCAAAGACGGCGCGAGGAAACGCTCCATAAATCAATTCTCGAGAGCCCATTCCGATGAGATCAGAGCCAATCGAAAAACTTCCGGGAAGCGTAGATCCATCAGGAAACATTCCACTTCCACTCCCAAGACTGGAATCAAAGCTCTGGGGCTGAAAATCTTCGACGTCTTCATTGAGGTCGCCGATCACAAAAATATTGTCGCTGGAGCCATCAAGCCCACGTGCTCGTAAAAATTCGACGGTGCGGAATGCTTCGACGGCACGTCTAAAACTTGATGAATCGTCATCACTTGCCTTGTAGTGCGCGACCACGATCACAGGATCATTGGGTGCATCAATCCGCACAAAAAGCGGAAAGCGGGTGTGCTCCCGGATCGCGCCATCCGCGCGCCCAATCTGAAGTGTCTCGATAATCGGGAAGCGACTCAGCACCGCGAGGTTTTGCCCCGAGCCAAATTCACCTGATTGGTATTCGCTAGGCATAGGGAAACGGTCGTCTCCGAAGGCGATGTGCGGATACCCTGCGGCGGCACCAGCAGCAGCGAGTTCGGAAAAACCGTCTTCAACTTCTTGGAAGCCGATCACATCTGCATCGATCCGGCGAAGCAGCGAGACAACGCCCTCAAAAGAGCGACTTCGGGGCGCACCCGTTCCATTTTCCACATTGAGCGTCGCGAGACGAAAACTCGTTTCGCGCAGCGGTATCGCCTCCGCATCGGCAAGAATTACCGCAGTGCTCGCTGCCGGATAAGCTCCATCAGGAACGCCAGAGACGATGATCCCCACAGCGCCGGCAGGGACACCGTCGGTATTCGTCGAGGCTGAAAACATCGCTTCGCCGGACGTGCCCACTACGACACTTTCAGGGAGCTCGATTCGCCCACTAGGATCTGCAGCAAGTCCGATAGTGACGACAGACTCAGGCGGTGGCTGAAGCGAAATTGTGAAAGTAATCCCCTCCCCCTCTTCAATCTGCAAGGAGTCCGATGTGAGTATCGTCCGAGCGATGGTATCGCCCGCTGCCGCTTGCCCTGGATTGAGCGCTCCCGGAGATGCGATAAGATCCGCAGCCCACAAAAAATCTTTCGCTTCGCGCCCACTTCCGATAAGCCCGAGGGAAAAACCCACTGGCGTGTTGTTACTCTCCTCCACACCGATGTCTTGCGCCGCATTTCCGGAAATGACCTGCGTGCCCTCATAGCTAATGGCTTCGATCACTTCTCCATCAGGCCCTACGAGAGCGACCGCATCCGGATGACCGTTTTGGATCCCCGCGATTTCGAACCAAAGCACCCCAAATCCGTTGTCTGTGAGATTTGGAATCACACCATCGAGACGCTCGGATTTATAGAGAGCCCCGCCATTTCCATTATAAAAATCGAGCCGGTATCCCATAAGATCAAGACCAGCGGCCGCCGCGATTTCGATGCCCTCGCCGGTATCTGCACCGGCATTGTCATAGTGAAGCTCGTTGATGAATGGCGTCTGACCGCACGCTGAAGCGATGATGAGCGGTAAGGATGGAAGCCAAAGTTTCACCCCCTAGAGTTGCCCTCAAGAGCCTCGGTGGCAAACGCCACGCAATTTAGGCTACTCGTGATACGTTTCTATTTTTTGCGCATGAAGATCTCCCCTCTTTTTTCCTTTCTACTCCCAGCAGTGGCCATAGCCGAAGCTCCCGCTTGGCCGGACTTTCGCGGCCCTCATCAGAATGGTACTGTCCCTCAAGAATACGCGATCCCGCTCCGCTGGAGCGAAACCGACCATATCGCGTGGAAGACCCCGCTTCCCGGTAGGGCTTGGTCTACACCAGTCATCACAGGCAATAACGTATGGATGACAGACGCCACCAAAGATGGGAGCGCACTCTCTGCGATTTGCTTATCTTTGGCCGATGGCAAGGTGCTTCACCGTCGCATTCTTTTTCGCCCCACAGAAATCGAAGAACTGGGAAACCCGCTGAATTGCTACGGGTCTCCGTCCCCAGTGCTCAATGCCGATGGCACTCGCGTCTTCCTCCACTTCGGAACCTATGGCACGGCATGCCTGGATTCCGCCACCGGCGAGACCATCTGGAGCCGAGCAGACATCCACTGCCGTCACTACCGTGGCCCTGGCTCCTCGCCCGTGCTCCATGGAAATCATCTCATTCTCACCATGGACGGAATCGACGTTCAATTCACGATCGCCCTTGATGCGAGCACAGGAAAAACAGTCTGGCGCACCGACCGCACCACCCAATGGGATGATCTCGATGAAAACGGCGAGCCAAAGGCTCATGGCGATTACAGAAAAGCCTTTTCCACCCCGATCCTCGCCACGATCAAAGGAAAGCAACAGCTCGTAAGTTGCGGAGCCTACGCCGCATTCGGCTACGATCCTAATTCCGGCAAAGAGCTTTGGACGCTCCCCTACAAAGGATACTCAAACGCCTCACGCCCACTCTCTAGCGCCACCCATCTCTACATCAATTCCGGCTTTGAGACGACCGAGCTTATCGCCCTCCCCCTCGATCCCGCACCATCGGGTAAATTAAATGCAGAAGAATCGGCTTCCTTTATCCTCGATAAACGGATGCCACAAAAGACGAGCCCCCTCCTCTTCGAAGATAGACTCCTCATCACGGTAAACGACGCAGGAATCATCATCTGTAGCGATGCGAAGACCGGAGCCGAATTCTGGTCCGAGCGCCACAAAGGCAAATTTTCGGCTTCACCGATCCTTTTTGGAAATACCGTGATCGCGCCCTCGGCACATGGCCCCACCTATCTCGTTCGCGCCTCAGAAGATTATTTACTCATTGGTATTAATACTCTGGAGGATGGCATGATGGCCTCGCCCGCTCCCGCTCCGGGTCGCCTCGTGCTGCGCACGAAAACGGCCGTCTACTGCGTGCGGGAATCAGCCCCTTGATTCTTGGCACGCCGCTTCTTGCGGTTTTCCGCTTCGATTGAATCAAAGCGCTGCATCTCTCGTTCGTATAACTTTGCTTCGAGTAACTTCCAACATGCGATGATCGCCCCGCTCACTCCTACAACGACGACAATCCCCACTCCGCCACCACCTAGCACCAAAAAGCTATACATCGCCTGCCCACCAATCACCCAGGGCACCCAGCGTTGCCACCCTCCTTCGACGAATAAAAATTGGCTCGCAAAATACAGCAATGCAAAGATCCAGGGAGCAAGCCACCACTTAAGAATCACCAAAAAGAACGCGACCCCTAAACTCCCAAAGACATTCATCCCAAAGTAATCAAATGCGGGCTTCGCATAAAATGGAATTAAATCGAACACGGTGTGAAAGGCAGATGCAAATGCACCCACCGCGTGCCCGGTAAAGCATACGAGTAAAAAAACAAACGCACGCCCGAACGCCGCCAAAACACTTGAGGCAATCACATCCTGTGGATCGAATTCGTTCTCGGGCATCACATAATATTCACCTTTTTCTCACACGGGCAAAGCTCTTGGCACACCAAAATCTAAGTAACCAAAATAGTAGGTCAGACCGAGCGCCGCAGCAGCCAACAAAATAACGAGAAGTAACATCCAGAGAAAAAATCCAAGCTTGGAACGCTCTTCCTCCTCGGGCACTTCCTCTTCCAATCCTATCTTCTCTCCCCGCAGCACCTCGCGAGCTACAGGATTCCACCCTTCGGCTGAGCCTTCCTGTTCCTCGCGGAAAAGTGTTTCGGCGACGCCGGGTTCATTGTTCGTCCCTTCATGCTGTTCGGGAAGTTCGCCATCTACGGGCTCTACAAAAAGTGCGATGCGATTGATCAGCCCACCTCTACCAGCACCCGCAGCCTGGGGAATGGGTGCGGAGCCAAGTAATTCCACGAGGCCATCCGGAATTTCACTGAGAGGAAGGGAGCGCACGATCTGAAGAAAGCGCTCGCCATCCTCAGCACTTTCAGCGGCAAATTCTGGAAAATGCCCGTCCTCAAAGTAGCGGTAGGGCGCGGAGAGCCAACTGAGCGTGGGTGCCTGGCGTAAATGAAGTGCTTCGAAATTGCCCGAGATTCCGATCATCTCGGGCAGCGTGCTCCAGATTCTTCGGCCACCTTCAGCGGCTTCTTCAAGCGCACGATCGAGCGATTGCACGAGCCACATGAATTCTCTCCCAGAGAAACTCCCCCGCTCGGCGATGAGCGATGCGAGTGAATTTGCCACCGTTTTTTCAGCGACGAGGAGACGTCCATCTTGTTCGATGAAGCAGGAGACGGGGAATGCGTGATGGGTATTTGCAGCGCGAGCGGCAGTTTCGTAAATTGGCTCTTCGCAAAACGATGCCCCTGGCACTTCGCGAACGCGAATCGGCTGCACGTCATCAAGCATTGCCCTCCAGCCATCGATTCCATGCCCCTCGCCATTACGCAGCCCTTCCACCGAGGCTTCGACGTTTTTTGGAGCGAGCAGCATTTGGCCAAAGGCACCGCGTGGAATGAATTTCTGGGAAACCGCTTCGCGACCACCAAGTTCCTTAAGCCTCGCAGCGAGACGCACGGAGAGGTCGTTGAGGGTTTTCGCATCAGCGAGTTCTCGACGGGTGGTGAATGACCCACCGCCGAGCATCTCACGAAGTAGCTCGACGATCAGCGCGCAATATTGCTCTTCCGAGCGCTTCGCGGATTCACCAATCAAAGGCACCCGAGAAAGCCCCAGATCTGCAAGTACTCCTCGAACGAGAAGCACATCCGGCGACACAAGCTCAGGAGGCTCTAAAATAATGCGCAGACGCGAAGGCTCTGCGTAGGGGAAAATTGACGGAGCCTGATTCGATAGCCCCTGAAGCCCAGAGACAAGATCAAGCGCAATCCCAAGCGCTACCGCATCCGGCACGGGGGCACAGCGATCGATGTAATCACGGAGCGATTCACCATCAGCAAGGCCGGTGACGTAATAGGGAGTGCCCTCGTCTATGCCCGCATCGAGCACTGGCAATACATTGCGATGACGCACCGCCGTCGCGGTCTCGACGAGATCGAGGAACGTCTTCGCCGAAGGCGTAGCCCGCCCGAGATCATTCGAGAGAATATGGATCTCCACGAAAAAGCCACTGCGCGCATCGAATGCGGCACAAGCCATCTCAGAATCCGATTTCCCCATCTCCAACACTCCCTCATCCGCTCCGAGCGAAAGTTGGTAGTGTCGAAATCGGGGTAGCGTCTCCATTGGCGAATCTACATCGGGGATTTCATTCTTCACCATCCCCTTTTCGTGGCGGGCTCTATTCCCACTCGATACTTGCGGGTGGCTTGGTCGAGACGTCGTAGAGCACGCGGTTTACACCATCGACCTCATTGAGGATCGCATTGGCGGTGGCTTTGAGAAATTTCCAATCCATCTCGGCAGGTTCAGCAGTCATGGCGTCTTCGCTAGTCACGGCTCGCAGTGAGAGCGCAAATTCGTAGCTACGGACGTCGCCTTTCACGCCGACAGTTTTCACCGGAATCAGCGCAGCATAGGCCTGCCAAATTTTATCATACCAACCACCATCACGAAGCTCACGCATAAACACAGCATCGGCCTCGCGGGTAATGGCGAGCTTATGCGGCGTCACTTCACCAGGCACGCGCACGGCAAGACCTGGTCCTGGGAACGGGTGGCGATAGAGAAGGCGCTTGGGAATCTTGAGGACTTCGCCAAGAGCACGGACTTCATCTTTGAATAGCTCATCGAGCGGTTCGATCACACGGCCTTCGGCCTGAAGCGCGACCACACGAGGGACGCGATTGTGGTGCGTCTTGATCGTCGATGCCATCGAGCCGCTGGTGGCGCTCTCGATCACATCTGGATAGAGCGTGCCCTGGGCTAGGAGCTGGATCTCCTCGCCTACCGCGTCCCAAAAGACATCGAGGAAAGTATTACCGATGATCGCACGCTTCTCTTCGGGATCGTCGATTCCGGCAAGGCGACCGAGGAAAAGGTCTCCCGCATCGATCACTTCGATCTCCACACCAAGCTCATCAAATTGCTCCTGTACTTCCTTGGCTTCGTTTTTGCGGAGCAAGCCATTGTCCACGAAGATCGCACGCATCTCGATATCCGCTTCGTTGAGAAGAACCGCGAGCACCGTGGAATCCACGCCTCCGGAAACTCCACAGACTACTTTGCGTCCATTCACCGTCTCACGGATTTGTGCCACGAGATGGTCTTTAAAGGAAGCGATCTCGAATCTGGGAACGTCGTCCGCGAGTTCGATAAAGTTCTTCAGTAGGGTATTCCCCTCGTGCGAGTGGCTCACCTCGGGGTGGAACTGGATTCCATAAAAGCGGTTTCCCCAGTCGAGCGCTACGGGCACGCCGTGCTGGTTTTTTGCGACGACCGTCGTCGTCTCGCCGAGATTCCCACAGGTATCCGAATGGCTCATCCAGATTTGTGACGATGCACTCAAACCAACGAAGAGCGGACACTCCCCCTCCGGGATAAGCTGAGACGGGCCGTATTCCGAGCGATCACTCGGGATCACTTCACCACCATGCTTCACATTGAGCAATTGCATCCCGTAGCAAACGCCGAGCACGGGCACGCCGAGAGACTTAAGGTATTCAAAATCGATATCTGGCGCATCCTCATCGGTCACCGAGCGCGGCCCACCAGAAAGGATCACCGCTGCGGGATTCCCCGTCTCACGAAGTTCCGTCGGCTGATATAATTTCGAGAAGTAACCCAGCTCGCGGATGCGGCGGACGATGAGTTGTGTGTATTGCGACCCGAAGTCGATGACTGCGATTTGTCTTTCCATTAGATTAAGTTAGTAGCGCTGCCCTATTCGTAGGGCGTGTAGATTCTATCAATCGAGCCGTCTTGATAAAACGCGATCAACAGAAGCGAGACCGCGCAGAATAATCCAGCGGCAATCTGCTGATGATACTTTATCTCAGCAGGCTTCAAATCGTCTGATAATTAACCGGCTCTTCCGTGATCGTAATATCATGCGGATGGCTTTCTTTTAAACCGCCGGCGGTGATACGGACGAATTTCGCTTTATCGCGTAACTCATCAAGCGAGTGCGCCCCAACGTATCCCATCCCAGAGCGAAGCCCGCCCATGAGTTGGAAAACGGTATCGCGGAGCGAACCGCGATACGGAACGCGAGCTTCGACGCCTTCGGCGACGAGTTTCCCGGAGGAGTTTTGCCCGTAGCGATCAGAAGCCCCTTTGCGCATCGCTTTCAGTGAGCCCATTCCGCGGTATTCTTTAAAAGTGCGTCCTTGGTAATTCACGGTGTTTCCAGGGCTTTCTTCGGTGCCAGCAAGCAAGCTACCAAGCATGATACACTTTGCACCGGCGGCGAGAGCTTTCACCACGTCGCCTGAATAGCGGATTCCACCATCAGCAATGGCAGTGACGCCGCGCCCATTGCAATACTCTGCCACGTCCTGGACGGCAGTGAATTGCGGCACGCCCACACCAGAAATCACACGCGTCGTGCAAATTGATCCAGGACCGACTCCCACTTTCAACGCAGAAGCACCAGCGTCGATCAATTCCGCAGCGCCCTCGCGGGTGACGACATTGCCCGCGACGATCACCGCATCGGGTCCATATTCTTTTCGTAAGTCGCCGATCACTTGGATAACTCGCGAAGTATGCCCCGTGGCAGCATCGATGAAGAGAGCATCAGCTCCAGCAGCGATCAGCGCGGCGGAGCGCTCCATATATTCAGGTCCGACGCCGATGGCTCCAGCCACGCGAAGCTGGCCATTCGGATCTTTACACGCATTCGTGTACATCTCGCGCTTCTCGATATCTTGCCCGGTAATCATTCCGGCGATATGGCCGGAAGAATCGACGAGCGGGAATTTTTCGATGCGATGCTTATGGAGCAGAGCTTTCGCCTCATCCACCGTGGTTTCCGGCGTGCCGGTGACGAGCTTATCCTTCGGCGTCATCACATCGCTCACAGCGACACTGAGATCGTCAATGTAGTGAATATCTCGAGAGGTGACAATTCCCTCAAGCGTCCCATCAGGCGAAACCACCGGAAATCCGGAAACTCCTTTTTCCCGCATGAATGCCGTGAGTTCCTTGAGAGACATCTCCGGATGAACCGTAAAGGGCTGCTGGATGATAGTGTTTTCCGAACGCTTCACTCGAGCGACGAGTTCGGCCTGATGCTCGATCGTGTTATTTCGATGGATGACGCCGAGACCCCCCTCACGGGCAAGCGCAATGGCCAGCTTGTCCTCGGTCACGGTATCCATCGCCGATGAAATCACCGGAATGTTTAATACGAAGCCCGGAGCAAGCTCGGTCTTTAGTTCTGCCTCAGTTGGCAGGATTTCGCTCTTTTGGGGGACGAGGAGCACATCGTCGAAGCTTAATGCGAGAGAGATTTCACCCATAGCTTCCATTATCCGGTCGGCCCCCATTGTCTAGCCTAAAACAGCAACACTCTTCACTTGAGCGACGATTTTTTTTCCAGAAGCCAGCTCCAAATCCCTCGCAGACTTGCGTGTGATGCGTGAAAGCAGCGTATTTCCCCCCGCGCGAAGGCTGACGACGACCTCGGAATAGCCCGTTTCGCGAAGCGAATCTACGACGGCATGGATGGAATTTTGGATACTCGAAGCACGCGCCTCCTCGAGCGCCAAGCTCACATCCCGCGCCGCCACCTGCACCCGCAGCCCCGCTCCCACAGGGATCCCCATATCGGGCACACGCATTGATCCCCCATCAAACTCAAGCTGGGCAAGCCCAAACTCCCGATCCCGCCCGGCAACCGTCGTCTCCAAAATCGCTGCCGCATCCCGCCCCTGAGCCAGCGGCAAATCAAGCCGCGTCATCACCGTGCCCAGCGCCCCCTCCGCTAAAACCCCTCCCTCCCCAATTAAAACGAGGTAATCGGCCAGCCGCGCAATCTCACCCGCATCATGGCTCACATAAAGAACCGGAATCGAAAGCTCCCCATGAAGTGCCGCCAAATACGGCAACACCTCCGCCTTCCGCTCCGCATCCAGCGACGCAAGCGGCTCATCCATCAACAAAATCTCCGGCCTTGCCGCCAATGCCCGAGCCATCGCCACCCGCTGCCGCTCGCCCCCCGAAAGCGTGCTCGGCTTTCGCTCCATCAATCCACCAATCCCGAGCAGCTCCAGCCAATCTTCAGCCCCCCCCTTCCCCGCACGTTTTCTGCCATAATCAATATTCCCCCCGACGGTGAGATGCGGAAAAAGCCCCGCCTCCTGAAAGACGTAGCCGACACCCCGCCGATGCGGCGGCACAAATTTGCCACCATCCTGCCACACGGAATCACCCAGTTTCACAAAACCACCCTCGTGAAAGTCCAGCCCCGCCACCGCACGAAGCAACGATGTCTTCCCCGACCCGGACTTACCCGAAATCGCCGTCACCCCAGCACCTGGCAGCGCAAGATCCACATCCAAAGAAAACTCCCCCCGCCTCAGCGGAAACCGAACTTCAAGACTCATGACGCCACCACCCGCGCCCTCCGGTTCACAAAATACACCCCCACCAACATCAAAAACGACGCCCCCACCAGCACCCCCGAAAGCCCATGTGCCGCTCCATACTCCAGCCCCTCCACATGATCATACACCGCCACCGAAGCCACCCGCGTCTCCCCCGGAATACTTCCACCAATCATCAGCACCACACCAAATTCCCCCACTGTATGCGCAAATCCTAGCACCGAAGCCGTAAGAAAACCCGGCCGAGCCAGCGGCACCGCCACACTCCAGAAGCGATCCCACGGCCCCGCCCGCAAAGTCGCCGCCGCCTCCATCGGCAGCCGCCCCACCGCAGCAAAAGCATCCCGCAAAGGCTGCACCACAAACGGCAGCGAATACACCACGCTCCCCACCACCAGCCCCCCAAAGGTAAACACCAACGGCCCCACCCCCCATCGCTCCATCAGCCCACCCACCGGTCCACCCGCCCCCAACAACAACAACAAATAAAAACCAATCACCGTCGGCGGCAGCACCAGCGGCAACGCCACCAGCGCCTCAATAAGCGGCTTCCCCCTCCAATTCGAACGCGCAAGCCACCACGCCAAAGGCGTCCCCAACGCCAACAACACCACCGTCGTCACCGACGCGAGTTTCAGCGTGACCCCGAGGGCGGCGACATCGGTTTCACTAAGCATTCCGGAATCCCATAACCATACTCCGCGATCAACTTCAACGCCTCATCCCCACGCAAAAATTCCAAAAACGCCCGCCCTCCCTCAGAATCACGCAGTAAAACCGCCTCCTGCCGAATCGGCGAATACATCTCCACCGGCACCACCCACCCCGCCACATCCCCCACCTGCGACCCACTCACGAACGCCAAATCCACATTCCCCGTCACAAAGAAATTCCACGCCTGTCCCACACTCTCCCCCCGCACCACCCTCCTCGCATCTCGCTCCCACCCCCCCAATTTCACCATCACCTCCCGCGCCGCAGCCCCATAAGGAGCCAATTTCGGATTC
>CALAIY010000143.1 GCA_937922595.1 uncultured Verrucomicrobiales bacterium | reverse complement strand
CTTTGGAGCGTGACCTGCATTCCAAGGTTCTGGAGGTGAGCGACGGGCTAATCCCGGGCATTTTGGTTTGCTCTATAATGGTGGGGGAATTTGAGCGCTTCTACCGTTTCCCGAAGGGGCGTCGGATTGGAAGCGTCGGCTTCAGATTTGAGAGGACTGCGTGGTCACAGACCTCTGCTTACTTCCGCTGCCACACACTTCCCTGCGCTACGGTCCATTGGAACTTGCGCGCGGTCTCGCGGATGAGGAATGGGACGTCGGTGCTGGAGAGGAGATCGAAGTGGGCAGAGAGGTTTTCCTGGAGCCAATCGAGGGTGGAGCCGGTGGGCCAGTTTTCTGGTGGGGTGAATTCACCGAGCCAGGTGCAGGGGGTGGTGAGCACGAGATGGCCGCCGGAATTTACGAGATCGGGAAGTCGGGTGAGGAGCTTCTTGGGCTCGGGTAGGCGGCAGATGAGGTTTGCTGCGTGCACGCGATCGAAGGAACCAAGATCGGCACGGAGGTTCATTGCATCGCCGGCTTCGAAGGAGACGCGATCAGGGTTTGTGCCCTCGGGGCGAAGTGCGGTGAGTGGTGTATTCTGGTGTGCTTCCTCGAGCCGGGTGTAAGCCCGCTCTCCTTTTGCGCGCACCTCTTCGGCGGCATCGACGAACGCCTGAGAAAAATCGATCCCGATGACTTCAGTGCATGTCCGAGCGAGCTCGAGTGCGGAGCGGCCTGTCGCGCAGCCTAGATCGAGTGTGCGCCCGGCGGGTGCATCGCCTGGAAAGAGCTCGGTGGTGCGCACGGGAAATCCGAGCGCCTCGTGCGGCCCGGAGGCATGAGGCAGCGTTTCTTCCGGCGTGGCGTAGTGAAAGAGCAGGTATTCGCCAACGAGTTTTTCGGTTTCGTAGATATTGGACATGATATTTTTTAGAGCGATAGCGCGAGCTGAGATTCCTCAACTTCTTCTTTTACTGGCTCTTCCATTTCTTGCGTGCGTTCGCTAGGATCAAGCATGGCGATAAGACAGGTGCCGAGATGATAGGCTAGGTTTACGGGGACAGCGTTGCCAATCTGTTTATACGTGGCAGTCACTTTTCCGGAAAACTTCCAATCATCTGGGAAGGTTTGGACGCGTGCGTATTCTCTCGTAGTGAGAGGCCTAGTCTCGAGAGGGTGGCAGCGCTCAGTCTGCTTCTGGCAGGGACTGCACGTAAGCGTAAGGCAAGGCTCTTCACGGGAGAGCCGACGCGCCATTCCCGTTTTTCCACCTCCTAGAAAGTAACTTGCTCCCATGTATTCGCGCTGAATCTCATCGGGAAGGCTGCGCCAGTATCCTCCCTCGGGAACCTGATCCATTATCGCACGCTTTTTATCCGAATAAGTAGTGCCTTCACTTTTTGGCACATCTTTGAGGGCGGCTCCCAGTGAAACTGTATAATCTCGCTCTTTTGGGAAAAGGTGGGGAACTTTTCCTACAAGATCCTGGCGAACGGCAAGGATAATAAGACGCTCACGCTTCTGTGGGACATCGAGAAATTGCGCTCGCATGACGCGTACTTCTGGAATGTAACCAATCTCGCGCAGGGTATTGAGCATTGTCTCTAGCGTGCGTCCTCCATCGTGCTTGAAGAGACCACGCACATTTTCCCCCACGGCTATCTTCGGCCGCACTTCCTGGAGGCAACGGGCAAACTCAAAAAAGAGCGTCCCTCGGGTATCTTCGAACCCACGCGATTTCCCAGCGTAGCTGAATGCCTGGCATGGAAAACCACCGGCTACGATATCGATCTTTTTGTGGTATGATTTAAAGTCCACAAGGGAGACGTCACCTTCATGAATCTCTTTTTTTGGCCAGTTTTCCCGAAGGGTGGCACAGGCACGCTTATCGAGCTCGACGAGTAGCTTTGATTCGATGCCCGCATTCTGGAACCCGAGCGCCATGCCTCCGCATCCAGAGAAAAGCTCGATGGCGGTGAGACCGGTTTTCCCGGCTTTCGCCGGACGCTTGAGCACACGCCATTTCGCTTGGTTCTTCGATTTGTCTGCGAGGCGCTCCAGCTCTTCTCGGCGGAAGAGCCGGTGATTTTCTGCGTTGCGGGCAGATTTAATGAGCCCCTTTTTCGCGTACCGCTTAACTGTATCAGGTGACACACCAAGGATTTTGGCAGCTTCGTGGACGGTGACAAATGAGGAGGCAGCGGGCATGGATCGCCGGGAGAGTGGAGTAACCTTTGCGGGGGGGCAATGGTTACTTTTTAGTAACCTTGGCCGGTAATCTTGCAAATGTGCCATCTGATGGCACATTTGCAAGATTACTACCCGATCACAGATTCCGCGACAGCTGGAGGGAGCGCTTAATGAGGTGCTTTCTTACCAGGCGGGTGCTGTTTTGCTTGGCCCTCGGCAGATTGGGAAGACGACTTTGGCGCGCGATATTGCTGACAGCCGTGATGCGGTTTATCTCGATCTGGAGCGCGAAGATCATCGGGCAGTGATGGCTGATGCGCGGCAGTATCTCCTTTCGAAGCAGGGGAAGCTGGTGGTGCTGGACGAGGTGCAGATGATGCCGGGGATTTTCAAGGAACTCCGGGGAGTAATCGATCAAAACCGGCGCGATGGGTTTCGGGAAGGTCAGTTTCTTTTGCTGGGTTCGGCTTCTTCTACGCTTTTGCGGCAGACGCAGGAGGGACTGACTGGTCGGGTGGCCTATCTTGAGCTTTCGCCGATTCTCACGACGGAACTTACTGACGATTTGACTCAGGAGCAGCTTTGGCTGCGCGGCGGTTTTCCTGATAGTCTTTTGGCAGGATCGGATCGCACGAGTTTGCAGCTACGCAGCGATTTTATTCGGAGTTACCTAGAGCGGGATATGCCGCTCCTTGGAATTAATGTACCGATGGTTCGGATGCGACGTTTTTGGACGATGCTTGCGCACCTTCAGGGAGAGTTTCTCAATGCAAGGAAGCTTGCTGAAGCTCTGGAGGTGGAGGGGAAAACTGTGCGGCGCTACATCGATATTCTCGTAGATCTTATGCTCGTGCGGCGGCTTCAGCCTTGGACGGGTAACGTGGGGAAACGGCTTGTGAAATCGCCGAAGATATACGTCCGCGATAGCGGGATCCTTCATGCTCTCCTTGGGATTGGTAACATTGAAGATTTACTTTCCCACCCGGTGGTCGGGCGCAGTTGGGAGGGTTTTGTGATCGATCACGTTGCTGCGGTGATCCCTCCTCTGGCGGGGCTGTATTTTTACCGGAGTAATTCGCAGGCGGGACTAGATCTTGTGGTTGATTTCACCAGTGGCGAACGTTGGGGGATTGAGATTAAGCGGAGTGCTTCGGCGAGGCCGAAATCAGGTTTCTACACGGCTTGTGATGATATTAAGGCGACGCGGAGGATTATGGTGCATTCAGGTGATGAGGACTTTCCTCTGAAAGGTGATACGGAGGCGCTTTCGCTTAGGAGCCTTGTGGAGCAGGTTGGGGCTTTGAGTTGAACCTGTTGATTCCGAAGACTTATCCTTCGGGTTTTTAGCCGCAAAAAAGCGCAAGGGTTCGCAAAACGGATTCTTTGGATTGAGGTCTCCAAAGCGGCGAAGGAGTTACTTAGCTCTCCTTGCGACGAGCTTTTAGAAGAGCTGCTCTTCTCGCAGTCTTGGCCAGTTCTGGGGTGCCTTCTAAGCGAGTGGTTTTTACGGTTGGGCTGGTGACTTCGATGAGGAGGCAGGATAGGACGCAGTTGTGAATGAAATCGTCGGGAGACTCATTGTAGGAGTCTCGGAAGAGTGAGTCTAGAATTGTGATCTGGATCCCTGAAAAGCCGCTCGCGGTGACCCAGTGCATGTTTCCGTTTTCTCGACGGGATATGAGAATGGCCGCCATTTTGCGGCTTCTGAGATGGGCGATGAGTTGCTTTTTGGCTGCGCCTTCGTCGTCTAGGTTTAGGAGTTCAGTTTTAAAACCGTCTTGGGCGAGGACGCGGATCATATCTGGCTGGAGGGTGCCAGTGGTAGTGGCGTCGAATGGATTGGAGGGGACTTTTAGGCCGAGCCGGACGCGGAGGTTTTCCTCATCGGGATTGAGACCGTGGGCTTTGTAAATTGTGCGGATGGTGTGGAGGCCACAGGTGTCGCTTTCGAATTGGAATTCCGCGGTGGCTTCGGCGCTTTCGGCCAGGACGGTTGGTGAATCGGAGCCGTGGGGGAGCGCTGATTTGTGGCTCATTCTTGAGCCGGAGGTGATCGCTGCCAGCACGATTACGATGAGGAGAAGGGCTACAAGGATCCCGACGATCCAGGCGGCGATTTTGAAGAGTTTCCTGATGCGCATTTTGAGAAATTCTCTAGACCCGGACGATTTTCAGGAGTGGCTCGAATCCGTAGATTGCCGCGCGGCTGCCTGCGGCCTGTTGCGTGATGACGAGAATCTCGTTTTCCACCAGTGTCTTGCAGAAGCGATTGATTGTTTGCGCTGGAATTTTTGTCGCTTCTACAATTGATTTAATGCGGAAGACAGGTCGTTCGAAAATTACGTCGAGAAGGAGTCCTGTATATTTCGAAGATAGAATTTCGTGGAAGTCTTCTTTCATTTCCTCGTAGAGATTCCTGATTTGCTCCATCGTTTCGAGGTTCCTATTGGCTTGGGTTTTTACGGCATCGAGGAAAAAGAGGCACCAGTTGTTCCAATCTCGGGTTTCAGAGACTTCGCGCATTCGATCTATGTATTCTTCTTTTCTCTCTTCAAAGTATTGGCTGATATAGAAGTGCGGTGAGGTGATTGCTCCTGTCTGCCAAAGAAGGAGTGTGATTAACATTCTCCCCACACGGCCGTTACCGTCTTTGAAAGGGTGGAGCGCTTCGAATTCTAAGTGGGTCGCGGCGATTCTAATTAGAGTCTGCTCTTCGCTTTTACTTGCGTATTCAAAGAGGGCGGTGAGTCCTTCATCCAATTTTTCGGGCTCGACTGGGACGAAGCTAATTTTCCGCCGTGAGCGCTCGCCGATGTAGTTCTGCTCATGTTTAAATTGCCCGGGCGACTTAGTGGATCCTCGCCCAAAGGAAAGAAGTTGCTGGTGCATACTTTTGATGAGGGATCCACTCATGGGGCGGCCTTCCGCCATTGCTTCCTGAGCGGAAACTAGAGCTCGCCGGTAGAGGATCGTTTCTACTATATCTGGACGTACTTTTTGAGCTCGCGCTAGCTCGCCCTCTTCGTCTCCCGGCTCTGATTCAGCCTCGTATTCCAGAATTTCATCGAGTGTGCTGATGGTACCTTCGATCCGGGATGATAGGATCGCCTCCTGGTTTCGAAGAGGCGTGAGGAAAAGACTCTCATTATGCAGTGTTTTCACCATCTGATCGAATCTTGCGAGTGCAGTGGATGCTTCGACGACTGCTGGGAGGAGTCGCTGGTAATCAAAGCCAGTAGGAGGAAAAGCACCATGGTGATAGCTAACGGCACCTGTGAGATCGATTTCCATGGCGTCTTTTAACCTCGATTAAGCGGTTTCGCAAAATTTATCACTCACAATTAGCTTAAAATGAGCGACAAAGTTGTTTTTTATTCAAGAATGAGTGACAAATCGGCTTGTCACTCAAAATATGGGGGATATGCGCGACAAATCGGTTTATCACTCATGAGGGATTCACAAATTGGCTTGTCGCTCATTTTTTGGACTTTTTGCGCTACAATTTTGAATATTGAACATCGAACAAGAAATTACGGATTTTGAAGTTTTGCTTGGATGATGAAACCTAAAACGCCGGAGACCCTTTTGGGTTCCGGCGTTTTTGAGGAGTTTGCCCGTTTTTATCGGGCGGAGTTTTTTAGAGTTCGCCTTTGAGGGCGGCGAGGATGTAGGGGGTGGGCTTGAAGTCTTGGATGATGATTTCTTGCTGGTCGCCTCGCTTCATGCGGACTTCGCTGATGTTGAAGTTGGGGGTTTTGTGGGGGGCGAAGAGGATGTCGTCGTGGGTGCTGTTTTCATGTTTTTTGAACATGTTGGGCATGATGTCGCCGCCGAGGTGATCGTCGCGACCGGTGGCTAGGTGGCAGGTGCCGAGGACTTTTTCGTCTTGGATGTCTGCGCCGGAGACGGGGAGGATTTGGGTGCCGAAGCCTAGCTCGCCGAGGGTGCCGGTCATGGGATCATCGAGAAGGCGTGCGTTGTGGGTGTCGATGGTTTCTTGGCTGCCTTGGATGAGGGTGCTTTTTTGGATGTTGCGGTCTTTTACGGTGAGGATTCCGAGGGTGCCGTCTTCGTATTTCATGGGGAATTCGCCGTGGGCGTCTTCGGGGACGAAGTAGACTTCGCCGGCGGGGAGATTGGCGATGTCGGGGGTGGTGCCGCGGCAGAGGCCGTGGGATTTTTGGGCGTTTTGGCCGCCGAGGCCGAGCCAGGCGGTGAGGACGCGGCCGTCTTCGAGGGCGAAGTCGATCTCTACTTCATCGGCTTTGTCCATGGCTTTGCGGATGGATTCGGCGTCGGCGGAGACTTCATCGTAGTTTACGGCGAGGCCGGAGCTGAGGATGATGTCGTTGAGCCCGTGCATGGTGGCTCCGCGGAAGCCGTGGATTTTGGCGAGGGCGGTGAGCGGGGCGGTGGCGGAGAAGGTGCCGATGTGGAGGATGATGTCGTAGCTGGGGTAGATGTCTTTTTCGAATGAGAGCTGTTTCCCTTGGGTGTCCCAGACTTCGTCGGGGAGATCGAGGTTGGAGCCGTGGGTCATCTTGTGGGCGTAGAGTTCGCCGCCGGTCATGCCGAGTTCGGCCATGACGCCGTCTTTTAGCCCGAGGTAGAAGTGCTGGTGGGCGTTGCGCTGGATGGCGTAGTCGGGGTTGTCGAGGAAGGCGAAGTCTTTGGTGTCTGCGGCGGGGTCGTCGAGATCGACGAGGATGCAGACGCGGCAGCCTTGGGTGGGCTCAAAGACGCTGGAGAGAAGCCGATTGAGATCAAATGGCGGGAAGGTGCGCTGGGTGGGATCGAGGATGATGGCGTCTGAGAGGGTGGTGGACATAACGTAAAAATTGAGTGGGTGGGAGTTCTGAGGGCGGCGTATATTCCTTTAGATAACGGATCGGAGGCACTGGTGCGCGCTACAATTTGATGACATTATTGGATTGTCTATGAAAGAGGATAAACAGCATGTCGTGATTACGGGAGCCACTAAGGGGCTGGGGGCGGCTCTGGTGGAGGAATTTACCGGGATGGGCTGGAGGGTAAATGGCTGCGGTAGCTCGGCTTCGGGGGAGGGCGCTCTTGCAAGGGTGGATGTGACGGATGCGGCGGCTGTTTCCGCCTGGGCGGAGGGTGTGGGAGTGCCGGACCTCCTCATTAACAATGCGGCGATTATCAATGGGAATGCTCCGCTGTGGGATGTCTCGGCGGAGGAATTTTCTAGGGTGATGGATGTGAACCTAAAGGGGGTGCACTATGTAATCCGGGCGTTTCTTCCAGGGATGATTGCGCGTGGTGGTGGCGTGGTGGTGAATCTCTCTTCGGGCTGGGGACGAAGTACTTCGCCGGAAGTGGCTCCTTATTGCTGCACAAAGTGGGGGATTGAGGGGCTCACTTCTGCACTGGCGGATGATCTTCAGGCGGCGGATTCGAAGGTGGCGGCGGTGGCGCTGAATCCAGGTGTGATTGATACGGATATGCTGCGCGGCTGCTTCGGCGAGGCGGCGGAGGGGCATCGGACGGCGAAAGAATGGGCGGTGACGGCGGCTCCTTATCTAGCGGCGCTTTCCGAGCGGGATAGTGGGGCTGCGGTGACGGCGCCTTGATTGGCTTTGTGTGATCCTTGGGAGTGGTGGATCATTGCGTCCAAAGGAGGGATTTCTGCCAGTCTTTGGGAAGCCCCATATCGCTGATGGGGATTTCGGGGTATTCGGCGAAAAGCTGCTCAATGCGGTTTCCCCAGCGGCTACTCGGTGAAATTTGGGAGAGAAAGCTGTGACAGATCATCAGGGTGATCCCACAGCGGTTGTTGGTGAAGAGCTTTTTCCCATTTTCATCTTCCTGATGCCATTCTGGAAACTTATTTCTATTGGGTAATCCGGGGGCATTGCCCAAGACGCGATTCCAGAGGCGGGAGTGGTGGGCGCAGATATTTCGCACTGCGTAGAGGCTTCGCAGCCAGCTCATGAGTTGCTCTTCGGGCATGGCGAAGTGGGCGGCGACTTTCCCTTGGATCGCTTTGCTTGCTCCATTGTAAAACGTGAACATGCTTCCCATGCTCATTAGCTCGCAGACCATCCAGATCGGAAGATTACGATGGGTCGTGCCATATTTTTCGGAGAAGTGCTTTTTGAATGGCTCTTTGCTCCGAGAGGTTTCGATGATGAGAGCCTGCCTCCATTCGATGTATTTGGAGATATCCTTAAGATTCGGAAGGTTCTCTTCCTGGCAATGGCCAAAAGCACCATGAGCCTCAGAAAAATGGTACACGAGCTGTGTCCGGACAGCCACTTCTATTCGCTCGATCGCATCGAGTAAGAGCACTCTCAAACGACGATCAAAACAGTAGCGATTCCAGACCATTTCTAGAGTTGTTCCTTCGCGGTAGCAGTCAGTTCCAGGGGTGCGGAACGGATAGAGGTATCCGGACAGACGATAATAACTGACGGAGGATAGTCGTTTCACGAGTTCCTCTTTGTTAGCGACGAGCCCACGATCAATCAATTGCTGCGCTTGCTTATCAAGCGGTAGGTGGGGCTTTAAATATTCCATTCGGTATGCTCTTTCGTCTTTGGAATCAGGGCATAAAAAACCTCCCGAATTACGCGTGCAAGCAGAGGCGCGGGAGGTGTGCTGTGCTCACAAAGCACTTTTGAGCACTTTTTGCAAGTGCGCAGAATGTATAGTCTGCGGCATTTTTCATCTCGGTCGATCTAGTAAACTCCGCGGCGGTGGAAGAGGTAGCTTTCTAGGAGGAGTGCTAGGAGGGCTAGGGTGATGAAGAAGGGGGCGAGCTGGCCTCGGAGGAGGCTGGCGGATTTAGTGGGGGTGATAGGGGCAGGGATGGCGGTTTCCGCTTGGGCGGTGTCTTCTGCGGGGGTGAGTTGGGTCTCGGCGTGGGAGAGGAGGAGGGCGGTGCCGGTGATTCCGGTGGGGGTGGTGTAGAGGCCTTGGCGGTCTAGCTCGGCGAGGGTGCCGGTGGCTTGGGCGAGGGTGCCGCCGGGGATGAGTTTTCCGTTTTCGAGCTCGCGCCAGGTGAGGGAGCCGGGGGATTCTAGGGTGAGGGTTTCCCCGGTGCGTTTTGCGGTGCCGGTGGTGGTGCGGGTGGGCTGGGTGGTCCAGTAGACGGCGTTGGATAGAAGGAGGGGGAAGCTGGCGGTGAGGGGGAGGCGCTCGGAGTATTGTGGGGCGAAGCCCATGACGACGAGGCGCTGGCTGGCGATTTCTCCGGCGGCGAGGAGGGGCTCGCTGCCGGCGAGCCAGAGGGGCTTGAGGCCGGCGGTGCCGGTATCGAGGATGGCGGTCTGGGCGACGGCGGCTCGGCCGGTGGAGACGCCGAAGAGGACGGGGTGGCCGGTGCCGGCTTCGCGGAGGTCGGTGCGGGGGAGGGCTCCGGCTGTGATTTTCGCGGCGCGGATTGGGCCGCTGGATCCGGGTGGGTCGATGACGATGGTGGGGATGCTGGTGTCCCATTGATCGTCTTCGGGGAGCCATCCTTGGAAGAGGATGGCGTCGATTTCATCGCTGAGCGGCCAGGCGGCGGGCTTGCCTCGGAAGATTTCGAGGCGGCCTTCTTCGGCGAGGGCGCTGAGGGCGAGGCCGATGAATGGATCGGGCTTTTCGGAGATCCAGGCGACGCGGACGGGGCGGCTTTCGGGGAGCTGGGCGATGACGGTGTTGTCGAGGGTGAGGACGTCGCCGGGGGCGGAGATGCGGATGGTGAGTTCTTGGCCGCGGCCGCCATCGATGGGGAGGACGAGGCCTTGGCGCGCTCCGGGGGCGAGCTCGAACTGGCGAGGAATGGGGATGCCGGAGCCTACTTGGATGGTGAGCTTGGCTTCGATGGCGGCGGGGGCGCTGGCATTGAGGGCGACTTGAACGAAGGCTTCGTAGCGGGCGTGCTCGAGGGGAATGGGGCGTACTTGGAAGGCGGTGATTCCGATATTGGTGACGCTGGGGAGGGCGCTGGAGATGGGGATGGTGGTGACGCCTTCGGGGAGGGCGGTTTCGCTGGAGGCGGTGGATTGGTCGGAGGCGTCCCAGATTTGGGCGGGGGTGCGGAGGGCGGCGATGCGACCGGCGGTGGCGAGGGCATCGCTTCGACGATCGGGGATGGGCCGGATGGTGATGGTGTCGAGCCCGCGGAGGAGGGCGCGGCGGTCGGTGGTTTTGGGGACGATGATTTCGGTGCGTCGGTCGTGGGCGAGGAGGGCGACGGGGACGGAGGCGGGGAGGGCGTCGAGGCGGGCGCGGAGCAGGGTCTTGGTGGCTTGGAGGCGGTTTTCCCCGAGGCTGTCTTGGGCGGCCATGGAGGCGGAGCGGTCGAGTAGGATGACGACGGATCGGGCGTCGGCTCCGCCGGGGGCGATGACGATTTTGGAGAGTGCGCCGATGAGGGTGAGTAGGGCGATGAGCGCGAGAAGGAGGGAGAGCCATTTCTTGAGCTTCCGTAGCCAGGCGGCTTCGCGGTGCTCTTTGGCGAGGCTTTGAAAGAAGACGAGGGTGCTTACTTTTACCGTCTTCGCTTGGCGCTTGAAGAGGTAGAGCGCGATGGGGATCGCGAGGAGAAGTAGGAGCCAGAGGGCGGTGGGGGCTAGGACGCGCAAGGTGGAGGAGGGAAAGGGAAAGTGGGAAAAGGAGGGAAAGGTGCGGGGAAGCGGGAGCTTGGGATTGCTCGTGATTTGTTAACTAGGCCTGAGAGAGCGCGCTCCCACGCGAGAGCATGCTGACGAAGGCTTCTTCGAAGCTTTGGTCGGTGGGCCAGAGGACGTGGTCGATTTGGCGGCGGACGCAGGCGGCGGCGCAGTTTTCGACGAAGGTATCGAAGACTTTTTCGTATTTGGCGCGTTCGCGTTTGGTGAA
>CALAIY010000142.1 GCA_937922595.1 uncultured Verrucomicrobiales bacterium | reverse complement strand
GTCGGCGCTGTCTCAGGCGCGTGACGAGACCGACATTTAAGCGTCTTCCTGGAGCAGCATATTTTTGTGTGCTTCTGCGATTCTGGCTAGTTCTGAGTCGGTGTCGCGGAAGAGGCGGGGGGACCAAATGCGTTGGAGTTGCCAGCCTTGGGTGCGTAGGATTTCGGTGCGGAAGAGTTCCCAATCGACTGGGTCTGGAGTGTTCCGATAGCGGTTGAAATCGGCGAGGACTCCGATTGTGACGTCCTCGGGCATGAGTGGGTGGGTGAGAGCGACGTCTACTAGGAAACCGTTGTTTCCCCAGTGGACGGTTGATCCGATTTTCTTCTCACTACAGAGTTTTTTTCCAAGGGCGCGGGCGACGAGGGAAGGTTGGTTGGCGGGTGCGACTTCGCATTCTACTTCGCCGCTTACTTTCATCGCTTCTAGGGAATCGTGGTAGGATGTATAGAGGGCTTCGAGGCGTTCGGCGTAGCTGAGGTAGGCGTAGAGGAAGTGTCTGCCGTTGGGTTTTGCATCTCCGGCGGAGGCGAGGCCGGATTGGTATTCCTCTCTTGGAATCGAGGTGACGATCAAAATTTCGTCGCGGGCGCGGGTGACAAGGACGTTGAGACGGCGCTCGCCGCCGACCCGGGACAGGGCTCCGAAGTTACGGCGGAATTTTCCGCTCTCATCACGGCCGAAGGTGGTGCTGATCACCATGACGTCGCGCTCGTCGCCTTGCACATTTTCGAGATTTTTCACGAAAAGGCCTTCGAATGAATCGCTTCCACGGCGCGACCGGGCGGTGGTGAGTTTTTCTGCAAAAGCGGGCTCGGAGGCGGCTTCCTCATCGAGGAGTTCGAGGATGAGATTCCTCTGTTTGATATTGAATGTCGCGATACCGATGCTTGGCGGTGCGTCTGAATCGAGGAGCTCTTTAATGGTTTCGACAACGGCGATAGCTTCGGCGGGATTCGATTGGTCTTTGTAGGTTCCTTCGATGTTTTTGAGTCGGACAGGGGCGGAGAGCGCTTTGTTTTTTGGATGGCCGGGGATTGGTTGGAGGCGCGAGCCGTAGAATGAATCGTTGGAAAAACCGATGAGCCCTTCATTACGCGAGCGGTAGTGGACATCGAGGTAGGCTTCGGCGACATCGAGGTTCAGTGCGGCTCCGAGGAGGTCTTCTGTTTCCGACATCTGATGGGCGTGGAGATCCTCTTCGGTTTCGATCTCGCCTTCGTCTGAATCGATAACTGAGCCTTCAAAAAAGCGGGTGGGGGGAAGCTGTTTCGGATCTCCGGCGACGACGAGGCGCTTTGCTCTGAGGAGCACGGGTAAGGCTTCTTCTAAGCGGCATTGGCTGGCTTCATCGAAAATGGCGACATCAAAGAGTGCCGCGCGTGGGAAAATCTGGGCAACTGTGTCGGGGCTCGCCATCCAAATCGGGCAGAGATCGAAGAGAGGATCCCCGCCTTCAATATCGGCGCCGGTGGCGATCATTTGTCGGAGACGCAGGGCTTTCTTTCCACGGACATAGAGACGCTGGCGCAGTGAGGAGCCGGTCGAATTCAGTCGGCTGCCGGTGGTTGCGAGAAGGCGATCAGATTGTCGCTTCTGCCATGAATAGGTGACAATGCTGCGGACTAGATTTTGCTTCTCTGCAATGCGGTCGCCGAGTTCGGTGAATGCGGCTTCGATTCTTACGGTGTCGATCCTCGCAAGATCAGGTGAAGATAGGATGCGCGCTCGGATTTCATTTCCGATCGCTGTCCGGGCGAGTGTTTCCAGGGCGTAGTCGGGATCGGATTCAGTGGTTGCGAGGTGGGTTCCTGCGGCGGCAAGCTCTGGAGGAAGTTTATGTAAACAATCTTCGGCTCGAAGGAGTGCTTCCACTGTGGTGCTTGCCTTCGTGATTGCTTCGGCGACTGTATTTCCCGGTTTTCCGGCGCGGAAGTCGTCTTCCCACTGGGCGATTGCGGTATCTACGAAGGTTCCTGAGGACTGGAGATTTTTTAGGAGTTGCGCGAGGGCGGTTGCCCGTGTTGCCGATGTTTCCAGATCGTTGCTCCAATTTCCGGGTTCTCCGGCGGCTAGGTCGGCGGCTAGCGCATCGTTTTGAATGAGGGTTTCGTCGGCAGTGATACCTTGGCTTAATTCGAAGCCAGTCTCGATGGCGGTGATGGACGAGCGGAGTGCGGGGCTGTCTGAGATTGGGATGTTATGAGATTCCTCTGCGAGTGATCCAATGAAGTCGGCAACGATGATTCTTGCTCTTTGACCTTCGAGAAACTGTTCGGTGCGGCGTGCTTGCTCCACGCCTAATTGTAGCCCGAATTTGGCTAGTTTTGCTCCGGCAGCTTTTTTTGAGCTGAAGGCGAATAGGTTCGTCCACGATTCCATGGCCGAGAGATAATTCCGGAGGGCGACGATGCTGGAGTTGATCGAAGATAGTGTGGATGTTTCTGCTGAGCTTTGCAGTGCGAGTTCAGGATCGAGTTCTTCTCGGGTGAGTTCGACGGAGTTTTCGATGGCTGCCCATTTGGCTGAGAGTGAAGTGGTGTCTGGCGATTTCAGGATCGCTTTTGTGAGATCTGGGAAACCGAGAGTGCGGTAGCGCTCGATGGCTTTTGCGAGTGTGGCGCGGCTTACCGCAATCGATTCGAGTTTTCCGGTAGCTGGAATGGGGGGAATGTCTTCGTTGTCCCCTGGGAGGGGAAATGTCTCGGCGAGAGAGTTAATTTGAGTTTCGATTTCGCCCGCGGAGGTGGTGAAGAAGAGGTCGAGATCGGTGGTAAGGATTCCGTGGAGCGGGTTGTTTGATAGTTTTGCCGCTTGTGCTCGCCCGCAGAGTTCGGTGATGGTGGTCTTGTGACTTTCGAGGATTTCGGAGGTGATGGATTCGGCTCCCTCTTCAACTTCGGGGAATTCACCGAATGCCATCCATTCTCCGACTAATGAATGGAAGGACGCTGCGCTTTCGTCTCCATGGAGCAGCCGGTAGGTTTCCCGTAATTCTTGGTGTAACTCGGAGAGGCGGTTGTTTACCTGGTCGAGGATCTTCTTTTCATCGGCAGGGAGCCCGATTTCTACGAGGCGCTCAAGGCGTTCGCGGAGTCCCATGTAAAACGTTTTCCTATCGCGTTGTGGATCATGGATCACTCCGCAGAGGTGGCCGATGCCGAGTGCATCTAGCCGGTATTTTACGACGTCGAGCGCAGTGCGCTTATCGCAGACGAATAGGACGCGCTCGCCGCGTGCGAGATGGTCGCCGATGATATTCGCGATCGTCTGGCTTTTTCCGGTTCCGGGAGGGCCGTGGATGACCAAGGCTCGGGCGGATGCGGCTTCTTCGACTGCGGCGGTCTGGCAGGGATCTGCTCGCGTAATTAGATACTCTTTCGAAAAGTCGCGTTCGAAAGACGCCTGCTCGGCTGCACTTACACTTTCGGCTTCAGGGAGATCTCCTGGGCTGTCGCCATTGATTGCTTCCGGCTTAAGGAAAGATCGTACTGGGCCGGTGAGGGCGGTTTCATTGTCGGACATCCATTGGGTGTCGCGGATCATCCCAGGATTTCTCATCGGGAAGAGCCCGATTACCGCAGAGTTCAAAATTGCTGCCCCGTCTGGTAATGAATCGGTCTTGGGAACCTGCACGAGTGGAGAATCTGCAGTGAGCGGATCCATTGGAATCCCTGTCCCACGAGCGACGAATTCCAAGATAGAGCTAAGTTCCTTCCACGGTTCATCGCCGTTTTCATCTGCGAAGAGATCGTCGGCGCTCTCGCCGGTCATTCGTTCGATCCACGCGAGAAGCGCGGGGTTCGGAATGACGCGGTCGGCACCCTCTTCAACGGACGTTACTGAAATTCCTGGGCGGGCATTCGTTCGCACGGTAAGGCTTATCGGAATCATCGCGAGTGGGGCAACGACCCGCGAGGAGCCGAATCCTTGCCGGTCGTCTTTTGGTGGGATGGAGATCAGGGGGTAGCCCACGAAAAGTGCCGCTTCCCCGTGGTCGTTGAAATACTCTTTGGCGTCCGTCACGATGCCTGAGAGTTTCCGGAGGATTGTCGATTGCTTGTCCCAGGCGGAGCGTTGTGCTTTCTGCTCCTCCGACCATTCGGCTTCTGGATAATCGGGGCGATTGAAACG
Organism: uncultured Verrucomicrobiales bacterium; assembly: GCA_937922595.1. GTDB lineage: Bacteria > Verrucomicrobiota > Verrucomicrobiia > Verrucomicrobiales > DEV007 > CALAIY01. Next base: position 6,039 of record CALAIY010000142.1, on the reverse strand, counting down.
CTCGGCTTTGGCGGGGATATCGATTTTCCCAGAGGCGAGGAGTTCGGCGACTGCGTTGGCGGGAAAGCTCTCGGATAGTGCTCCGAGCGTCGACACATCGACGCGCTGCCGGCTGTTATGAGGGCGGGCGTTCAGGCCGGGGCCTTTGAGAAGGCTTTGGTAGAGCCGTTGCAGCATCACTTCGAGGATCATTAGGGGAATGATGAGGATGTGGGCGGGTGTGTCGAATTACTTTTGCAGGAACTGCTGAAATTAGGCTTTGCGTGTGCGTCCTTATTTTTCGCCAGTGTTCTTGAAGTGTTCTGGGCGCTTGGGCTCAAACTTGCGGATGCTTATTTTTTCCACGCCTGGGTGGTGACCGTTAGTTGGGGCTTTGATAGCCAACAGTCGCCATACGCCCAGATAATAGTGCCAATTGAAGCAAGTGTTAACTCTAAACGAATTAGTTTACTTGATAGATGTAACTGCGAACTCCAATGTGGTTGTGGAGGTGCTGTTTCATCTCTTGTGCTTTTGTATAGCTCTAAATGATTCGAATACTCAGCGTTCCCAGTTTAGAAGGCGTAGCCGAAGCCGATGTGGACGGAGCCGGAGGGTTCGTTTTCTTGGCGGTTTAGGTTGTGGCCGTAGTCGATTCTTAGGGGGCCGATGGGGGTGTTGTAGCGGATGCCTAGGCCGGCGGCGTAGTTGAGGTTGGTGAGGCCGGCGTCTTTGAATTCGAAGGTGAGGTTTCCTGCGTCGGCGAAGATGATGCCTTTTAATCCATGGGGGGCTTTGGGGAGGGGGAATTCTAGTTGGGCGTTGAATGCGGTGGAGAATTCGCCGCCGAGGGGGAAGCCGCTGTTGTCGCGGGGGCCGAGGGCGCGTTCGCGGAAGCTGCGCACGGTGCGGGCGCCGCCGTTGAAGGTGCGGAGGTCGATGGGGAGGAGTTCTTCGGTGCCGAGTGGGACGATGGCGGTGCTTCGGGCGCCGAGGGAGAGGAGGGTGTTTTCAGTGATTGGCCAGTGGTAGGCGGCGCGTGCGGAGGTGCGAAAGAAGGGGATGTCTGCGATGCCGATGGCGGCGGAGGAGCCGAATTCGAAGCCTTGGTGATCGGAGATGCCATTGGGGGCGAGGCCGTAGTCGTAGCGGAAGCCGAGGGTGCTAGTGATGTAGTTTTCGGGGCCGAGGAATTTTTCGGCGATTTCGAATTCGGTGATGTCGGTGAGAGATGTGGTGGCGAAGAGGCTGAGCGAGTGTTGCTCGAGGAAGGTGCGGCGGAGCTCGGCTCGGAGGCCAGTTTCCCATTTGGTGTAGCCTTCGTTTTGTTCGGTTTGGGTGGAGATGCCGAAAGTAAGTTCCCAGTCGCTCCAGAGGAACCATTTGTCGTTGTAGAAGATGTCGCCGCGTAGGCCGCGCGAGGTGTATTCGGCGTCGATACCGAGGCCACGAACGAGGCCGAATAGGTTTGCGTCGCGGTAGGTGAATCCAGCGATGATTCCTTCGTAGGTGCCGTAGCCGATGTAGGGGCCGAATTTTACTGTTTTGGCTTCTTCTACTTCTACGTCGAGGACGATGGTGCCGTCTTTCTGGGGGGTGGGGGTGGTGATTACTTTTTTGAAGGAGCCGGTGCGGAGGAGGTCTGAGGTGAATTTGCTGATGCCTTGGGGGTCGTAGGGATTGCCATCGAATTCGAGTAGCTTGCGCTGGAAAAAACGGTCTTTGATTTTTTCGTTTCCACTTACTTTGATGCGTGAGATTTTGTAGCGTTGGCCGAAATCGGCTGTGGCTAGGATGTCTACTTGGGTGGTTGTGCCTTCGGGGCGGAAGGTTTTGGCTGCGGCGGTGGCTGTGGTGTCGTAGTAGCCGTGTGCTTTTCCGAGGGATTCGAGTTCTCGGGCGATGGAGGTAGTGGTGTGGCTGGTGAAGGGCTGGGTGGTGTGGTTTTCGCGAAGCGTGGTGAGGGCTTCTGCCAGATCGGGGGTGGGTGGTTCTGGTAGGGTGATTTCGCTGATTTGGTGGAGAGTGCCTTCGAATACTTGGAGGGTGATGGTGGGGGCTGTGGGGGGATCAGGGACGAGGGTAACTTTGGCGTCTTTGTAGCCGAGTAGGTGGTAGTAATCGATGATACTGCTGATGCCGTGCCGGATATCATCGGGGACGAAGGGGACGGGCTTACCGAGAGGTATCTTGAGCTGATCACGGGTGCGGGAGGTGATGAGTTCGCGAATGCCGCTATCTTCGAGGGTGGTGTTTCCGGTGGCGTTGACGGTTTGTAGGATTTTTTGAGAGCCTTCTTTTACGGTGAGGCGGACGGTATCGCCCTGGAGCTGCCAATTGACGGTGGCTTGATCGTGGCCGCGGTGGCGGAGGGAGCGCTGGAGGAAAAAGGCGGCATCATCGGCGCGGGCGGTGGTGGCGCCGTTTTTTTGGATGTATTCGATTTGGGATTTGATGTAGCTGCGGGCGTCTTCGATGGAGGTGGTGGAGAGGCCTTGGAAGGTGATGTCGGCGGCTGGTGCTGTGGAGGCTAGCGTGATGGTGCTTGCTAGCTGGACGAGGCGGAGTGTGCTTCTCCACGAGTTGGCTTTTGGAAGGGGCATTATTCGAAGCGGAAGAGGTATTTTAGGGTGCCGCGAACGTTGCTGGAGGTGTCGGCTCCGGCTTCTAGGTAGAGTTGATCCCAGAGGCGGATTTCACCGGTGGCGGAGGGTTCTCCGGTGCGGGTATTGCTGGGACCGGTGGTGAGGGTGGTGCGGGATTGGAGCTCATCGAGGAGGCTTGGTTCGCCGCTTTCGGTGGCGTTGGAATTGCGAAGGGATTTGAGGAGGAGGAAGGCTGCTTTGGTGGCTGCTGCGGAGCCTCCGGTGGAGGCGAGCTGGCTACGGGTGCTGCCGGTGGAGATAAGTGTGATGATGTCTTCTTGGGGGAGGGGTGGGTCGCTGGTGAGGGTGTATTTGGGCTTGAGGATATTTCCGTAGATGTAGATTCCAGCGTTGGTGCCGTTGATGGTGCTGGAGGCTTCGGCATTGAGGTTTGCGTTGAAGCCGGTTTTCTCGGTGAAGGTGATTTCGGTGTTATCTAGGGTTACTCGGCTGAAGGGGAGGGTGAGGGCTCCTTTGTTGGTGGTGATTTTTCCTAGTGGGATAGGTTTGGCTCCGGTGCCGGTGATGCGGAGATCTGAGGTGATATCGATCCCGGCGAGGTTACTTCGGATGAGGAAGGGGTCTTTGGTGATGATGGAAAGATCGAGGGTCCAGTCTTTGAAGGGGGCGGATTTGGTGCCGATGTTGTTGAGGTTGGGTGGTGGTTTTTTGCTGCGTTTTACGCCGGGGAGGGTGGAGCGTTTTTTGGGGAGTCCGATGTTGAGGGGGAGGAGATTGATGTCTTTGACGAAACGGCTGTTTACTAGACCAAGGGTGCCGGCGAGGCGGGCGTTTTGCCATGGACCGGTGAGGGTGATATCGGCGTCGGTGCGGACGTTTATGTCTTGGGTGCGGGTGATGAGTGCTTCATTGGCGATGAGGCGGAGGTCGATGATGGGTGGTTTCCCGGAGGGGAGATCTGCGCCGCCGGACATGGTGAAGTTTCCTCCGGCGGCAAGGGCGGTGAAGCGCTCGATGGTGATTTTTTCGGAGGTGCCGCGGATTTTGATTTTGGCGTCGCGGATGCCGGGGGCGGCGGTGTTGGCGAAGGTGAGGCGATCGAGGATGATATGGACGAGGCCATCGAAGGTGGGCTTGGTGATGGTGCCGCTAACTTTGGCATCGAGCATTGCGGTGCCTTTGGATTGGGTGATGGCGGGGGCGTATTCCTGGAGGAAGGCGAGGTCGCTGCGGGGGAGCTTGATGCTGGCGGTGAGGGGCTCGTGGGTGAGCTTGCGTGTGCCATTGGCCCAGAGGTCGGGGTGGAAGGGGATGCTTGCGGTGGCGGTGAGCGTCTCGATCTGGGGGTGGGCGGCGGTGAGATTGGTGGAGAATTTGCCGGGGGCGAAGCCGAATTGGGCGGCGATCTGGGCGGGGGCGATTTTTTCGCCGGCGGCGGGGAAGGTGAGGTCGGTGATGTCTAGAGAGCCATCGCCATTGAGGGTGCGTGGGGTGCCTTGGAGATCGATGTCTAGCTTGAGGGTGCCGGTGGCGGGGGCTTTTTCTTTTCCTGCGAGCTGGGCGAGGGTGGCGAGGGGGATGGGCTGGGATTTGATCTTGAGGTGGAGGTCTTGCTTTTGGGCGAAGAAGGTCTCGGCGGATTTGACGGTTTTGTAATCGAAGGGGATTTTTCCGGAGCCTTGGAGGAGGCGGCGGGTGGCGTCGTTTAGGGTGAGGGAGGAGAGGGAGATGAGGGTGTTTTCCGGGCTGTAATTGCCGGTGAGGGTGGCGTGTAGGTTGCCGGAGGTGAGGCGGATTTCTTGGGCGGAGATGAGTGTGGGGTCGTAGGTGGCATTGATGCCGATGTCGAGGGGTTTGGCGTCGGGGGAGAGGGTGAGCTTATGGGTGGTGAGGGTGAGCTTTCCGGTGTGATTTGGTGGATTTGATAGGGTGCCGGAGCCGAACCAATTGAGATCGATTTTCCCGCCGAGGGTTTTTCCGGTGAGGGCGTTGAGCTTTGCGTTGGCGAGGAGATCGGCTTGGGCGGTGGCTTGGGAGTAGCGTTTTTCGGCTAAGTGATAGTTCGCTGCGATGGTGATGGAATTGGCGGCATCGATTGTTGAATCGAGGTTGATGGCGAGGGTGGCGGTTTCTGGGACGGTGTAGCTGAGGGTGGTTTTTCCGGTGGGGTGTCCTTTGATGGCGAGGTCGGTGGTGGTGAGGGTGCCGCTGCCGCTTACTAGGGTGGTGGCGCGGGATGTTTTCAGGGAGCCGCTGCCGGTGAGGCTGCCGGTGAGGCCGGGTTTTTCGAGGGTGGGGAGGATTGCGGGGAGGGATGGGAGGTCGGCGGTGAAGGTGAGGGTGGTGGGGAGATTGGCGAATTTGGTGGAGGTGAGCGGAGTGGATGCGTCTAGGGTGAGGGTGCCGTTTCCGCTGGGTGGAGTGAGGGTGATATTGGCGGTGGCGTCGTTTTTTGGGGAGGTTTTTAGGGTGAGTGTGAGGGATTCTGCGTTGGCTTTGCCGGAGATTTGGGAGGTGCGGGCAGATGCGTGGGCGAGCCAGGTGGTGGGGTCTTTGAAGTCGCCGGAGAAGGTGGCTTCGAGGGTGGTGATGGTGGTGGCGATGGGTGGATTTTCCGGGAGGAATTTTGTGAGATCGATGGCTCCAGATTCTAATTTGGCGGAGATTTCACGGGCGCGGGTGCAGCCTAGATTGATGGTGCCACCGGCTAGATTGATTTGCCCGGTGAGGATGGGGGTGGCGTCTTTTTGGAGGATGAGGGAGCGGATGCGGATGGGATCGATAATCTGGATTCCATCGCTGATGGTGAGCGTGTCTCCGGTGGAGGTGAGGGGGGCTTCGAATCCTTCGGAGCTTTTGCCATTGGGGAGGGAGAGTTTTCCGAGGGCGATTTTACCGGTGCCGCTGGGGGGGAGGATGAGGGTGAGGCTTTCGATGCGGGTGTTTTTTTCGCCGTTGGTGATGGAAATGGTGATGTCTTCGATCTGGAAATCGGCGTTGAGGAGTGCCCAGAGGGTGTGGGGATCGAAGGGCTTTTTGCTGGGGTCTTTTGGAGGCTTGGCGGCTTTTTCGGCTTCCGATTTTTCTTTGAGGACGAGGTCGAGATTTACTTGTTTCAGCGTGAGCTGCTTTAGCATGGCGAGTGGGCCGTGGCTGATGAGGGCGGGGATGCTGTAGGCGATGGTGGCTTCTTTTGCGGTGAGCTTGTGGATGGGGCCGGTGGCTTCGATTTCGGGGGTGAGGGAGAGATCGGAGATGGTGGAGCCGGACCAGAGGGAGCCGGTGATGGTGGCTTGGTGGGTGAGGCCGTTTTTCTGGGCGTAGCTGGCGAGTGCTTTCTGGGCGGCGAAGCGGAAGATGGGGCCGTTGAGGAGGAAGAGGAAGATGGGGGTGGCGATGAGGAGGAGTAGAAGGCACTTCCGCAGGCAGCTGCGCTTTTTTGTGGGCGGGGGTG
>CALAIY010000141.1 GCA_937922595.1 uncultured Verrucomicrobiales bacterium | reverse complement strand
TTCTTCGAAATCGCCCTCGCAAACATCCTCCTCACCGGCCTCATCATGGTTTTCTTCCACGCGAAATGAGAAGCCTTTTTCACTTTTTCACCCTTTCACTTTCGTAATGGCAGTTAAAACAGTCGAGCGCCCGAAGCTCACCTTCAGCGAAAAAATCTACCTTCCTGGAATCATGAAGGGGCTGAAAATCACCCTCGGTCACGCCATCCGCTCGCTGCGTGGCAAGACCAAGGTCACCATGCAATACCCCGAGGAAAAGTGGGACGAATCCCTTCCCGAGTGGTACCGCGGAGCTCCCGCACTCGTTAAAGATGAATTTGATCGCGAGCGCTGCGTTTCCTGCCAGCTCTGCGAATTCATCTGCCCCCCGCGCGCCATCACGATCAAGCCCGGCGAGATCCCCAAGATCGCACCCGACGCCAAAGTCGAAAAAGCCCCTGAGGCCTTCGATATCGATATGCTCCGCTGCATCTACTGCGGCATGTGCGAAGAAGTCTGCCCCGAGCAAGCCATCTTCCTCCGCAAAGACTACTCCATCACCGGCACCTCCCGCGCCGAAATGGTTCACGACAAAGATAAACTCTACGAGATCGGCGGCGTCCGCACCGGCCTCGTAAACAAGTGGAACGACTTAAAATAACCCTTTTCACTTTTTAAACCTTTTAACGCGCACTGCGCTGTTATGCCTCCTTTCCTCTTCTACATCTTCGCCGGCATCATGCTGGCCTTCGGCATTCTCGTCGTCGTCCTCAAGAATCCCGTCGCCAGTGCTCTCAGCCTCGTCGTCTCGTTCCTCGGACTCGCCGCGCTATTCATCTCGCTGAACGCCTACTTTATCGGCATCATCCAGATCCTCGTCTACGCAGGAGCTGTCATGGTGCTCTTCCTCTTCATCATCATGCTGCTCGATCTCAAAGCAGCCCCGAAAGAAAAAGGAGGCCTCCTAGCAGTCCTCGGCGGCATAGCCGTCATCGGAGTTTTTGCCGTCCAACTCATCGGCATCACCAGCAACTTCGAAGCCGGCAAAGTCACCCTCGATGAACGCCCCCTCAACCTCGCGGCAGCCGCAGCCGCCCGCCCCGCTCTCCCTGAAGGCATCGAGGATCCCATCGCCAACGACCTCCTCGAAGGCAAACTCCCCGATGTAAAACTCATCGGCGAGTCCATGTTTACCCATTTTGGCTTCCACCTCCAGGTCGTCGCCGTCCTCCTCCTCGTCGCCACCGTAGGCGTCGTCATCCTCTCAAAACGTGAACTGAAGTAATCAGGCTGAAAACTGAATACTGAAAACTGAATACTTCAGAATGTCCCTCAACGACTACCTCATCGCCTCCGGCCTCCTCTTCGCCATCGGCCTCTCCGGCGTCCTCATCCGGAAAAACGTCATCGTGATCTTCATGTGCCTCGAGCTCATGCTCAGCGCAGCGAACCTCTCCCTCGTAGCCTTCTCCCGCTTCAATCTCACCGATGGCCTCCCCAACTACTCCGGCCAAGTCCTCGTCTTCTTCATCATCACCGTAGCCGCCGCCGAAGTCGCCGTCGGCCTAGCCATCATCGTCGCCCTCTATCGCGCTAAGCAGACCACTAGCGTCGATGACCTCAACTCGATGAAGCACTAAGAATTCCCCTCACAATCTAGTGAATCTCCCACTCATCCTCCTAGCGCTCCCGCTCATCTCCGCAGCGGTCATCCTGCTCGTCACGCGAAAGCAGCAGAGCATCAGCGCCCTCATCGGCACCGCCAGCACCGCCGCCATGTTCGTGGCGTCCCTGCTCTTCCTCGCCGCCAAGGACGGCGAAACCACCCTTCTCCACTGGGCCACCGTCCCCGGGCTCGACCTCACCCTCGGTGCCACCGTCGATCAACTCAGCCGAGGCATGATGTTCGTCGTCACCACCATCGGCCTGCTCGTTCACATCTTCTCGCTCGCCTACATGAAGGACGACGCCGCCAAATCCCGCTACTTTGGCAACCTTTCGCTCTTCATGTTCTCCATGACCGGAATCGTCCTCGCGGACAACTTCGCCATGATGTTCATCTTCTGGGAGCTCGTCGGCGTCAGCTCCTACCTCCTCATCGGCCACTGGTACACAAAAAACAGCGCCGCCGATGCTGCCAAGAAAGCCTTCTGCACCAACCGCGTCGGCGACTTCGGCTTCATGGCCGGAATCCTCCTCGTCTGGGGACTCACCGGCTCCATCACCTTCTCCGGCATCGAAGCCGCCCTCCCAGCAGTCTCCACCGCCTACCCCGCGCTCATCACCGCCGCCGTTCTCTGCGTTTTCGCCGGTGCCGCCGGTAAATCCGCCCAAGCTCCGCTCCACGTCTGGCTCCCAGATGCAATGGAAGGCCCCACCCCCGTCTCCGCTCTCATCCACGCCGCCACCATGGTCGCCGCCGGAGTCTACATGCTCGTGCGCGTCTTCTTCCTCGTCGAAGCCAGCGCCACCGCAGCCGAAGCCATCTCCTGGATCGGCGGAATCACCGCCCTACTCGCCGCCCTCATGGCCACCCAGCAGGACGACATCAAAAAGATCCTCGCCTACTCCACCCTCTCCCAGCTCGGCTACATGGTCATGGCCGTCGGCCTCCTCGCCGGAGAAGCAGCGATGTTCCACCTCTTCACCCACGCCTTCTTCAAAGCCCTCCTCTTCCTCGGCTCCGGAGCCATCATCTACGCCTGCCACCACGAGCAAAACATCTGGAAAATGGGCGGCCTCTGGAAAAAACTCCCCATCACCGCCATCACGTTCCTCATCGGCACCGCCGCACTCGTCGCCTTCCCCGGCACCTCCGGCTTCTGGTCCAAAGAACTCATCCTCGAAGCAGCCTACGAGAAGAACAACATCCTCTTCTGGATCGCCGTCGGCACAGCCTTCCTCACCGCGTTCTACATGACCCGCGCCTTCGTCGTCACCTTCTTCGGCAAAGCCCGCTCCGAAAATGCCGATCACGCCAAAGAAGTCCCCATGATCATGTGGCTCCCACTCGCCATCCTCGCCGTCCCCGCAGTGATCGCCGGATACAAGATTTTCTACGGACCAGCCAGCGCCCTCCACCCCACCGGCCACGAATTCCACCTCGGCCCCGTCTTCTTCGCCTCCATTGGCACCCTCATTCTTGGCGTAGGCCTCGGCTTCGCCCTCTACGCAGGTCGCAACACCGACCGCCTCAGCATCCCCCTCTTCAAACGCCGTTTCTTCCTCGATGAAATCTACCAAGGCATCATCGCAGTCTTTCACGATGGCCTCGCCACCATCTCCGATCTCCTCGATGAACTCCTCGTAGATGGCCTCATCTCCAAAGGAGGAGGCGGCCTCGCCTCCGGCATCGGAAACACCCTTCGCCGCCTCCAAAGCGGCAACCTCCAAGGCTACGCCTTCCTCTTCGGCGCAGGCGTCATCGCTCTAATCTACTTCACCGTTTTTAGCGTTTAGTTGCCTTAAGTATCAAAAAAACCAAGTAACAAGAAAGTTCCAAGTATCAGGTCACAAAGTAAAAACAGCTCGGGTTTAGCCTGAACCCCCAGAGCATCGGCCTCTCAGATTCCAGATCTCGAATTTCCTTCCCTTTCCCCATTTTAATGAAATCGCCCCTCACCCTCCTCAGCATCGCGGTCGCGTTTCTGTTTACAGGCTGCAATCCAGTTAAAAGCACCGCCGAAGCCGAAAAGGCAGTTACCACATTCCACTCTCTTTTCGACACCGAAGACT
>CALAIY010000140.1 GCA_937922595.1 uncultured Verrucomicrobiales bacterium | reverse complement strand
CCTTCTTCTGCTAGGATGCGGATGAGTGATTTGAGTTCGACGCGGGCTTTGGGGTCGAGGCCGGCGGCGGGCTCATCGAGGACGAGAACCTGGGGGTCGTGGAGGAGGGCGCGGCCGAGGCAGAGGCGTTGAGCCATGCCTTTGGAGAGGGTGTCGATGAAGCGATCGTGAAGGGGGGTGAGGTCGGTGAATTCCATGACCTCGGTGAGCCGATCGGTGCGTTCTTGGGCTTTGTAGCCGAGGGCGCGGGCGAAGAAATCGAGGTATTCGACGACGGTCATGTTGTCGTAGGTGCCGAAGGCGTCGGGCATCCATCCGAGGAGGGCGCGTGCTTGATCGGGGTAGTCGAGGACATCGATGCCGGCGAGTTCGGCGTGGCCGGAGGTGGGCACATCGAGGGTGGCGAGGATGCGCATGGTGGTGGTCTTTCCTGCGCCATTGGCTCCGACGAAGCCGACGACTTGGCCGGCGGGGATTTCGAAGGAGATGCCGCGGACGGCTTGGACGTTGCCGAAGCTGCGGTGGAGATTCCGGATGCGAATCGCGGGTGGGGTGGTGCTCACGGTGCTGGGGGGAGGGTGCCGGTGACGAAGAGGGTGTCGTTTTTCCAGCGGATGGATTCTAACGTGGGGACGAAAAATGCTTTGGCTGCTGGGGAGGAGGCGTCGGCTAGGGCGAAAAAGGCTCCGCGGTGTGGGTAGTTGGTGGAGCCTTGGGAGAGCTTTTTGAAGGCGGCTTCGTATTCTTTGCTGGTGATGGAGGTGAAGGTGGGAGGGGTGCCGGGTGCGGTGGTGCTTTTGGAGGTCCAGTGGTTGCTGTTTTCGTCGCAGACGTAGATTTTTTGGAGGGGGAATTCGAAGGCGGAGGTGAGGGTGGGTGGTGTGCCTTCGGGGGATGCTTTTCTTTCAAATCGGGCGCGGGTGGAGCGAATGGATTTGATGACATGAGCTTGCTCGCTTCGGCTGCGGAACCAATCGCCGGAGAGGTTGTCTTGGGAGTGCTGGAAGGAGAGGGTGGGGCGGGAGTTTTCGCGGGTGTAGGCGTTCCATTTGGTCTCGTCTCCTACGGGGGCGGGTAGGATGATGGAGGATTTGGGGGCGGTGAAGCGGCTTCCGAGGAGGACTCCGGTGCGTGAGTATTGGGCTTGGCTGATGATTGCTTGGCGGGCGTCGTGGGCGACTTGGAGGTGGGCGAAGCGCTGGCCTTTTCCGCCGAGGCCATCTTGAACGAAGATGACGATGAGAAGGAGGAGGCTGGTGGCGATGGAGATGATGGGGGTGGTGATGAAGAGGCGGTGGCGGCGGCCGGGGCCTGCGAGCTTGAATAGATTGATCGGGCCGACGAGGAGGGCGAAGGCGAGGAGGATGATGATGACGAGGCCGGAATTGAAGGAGCGTGTGCCGATGGCGGCGCGGGTGGGGGCGTTTTCGTCTTTGAAGGTTTTGACGAGGTTTTTTGCGATGAAGCTTGATGAGGATTCGCGGCTTTTGGCTTCTTTGATGGTGGTGTCGATTGGGAGGTCGGAGCTTGCTTCGTCCCATTGGAGGTAGGTGATTTTTCCGGAGATGGGGGTGGAGGGAAGATCGAGGGAGGCGGGGTCTGGGGTGGTGCCTCCGGTGGCGTAATAGAAGAGGTGGCCGCCGGTGTGGATCCAGCTGGTGATGGCGGCGCGGGAGGGGGCGGGGATTCGAGCCCAACCGGTGCTGGAGATGAAGAGTTCGTCGATTCCGGAGTAGGCGCGCCAGTCGGAGGGGAGTGTTTCGGGGACGAAGGAGGCGGCGAATTGATCTCTGTTTCTGCTGGAGCTGCTGGAGGAGTTTTCTTTTTCGATGGCTTCGTCGAGCTTTTCGAGGTTGTCGGAGGCGAGATGTTCGCCCATTGCGCGGAAAGGTGCGGATCCGTTTAAACCGTTTAGGTAGTCTGTGGAGGGATTAGAGCCGGAGGTGAAGATACTGAGGCGGAGGGTGGGGGAGCTTCCTTGGTCTTCGGCGCGAATATCGGGAAGGATGGGGATGAGGATTTCGTGAGTGGCTTTACCTTGTGGTGGGCACGAGAGGGTGAAGGTGGAGGTGAGGGTATCGGAATTTCCCCATCGTGGAGAGACGCTGGAGGTGGCGTCGATTCGAAAGGTGCGGGGGGCGTCTAGCTTGGTCTGTATGGTGACAGTGTAGGGGGCGTAGCCGACGGAGGGGAGGATGGAGAAGACGGGCTCTACGGTGGCGGTGTGTTCGCCGTTTTTACCGAAGGTGTAGGTGCTGGCTGAGGCGCTCCCGATGAGGAGGGCGGTGATGATAAGGAGGGCTCGGATGATCACGCGGGGGTGGGGGCGTCTTTGAGGGTGGCGGGGATGGCGGCGTCTTGGGCGGGGACTTCGGCGAGGAGTGCGGTGACGACGTCGGCAGTGGTGGTGCCGGCGATGCGGGCGGTGTAATCGAGGACGATGCGGTGGGCGAGGACGGGCTGGGCGATGGAGCGTACGTCTTCGAAGGAGGTGTGAGGGCGCCCGGCGGCGAGGGCGCGGGCTTTGGCTGCGGCGGCGAGGCTGAGTGCTGCGCGGGGGCTTGCGCCGAATTTAACGCCGTTTCCAGCGGAGCTGGATTGACCGGGGTGGGTGCCGTCTACTAGGCGGGCGATGTAACTTGCGACGACGGGGGGAAGATAGACTTGGCGGACGGTGGAGAGGAGATTTGCGAGTGTGTCGGCGTCCATGACTTGGCCGATTTGGGGCTCTTCGCCGAGTTCGCGGCCATTGACGATTTTCTCTAGGGTGGCGGCGTCGTTGCGGAGGACTTGGAGCTTGAAGAGGAAGCGATCGAGCTGGGCTTCGGGGAGGGGGTAGGTGCCTTCGAGTTCGATGGGGTTTTGCGTGGCGAGGACGAAGAAGGGGTCGGGGAGGGTATGGGTCTCGCCGAGGACGGTGGCGCGGCGCTCTTGCATGGCTTCGAGGAGGGCGCTTTGGGTTTTGGGGGAGGCGCGGTTTATTTCATCGGCTAGGAGGAGATTTGTGAAGAGGGGGCCGGGCTGGAAGATGAATTGGCGCTGACCATCGACTTCTTGGAGGACGGGGTTTCCGGTGATGTCGCCGGGGAGGAGGTCGGGGGTGAATTGGACGCGTTTTGTGCCGATGCCGAGTGTCTTGGCGAGGCCTTTGACGAGCTCTGTCTTGCCGAGGCCGGGGAGGCCTTCGAGGAGGATGTGGCCGCGGGCGAGGATGCCGGTGACGACGAGGGCGACGAGCTCTTCTTGGCCGAAGAGGATGGTATTGAGTGCGTCGGTGAGGGCTGTGATTTGAGAGGCTGCATTTGCGGCGTCGGATTCGGAGAGGGGCTCGGGCATTAAGAGGGGGGCGTTTTGAGTGATGAAATTTGAAATCCTATTCTCTGGATTTATTTGAAGTAATTGCGGAGTACTTCTTGTTCGTCGGGGAGAAAGTTGTCTTCGGAGTAGAGGGTGGCACCGCCGCGGGCTTTGTTTGAGATGGCTCCGGCTTTTGTGGGGGCACGGGGAGTTTTATCGAGATCGTGCTCGCCTTGGCCGAGGCCGAGGAGATCGGTGGGATCGCCGGCGGAGGGGTCGGCTGAGGCGATGCCTTCAGGGGTGTTGGTATCGAGGTCTGTTTCGGAATTGGCGAGGGAGATCGGGGCGTCGCCGCGGCCGCGCTTGATGCCGCCATTTCCGGGGGCTGAGCGGGGTTTGCCGGGGGCTCCGCCTTTGTTCATGGCGGCGAGGAGTTCTTCATCGGTCATGTTGGCCCAGTTTTTGAGGGCACTTCCTTTGCCAGAGCCCTTTCCTGATTTTCCGTTTTTTCCGTTGTCGCCTTGGCATTTTTTGCAGGCGGCGGCGGTTTTTGCCATGGCTTTGCGCATTTTAGCGAGCTGCTCGGGGGTGAGGCTGCGGAGTTGGGAGGGGTCGATTTTGCGGAATTCGCCGAGGGCTTTCTCGGACATTGGGAGGTCTCCGGCTTTTAAGCCTTTGAGTCCTTCGGCGGCATCGGAGAAAAGAGCTTCGCGTTCGGCGGCGGTGAGCTGATCTGAGAGGCGTTCGAGGGCGGTGGCGGCGAATCCTGTTTTTTCGGCGTTGGTGGAGATCTCTTCGAGGGCGTGTTCAAGGCGGGCGCGTTCGGAATCGGCTGCTTCCATTGCGGCGTGGGAATACCATTCTTCTTCGGGTTGATCGCGGAGGGCTTGAAGGCGCTCAGCGAATTCTTCTAGGGCTTCGGGTTCGATGAGTTCTTCTTCTTGGAGTTCATCAAGGAGGCGGGCGAGTTCCTCTTGGGCTTGAGGAGGCGTAGTGGGGAGTGGGCGGTTTCCGTGAGAGGTGGCGATAGGAATGAGCCAGACGGCAAGAATGCAGTAGGCGAGAGCAATCAATGGGGCGGCGAGCCAGGCAGGCTTCCAAGTGGGGGCGACGGCGTGTAGATCGAGGTCTTCAGAAGAGGGAATGGGAGGCCAGGCGCGCCGATCAGCGGCGGATGCGGTGAGGGAAGAACGGAGTGCGAGGTGATTTTCGAGCTGGACGAGCCCTTGGGCTTCGCCCCAAAAGCGTGGGCGCGCTCGGCTCCAGGCGAACGCTGCGGCCAAGAGGAGGGCGAATCCGATACACGTCCCTGCAAGTGGTGCTGGTGTGGCGTATCCGAAATAGCGAGCGATCCATACTGCGATGGCTGCCATTGTGAGTAAACCGGCTGCAAGTGGCGCGAATTCTTGAAGCCACCAGCCGGTGTTTACCCGTTGGGCGATACGTTTGGCTCGGTTTTTCCAAAAAGTGGCGGAGGGATCCTTTTCCATAGTGGGGGATGCCCGATTTTTTGAGGAGGTATTATTATTTTTACCAATTCGCACGGACGCTGGAATATTAGACTGACAGCTCCCGATTGCAAAACTCTCGTTCGCGTTCTACGGGAGCCTGCCTTTTTCTCTATCAATTATTTACATGACGACGCCCCCTACAACCGAAGCGACTACTTGGGTAATCGGCCACCGTAATCCGGATACCGATGCGATATGCTCGGCAATCGGCTATGCCGACTACCTCCAGCGGACGCGGCTTCCGGGGGCGCGGGCGGCCTGCTGTGGTGAGATTAACGAGCGAACAGTGTGGGCGCTTAAGAACGCTGGTGTATCGGCTCCCCCTCTCTTGATGAACGTGCGGCCTACGGCGGCGAGTATTTGCAGGCGGGATACGATGACTGCGACGGCTGATGAGTCGTTTCTCACTGTCTACGAGCGCCTTACATCTGCGCGTTTTCGCTCGCTTCCAGTAATTGATGAAAATCGCCAGGTGGTAGGGGTGCCTAGCCTTGCTGATCTTCTTCAGCTCCTTCTTCCAGTGGGCGATGAGGCGACTAGTGGCACTGGCGCGCGAGGAATTCGGGCTTCGCTCAAGGATATCGCAAGCGCTCTCGGTGGCACTATCGAAGAACATGGCTCTGATGTGGATGCTGAGCGGGACCTCATCATGGTCGTAGGCGCCTCAACGGCGGAAACCGTCAAAGATCGTATGTCGGTTTTTCCTCCAGATCAGCTTCTCGTAATTTTGGGGGATCGACCGAAGCTCCAGCAAACGGCGGTGGTGGGTGGCGTCGCTGCACTTGTTATCACGGGGGGCTTCCGGCTCGACGTCGAGACCGCTGCGGCGGCGGAGGCTGCTGGCACCGTGATCATTCGTTGCGATTTCGACACCGCTACGACCACCCAGCTCGTCCGCTGTGCGCGTCGTATCGGCAGTGTCCTTCGTGATGATTTTCTCGTCTTCCGCAGCCAGGCAAAAGTGGCGGAGATCCTGGCTGCCGTGGAAGATGCTGATCAGGATCTCTTCCCGGTGATTGATGAGGATACTGGCGAGCTTATCGGTGTTTTCTCGAAATCGGATCTCATCGACCCGCCGGTTGCGCAGCTTGTCCTCGTGGATCATAATGAGTTTTCTCAAGCGGTGGAGGGGATTGAAGACGTTGATATTCTTGAGGTTGTAGACCACCACCGCCTTGGCGGAAATCTCGTCACTCGCGAGCCGATTCGCTATGTGAATGATATCGTCGGCTCCACCTGCACGATCGTTGCTCGCTTTTACCGCCAGGATGGGATTATCCCTAGCGTGAGCATCGCTTCCTGTCTCGTTGCTGGAATTATCGCGGATACGCTTAATCTCACCTCTCCGACGACCACCGACGTCGACCGCGAAATTCTCGTTTGGTTAGCCGGTATTGCGTCCATCGATATTGAAGAGTTCACCCGCAATTTCTTCGCTGCTGGTTCGATGCTTCGGTCGCTCTCGACTGCTGATGCGATTCGTGCCGACCGCAAGGAGTTCAACGAAAATGGCTGGCGTTTCTCCATATCCCAGATTGAGGAACTTGGCCTCGACGGCTTCTGGTCTCTTGAAGATGAGCTCCAGGCTTCGCTCGAAACTCTCGTAAAGGAATCGAACGTCGAATTCGCCTGTCTCATGGTTACGGACATTACGCGGCACTACTCAGTCCTCGTCACTGCGGGTGCCTCGGAAGTGATTTCCGCCATCGAATACTACGAGCTCGGGCGAAATCTCTACGAAATGCGTGGCGTTGTTTCCCGGAAAAAGCAGCTTCTGCCGTTTCTCTGCCGGATTTTCGGGCGTCTATCGAGATAGCTCACGGAGGCTATCCTAAATCGTCGCAATTCCGGCGATTCTTACTTTTTGGAATTATTTTGCGCGAAAAGCGCGAAAATCTTGCAGATTCGCGAAAACTATTGTATTTAAGAGTCAGCAATGTCGGAAGTAGCCACAACAACACTCAACGAGCGCGCCGAGCAAGCGCAGCGGATCATCCAAAATCCTGCAGGTTACAAAGTCTGTGTTTGTTGCGATTCGATCGTCACTGATAAAGTCATTATTTGTCCAAATTGTCATGGCTACAATTACGACGACTCTGCAGAAGTCATCATTGCCCAAGCACATTTTCTCGGAACCCGGGAGCAGAATTCCGTGCTCGCCTCTGATCTAGAGGGCTGAGTAGACAATTCGTTTCGAGGTTCCGTTCTTTCAAGACTCCCAGGGATATCCCCCTGGGAGTCTTTTTTTGTCTAAAAAACCCACGAATACCCAAGGTGGAATCGGGAGCGATCTCGAACATTCGATCTTATCCAACACGTCAATAATGCACCCAGACTCAAATCTGAACTATAAAAATTATAGAAATTGCAAAAATTGCTTGTTTGTTCTGGAAATACGACTACCGTTCGGCAGAATCACATCAATGATATTCGACATGAAGATTCCTCTAGTTCGCTAGACGAATGGGATCGATTCCTTCGATCGAAAATTATCTTTTTGTGAATTCGGCTCCAGCCATAGGCTGGAGCTTTTTTTTGCCCAGAGCTTCCCAATATCGAAAACCCGTTTCATCTTGAGAGGGAATGCCTGAAGCCTCCAGTTTTTTATTTGGGATCGCCGCTGCGCTGGTTCCGATCTTCACGATTGCAGGGGGCATTGCTGCGGCACATGCCCTAATGAGTGTGCGGACCTCGCAGGGAACCATTGCCTGGGTAGTCGCGCTCGTTGCTTTGCCCTATGTAGCTTTGCCTTTTTACTTGGTTTTTGGGCGAAACCGCTTCGACGGATACGTCGATGCGCGCCGTAGCGGTGACGGTGCGCCGGAGCTCCGCCATTTCGTAAATAGCGTGCTCAGTGACGTCCCTGATTTCTGCACACCCACACAATTACTGCGCCCCGCCTGCGAACTCGGCGAGCAACCCACTACCACCGGGAATCACCTTAGACTCCTTGCTGATGGCGACGCCACATTTGCCGCCCTTCTCGATCTCATCCGCTCCGCTAAGCGCAGCATTGCCGTCCAATATTTCATCTTTCGTAATGACGCCATAGGCACTGAAATTCGCGATAGCCTAGCTGATGCTGCTCGCAGAGGAGTGGCCGTTCACGTCCTCATCGACCGTGTCGGAAGTCGCAAGCTTCCAGAATCCTTCTTTGATCCTGTGCTCGACGCTGGTGGGAAGGTTGCGCGTTTCGTTTCCTCTAGGAATTGGGTTCTACGCCTCCAAATCAACTTTCGAAATCACCGTAAGCTCCTGCTCGTAGATACCACCGTCTTCATCACCGGCGGGCACAACATCGGCGATGAATACCGCGCCAAGCCCGCAGACCCCACCTCAAATGAGGCACCCGGCCCGTTTGCCCGTTTCGGGCACTGGCGCGATACCAGTATCCAAATCACCGGCTCCGCTGCACGGAGTGCCCTCGTCAGCTTTGCTGAAGATTGGTTCTGGAGTACCGGTGCCGTGCCCACTGAGGCTTTTCTTCCAGGGCAAACGCAGGAATCTCCAGCCGGCGGATTCCCTGTCACGCTCGTGCCCACAGGGCCTGCCGATCCTGCCGAATCCTTCACCCTTCTTTTTCATCATCTCGCAGCCTCCGCTCGCGAGAGGCTTTGGGTCACAAGTCCCTACTTTGTGCCTGATTCCGGGGCGATCTCCGCGCTCCAGGCAGCTGCGCTTCGTGGCGTCGATGTGCGGATTCTGCTCCCCGGAATGCCTGATAAATGGATGCCCTACCTTGCGTCCTTTACCTACCATAAAGCCACCTCGCTCGAGAATTTTGCCCTCTATCGCTACCGCAAAGGCTTCCTTCACCAGAAAGTCATCCTGCTAGATGATCACCTTGCATCGGTCGGCTCCGCAAATCTGGATAACCGTTCATTCCGGCTCAATTTTGAACTCACCCCCTTGATCGAGGGCCGTGAGTTTGCCCAGGAAATTGCAGCCATGCTGGAAGCTGATTTTGCCATCTCCGATCTCATCGATCCGGATGAGTTTGTAGCGAAACCTCTCTACTTTCGAATTGCCGCCCGTGCAGCCAGGTTGTGCGCACCTGTTCTCTAGGCGTTGCGCGCCCCGCAACTCTGGGCAAAAGGTTCCGCCCTCCGAATGAGCGAAGAATTCACCTACAAATCCGCCGGCGTCGATACGAAGCGCGCCGCCAGCCTCGTCACTGATATTACAGGACACGTAAAGCGCACCCAGCAGAATCGGAAGCTCTTCGGAGCCTTCGGCCTTTTTGCTGCCGCCTACGACCTCTCGGACTACAAAGAGCCCGTCATAGTCACCGGTTGCGATGGAGTGGGCACCAAGCTCGAGCTTCTTCTTGAGCACGATATGATCGAAGCCGCAGGCAAAGATCTCGTCGCCATGTCCGTGAACGACATCCTCACCACCGGAGGCGACCCACTTCTCTTTCTCGATTACATCGGCATCGCCGCGCTCGACGAAGAAAAAATCACCCGCCTCATCGCCGGGATGGCAGATTACCTCGAGGCTTGCAATTGTATCCTCGCCGGAGGCGAAACCGCCGAAATGCCCGGCATCGTCCCACCTGAAGTCATCGAACTCTCGGGCTTCTGTATCGGCGCTTCCGAAAAGTGCGATCTCATCGATCCCTCTCGCGTCGCCGTAGGTGACGTGCTCGTCGGCTACCCGTCCGATGGCTTTCACGCCAATGGATTTTCGCTTGTTCGCAAAGTGCTGAAATCCAAGCCTGATCTTTTTACCGATGAAGAAATGGTGAAGCTTCTTGCTCCCACTCGTCTCTACCACGATGCCGTCGCGCATCTCCGTGAGACCGCCGTAGATATAAAAGCCATGGCGCACATCACCGGAGGCGGCCTTCCTGAAAACCTTGAGCGCTTCCTCGGCGAAGTCGGTGCCGACCTCAAAATCCCCACCTGGGAAAATGGAGTCGTTGAAAAGCTCCTCGCCTTCCTCGATCCTCAAGAAGCTCTCGGCACCTTCAATATGGGCTTCGGCTGGGTCGCAATTGTCCCAGCCAAAGACGCCGAAGCCGCCTGCGGCGAAAACGGCCAAATCCTCGGCGAGATCACCGCCCAGAAAGGCGTCCGAGCTGTGATTGGGTAGCGATATCAATCGAAGTCGCCGATTATCTGAAATGGCGGCGCCGGGCGAGGATTAATTCTGTGCTCACGTCCCTTCTCGGGATTTTCATTTTAGCTACAGCTTTGATAGCTGCTGCTGAATCCTTTTGGGTCTTCGACCTTGTTACCCATTTTACCCCGCAGTTGCTCTGCGCCTCGCTCGCGCTCGGCATCGCTTTTTGCCTGCGGAAATGCTTCATGCGAGCGATTATTTCTATTATTGTTGCGCTCTTTTTTGCACAAGGAATCTGGGCTTACATCATTCCTGAAAGGCAACCGAAGTCCGCCGAAGTCCCTATCTCACGATTCTAGATCGTGAGATAGGCTCCGATCACCGCCCGGTGATTGTTGATTTCGTGCCTTAGCCAATGCTCAGGGAGTTGTTTGCTATACTGGATTAGCCTCGCTAAAAATTTTACTCCGATTGCTCTGGGGGCTTATTCCATTCTGGGAGTGGTAGAGGGACGCCATTGGTTAATAGCTCGGGCGCTTCGATTCCCCACGTATTTTCTCTTAGTACCAATTGCTTCGCTTCGGTGTTTTCCAGCTTTAGCACTGGGATTTGCTCGGTGAGAAATGTGTTTTCCTCAAAGATATTGGGAGCGGTTTTTGGGGTGTTTTCCCAAAGGTCGAATCCTACGCCTCGGTCGCCGCTATGGGAGAAGGTGTTTCCTGAGATGGTGTTGGCGTGTCCGCCGTGAATGAAGACAGAGCCTGCGCTGGTTCTTGAGATGGTATTACCGGCGATTTCACATCCGGAGGCTCCTTCATCGAGATAGATGCCGACGCCTAGTCCTGGCCCGTATTCAGTAGTGCCTAGTTTGCGTGTATGGCCGGGGACGTCGGTGATGGTGTTGTTTCGAATGGTGACGCCCATGGGGGCGAAGTGGCGCTCGCCGTTTGTGTAGATTGCTCCGGTGTCGGAGGTTTCGAGGGAGACGTGTTGGATGAGATTGGATTCGATGGTGTGGCCGGTGCCGTGGAAGCCAATTCCCCAGCGGGGGGCGTGATGGATGTGGTTTCCTGCTACGGTGTGGTTGGCTCCATCGGCTCGGATTCCAGCGCCTTGTTTGAAGTTTTTGCCTATATGGCTGATCTTGCAGCCGCGCACGGTGTGGGCCTTTCCGGTGAGTCGAATTCCGGTGGCTCCGAGGTCGGTGAAATGTGTTTTTGTAACGGTGCAGTCTGAGCCGCCCGAGATGTCGAGTGCTGCAGTGTCGTGATTACCGTAGATTTGAGTGAATCGGCAATTGGTGATTTTGCAGTTTTTTGAATCGTTAATGAATACTGCTGCTGAACCTGCGTGGCTGAAGGTGATGCCTTCGAGGGTAATTGATTCGCTCCGGGAGATTACTATGAGTTGTTCTCTTATGGTGGCGTGCAGCTTGGCCCCCGGTTCGGGGGGGATGATTTCCAGCTCGCCCTTTCGCTTGTTGTGGAAATATTCTCCGGGAGAATCGAGAAGGGCGGGGGAGCCTTCAATGAAGAATTGATCGCCTGCTCGGATGGCGAATGTAGTATCTTCGGCGAGGGTGATTGTGCGCGAGGTGGAATTGTGATTCGTGACTCTTTCGGTGATATTCCACCAGTGATAGCGAGGAAGGATTTGTATTTGCCCGCTGGTGAATTTGGGTAACTTCAGGGCTTCGTCATAATTGACGGTGCGGAAATTTTCTTCTGGAAGATCCTGCCAGTAAGGTACGACTTCGCCGGGAACGGTGGCGTAGCCGGAGTCGGGATGGCGTGCTAGGTGGAGTGAAGACGTTTCCGTGTGGATTCCGTAGAGTGGTTTACCAGGCTCCAGAAAATTCATCCCAGGGAGAACCGGAATGCTTCCGAGCAGAACGACTTTACCTTGAGTCGCTGCACGGATTGTAAGATGAGCGTCGTGACTATCGAGCTTGAGTGGGCGCTCAAGACGGTAGGTGCCAGGGGTGATTTCGATGGTGGCGGCTCCCGAAAATGTGCCAGATGCGCGAAGTTCGCGAATACGATCGCGAGCGGCTTCTAGGGTGGGGGAGCCGTCTCCAGGGCTTATCTGAATGACGGGGTTTGCTGCTAGGAGGATTTCGGCAGTCGCCGCGAAGACAAGGAGGGTTGTGCGCACGGCGAGATATAGAGCGGGTGGCGGAAAGCTGCTAGTAGTGCTTCCTGCGTCGTAATGTCGAGGCTGCGCTCAAGCCGAAGAGTGCTAGAAGTGCGCGCGTCGGCTCGGGGACTGCTGCGGGAGCCGCGAGGGTGCTGAAAATCGAAGCAGGGGCGACGGTTGGTGCGGCAAAATTGGTGGTGGAGCCGATGGGGCGCTGAGAGAAACCGAATTGAAAGGCTGATCGTCCGCTGCGTTCGTAGTAGCCAGCTCGGAAATTGTAGGTGCCGGCAGGGATGGTGAGGATGCTGCCGTTGGTGTTTCCCGTGGCGGTGTTGAAATTACGATCGGCGACGAGTTCGGCGTCGGTGAAGACTGAGTCGTTGTCGAGATCGAGCCAGATTCGTGAGCCATCATCACTTCGTGTGGTGAAGCGGTATTCGGCGGTGTCGGCTAGGGTGATGGAGCCGGTGAAGAGTGCGGCGTAATCGCCGCGATTGACGTTGTTTGCACCAATGCCGCTGAAGATGTTTCCGAAGCGCCCAGCGCGAGTCAGTGTGACGGAAGGGTTGGAGCCGTCTGTGCTTCCTCCGCCGAAATTGATATTCGGGCTCGTGATGGTGTTTACAGGAGTGAGTGATTCTAGGGGGATCGCTCCTGAGGCATTGGGGATTAATAGGCTTGAGTTGCCGCCGTTGGCCGGAAGGTTGTAAAATGAGCCGATGAGACCTACCGCAGACTGGGCGCTACTCATTGCTAACAGTGAGAATATTGTGATGGTTGAGGTTCGGAGATGCATTTTATCCAATTTATGATAATTGTCATAAATATCAAGGCGTTTCAAAGAAGGTGAAACGTGGAATGGTAGCAGTTATGCTACTGTGGGCACAAAAACGGTGGCCATTCTTGCGGCCACCGCGGCATCGATCCCGAGTTGCCCGTCTTCAAAGACAAGGCAGCGCTCGGGGTGGATTCCCATCCGCTCTGCCGCGAGTAGGAACATATCGGGGGCAGGTTTCCCGCGCGGAACATCTGCGGGGGTGATTACCGTCTCGAAAAGGCTGGTGAGATCGTGGGCTGTGAGAACAGCGTTCACGATATCGGCTTCGCTTCCGCTTGCTACAGCCATCGGTTTTTCTCCGATGAGTGACTTGGCGAAATCTACGACTTCAGGGATGATTCCGACTTCGCTGTGGTGCTTATGGACATATTTCGTGCGTATTTCGGCTAGCGAATCGGGGGCGATATTCGTCGCAAAGATTTCATTTAGCTGCGCAACCGTCGCTGGAATTGGCATTCCGGCATTCGCGTGATGCCGCTCGGGGGTGAATTCGTGCTCGAATCCACACGCTTTGAGGGCATGTACCCATGCGCGATAGTGCATGGGCATGGAGTCCACGAGCGTGCCGTCGCAGTCGAAGATGACGGCGTCGTAGGTCGAGGGATCGGGGATGTCGAGTCTCACGCTCCGGCAGGCTTGTCCTGCTCGGGGTCGTGCTCGCCGGCGACTGCATTCGGATCGGTGAGCATTTGGCGGGGCTCGTCTTCGTAGGTCTCGCGACCGCCGAAAAGCTTGGTGAAGAGGCGCTTAGGGACGCTTTTCCCGCGTTCTTCTTCTTCCAGCTCGCGGATTGCTTCTGCTTTGGCAGTTTCCCAGGCGGCGGCGAAACCTGGGGCATTGATCATCATGCGCTTTTCGGCGCGCACCATTGTTTCGATGTCTCGGTGAATCCGGTTTTCGGGGCGCTCGGTGAGTTGGGCGACTTTGAGGCGGAGGTTCTCGGTTTCCTTGATGAGGTTTTCTTTGTCTTTGCGGATGTTTTCGAAGCCTTTCGCCTCCAGCTCCAGCTTGTCGCTGAGGTGTTTTTGGAATCGGCTGTAGTCGCGCTTCGTCTTATAGTGGTTAATCAGGGAAAAGACGTAAAAAAGGAGGCCTAGGGCGAGACCCCACACGAAAGGGTATTTTAGAAATTCAGGGAATGATTCAGGCATAGAATACGGGTAGTCTTGAAGAGAGGAGTGGCGCGAGCTGGTTCGTTGCCGCTATATACGGATTTGAGTGATGCGTTCCAACGAACTTTCAGCGTGATTTCTATTCACGTTTGCATTTTATCCTTCGTAAAGTGAAAATGTATGACTGAGTCGCAAAACATAGAAAAATATCGCTTTCTATAATTTTCGTGCTTTCCTTAGGCTCTCCCTCAGACCATAATCAACGAAATACCTGAACAGGCAAATCTAGTTTGTCTCCAGTACCGTGATTTCTTCTACTTCCAACGATTTTCCCCAGCCACAGCCGATTTCCCGTGAAATGAAGAATCAGGGAAACCCTTTCGAGGATGATGTGTTCTTGGGCTCAGTCGTGTCCCTTGAGGATTCGTCTGCGGATGGAGTGCCCGGCTCTGTGAGCGGAATGAACGCGAATGCGCTCGATCACCTTGAGGCGGAGCTCACGAGTCTGACGAATGGTGGTGGTAGTAGTGCTGGCTTGGCTTCATCTAAGATCGTGCTCCTGCTTGCGCCTCGAGCAGGCTTCGGAAAGAGCCACCTTCTCGCGGACGTGTGCCGCCGTTTTTCTGGACGTGCTTCGGTGGTTCCTCTTTCGTTCGATCGTGAAGCACCCGCGCGCTGGTCTCATGTAGTGCCTCAGGTGCTCAAAGCATTCGAGCGCGGCGAAGGCGGTGAATTGGGAGGATCGCTTACTGGGCTTGATTTTGTAGCGCGCCATGTTTTTGCCACAGCTAGTCGCCAGCTTGTCCACACGGGGCTTGTACCCTGCGCGGATCCGGTAAAAGCCGAGGCATTACTAGCTCGTGATGCGATGGGGCTTTTTGATTTTTCGGATACCGCCCAACCAGTGGCCACCTGGTTCCGCGATACATTTGAAAAACTCCTCTCTCCCGCCGGGCGTGAAATTTCGCTCTACGCGGGCATCGCTCCCGAGCGAATCGGCTATTGGATGCGTGCTCTTTTTTCCTATGCCGAAGGCTATGGAGATCCGGCAGTGCGCCGTGCAGAGACGCTTCGCTGGGTGCTTTCGAATCCCGCCGATGCTCCGACAAATCCGACGGGAATGGAACTCGCGACTGTCGGCCGTACCACCGACCCTCAGCTTGATTCAAAGCTCAAGGCGCTCGATTTCTGTCGCCTCGCCACGTTGTGGCGACCGGTCGTTTTTGTGATCGATCACCTGGATGCTTTTCACGGAAGCCTCGAAGCTGGTCGCGACGTGGCGACGCTTGTGTCCGATCTCCAGCACTCTGTGCCGGGGGCGCTCACCGTCATCAGCTCGAATGAAGACGTCTGGGAATCCACTTTTGGTAGCGGCCTCCCGAGCGCGATCGAAGATCGCCTTACAGGGAGTGTGCTTCGCCTCACTGGAATGAATGTAAGTGGAGCCATGGGGCTTATCGAGACGCGCTTGGCCTCGGCTGGCGTGACTTCTGAGGTCGCGGATAGATTCTTGTCCGCACTCGCTTTGGAAGCATTCTTTGTGAGTAAGCCAGAAAACGCCATTTCCGCACGAGCGGTTCTTCGTTTTGCTGCCGAGAAATGGAAGGAATTCATTAAGGCTGAAGAGCAGTTTTCTAATGCTGACGGAGAAAACGATCCTGGCCTCATTGGGAACTTTCTTTTCTCGGAAGAGGAAGGTGCCGCCCCGCCGACGGCATTTCCGGATCTCTCAGAATCGCAGCCTGCTAACGCCAAGCCTGCGAATGTATTTGATTCCGCTCCCGTCATTGGTCCGGGGCTGCGTGGATCGATTCAAGAGTCTGTCGAGGGGCTTTCCAGCACCGATGCTCTTTCTGATCTGCCTGAGAAACAGCTCCGTCCGCTGGGAGATCTCAAGGGCATGATCGACCGCTTTCGCCACGAGAAGGAGGACGATGATGGTGCCAAGAGCAAAACCGTGGATCCTTTCACGCAAGCTCCGAAGGCGCTCACAGCAACGATTCCCACAATAGAAGAAGCGCTGAATGCGGCTGCCCCCGCAGTGCTCAAAGCTCCACCACCCATCCCGGCGCAGCCTGCGGATGGTCTGTCTGGCGCAGGCGTCCCCGGGCGGTTTGCTGGTGCTCGCACCCGCTGGGCTGGGATGAATGGTGCGCTCTCCACGATTGATCACGGGAAGCTCCGCCATCTCATCTCCGTCGCAGGAAATCGGTTTCCGGTCATTCGCTGCGAAGAAATGGCAATTCCAGAATTCGAAGTGCCGCCAGTCGTCCGCTGGACCTTTGGTGACACTGAAGTCTACTTCGGTTTCCGCCCTGCGGGCGAAACGGCGTTTTGGCACGCGCTCGGTAGCTTCATCGAACCACGCGCTCGACGTCTCCTTTCCAGTGACCCTGACCAGCCTGCAAAAAAGGCGAAAATCAAAATTGTCCACTTCGATACCGAATCTGGATCAGGCACCCTACCTGAGCTCGGCATCGATTGCGGCTTACTTGATACCATCGTCTTCGATCCCAGCGCGGTCGCCTCGGTCTATGCTGCGGAAGAACTCGTCCGTGATGCCGAATCCGGCGAAATCGATGCCGACCCAGGCTCGGTCCTCGGAGTCCTCGCCCGCGAGCTAGACTTCCTCTGGAAGCGGCTTACTCGGCCGGTGTGACCGGTGGAAAACCACCACCCGAATAGATCTTCGACGACGCCACGAGAGTGTCGCTGAAGATCTCGAAGGCATTCATTTGAATTTTCGCATCGTTTCCGTAGCATAGGAATTGTGAGTGTATCCGAAATTGACCAGATGAGCACGACCGAACGCCTTCAGGCGATGGAAGATCTTTGGAGTGCGTTATCCTGTTCATCCACGGACATTTCCCCTCCTGCTTGGCACGAAGAGATCGTCCGTGAGCGGATAGAGCAGATGAATTCGCCGGACGCAAAATTCTTTACGCTCGACCAGCTTAAAGATCATTTCCGTCGATGACACGGGATGTAATTATCTTGGACAGTGTTGTTTCGATCTCGAAGAAGGCCGCCGCTTCTACGATGAGCGAGAAATGGGAGTAGGTGATTATTTCATAGACTGCCTGACGTCAGATATTGCTTCCCTAAAATTTTTTGCAGGGATTCATCCAATCTATTTCGGACTCTACAAGATTAACTCGAAGCGGTTCCCTTTTGCTGTCTACTACGACGTAAAAGAAAATTTTGTTCGTGTTGGTGCCGTAATCGATATGAGGAAGGAGCCAGGAACGATAGTTGCGAGGCTCAAGCAGCTGTGAGTGAAAAACGTCGCTGAAATGGCGAATTCACAATTTAGGTGCTCGTAATCCTTACAAGCCAAGTCGCAGAACCCATGTCTCGTATTTGTTACCATGCCGGTTTTATCTCGGCATCAGAATGTCGAGCTACGGAAGCGGATTCAATAAGATTCCTGGGACAAAACCAAGAATGAGAATCGCGGCAACGAGGACGAGGAGAACGAGACGGACGCTGGGGGAGACGGTGATCGCGACGGCGTTTGTTGCGGCGGGATTCCAATACATCGAGCGGATGACTTTGAAGTAGTAGTAGAAGCCGGCGGCGGCGGCAAATACGGCGCAGCTGAGGGCGATGTAGTGGCCTTGATCGAAGGCGAGGGAGAAGACGAAAAATTTGCCCCAGAAGCCTGCGGTGAGGGGGATTCCTGCGAGTGCCATGACTCCGATGAGGAGGGAGAAGGCGAGGAGGGGGGAGCGCTTGGAGAGGCCGTCGAAGGCTTCGAGTTCTTCGCTGCGGTCGTGGCGGCGCACGACGGAGAGGACTAGGAAGCAGAGCACCGTCATGAGGAGGTAGGTGCCGAGGTAGAAGGCGACTACGGTGGCGGGCTCTTTGTCGAATTTATCTGGCTGGCGGCAGGCGAGGGCGAGGAGGAGGAAGCCGGCGTGGGCGATGCTGGAGTAGGCGAGCAGGCGTTTGAAGTTGTCTTGTGGGATCGCGGCGAGGTTTCCGTAGAGGGCGGTGGCTGCGGCGATGATGAGAAGGATTGCGGTGACAGGAGCAGCGAGTGCGGGAGCGGTGATGAAGGGCTCGACGAGGCGGGTGAGGACGATGAAGCCTGCGGCTTTGGAGCCGACGCTGAGGAAGGCGGTGATTGGGGTGGGAGCGCCTTGGTAGACGTCTGGAATCCAAATCTGGAAAGGAACGGCTCCTACTTTAAATCCGAGGCCTACGAGCACGAGGGCGAAGGCGAAGAGGTAGACTCCGCGGCCGTCTTCGGGGACGGTTTTGAGAACTTTTGCGATGAGATCGAGGTTGGTCTCGCCGGTGAGACCGAAGATCCAGGTGATTCCGTAGACGAGGAAGCCAGTGGAGAGGGCTCCGAGGATGAGGTATTTCACGCCGGCTTCGAGGGAGCCGATGTTGCGGCGGAGAAAGGCGACGAGAACGTAGAAGGAGATGGCGACGGCTTCGAGGGAGACGAAGATGCTGGTGAGGTCGGTGGCGGAGGCCATCCACATAAGACCGGCGCAAACGAAGACTGGGAGGCAGAAGAATTCGCCAAGGCCGCCCTGTTTGTTGGAGTCGTCGATGTATTCCTCAAGCACCGGGGTGTAGCCGATGGACATGAAGATGACGGCCATCGTGGTGAGGAGGGCGATGGCTTTGTAGAAGATGGCGAGTTTATCGGCAGTGTAGAAACTCCAGAAGCTGAAAGTCTCAGCGGCGAGGGCTGCATCGGGGGCACCTTTTGCGAAAAAGACGATGGCGAAGATTCCTGCGAGTCCGGTAAGCGCGAGCCAGCCGAGGATACGGCG
>CALAIY010000139.1 GCA_937922595.1 uncultured Verrucomicrobiales bacterium | reverse complement strand
ACCAACTCCCTCCCCGGATTCCGAAAAAGGAGCACATCATTATCTCCAGTCGCTGTGGCAACGATGTCCAAATCACCATCTCCATCGATATCAACAACCTCAATGTCACTCACTGCCATCGCAGCCGGGTCAAGGATATGTTCCTCCCAATCGGCAGCCGTCCCAGCAGGATTTTCAAACCACGCGATATCATTATCTTCCGGCGACGCGGCAGCAACGTCCAGATCACCATCATCATCAAAATCCCCAACACCGACACTTGCACCATTTCCAAAAGCTGAATTAATCCTCGTCTCCACCCATTCTCCGCTCAAATCTCCACCTGGATTCCGAAGCCACAAAACATTGTCAGCATTCGATTCAAGCACCACAACATCAAGCAGTCCATCTCCATCGAAATCACCCGCAGCGACGTCATTTGCCCCCGCCACCTGATCAGCGATGATGGCATTGGTGAACACGATCGATTGAGACACCGCCAATGACGGAATGGCAAGCAGGGCAACGGGGAGCAGTTTTTGCAAAAACATGATAATCAGTATGGGTTGGATTCTACCCGCGACATTACCTCTACCGAAACCTTCGGCAACTCCCCAGATCTAGCGCCCCCTCCTACTTCACTCCATCCCCTGCGTCGTCCGAGACTCCACGTCCACCGGCAATCCCGGAGCGCTCCTCGAAGTCTCACCAGGCTCAACCGGCACCACTTTGATCTCCACCTCCACCGGAACCGCCCGCAGACCAGCGATGACCTTCTCCAGCTTCGCCACAGTAGAATCTGCCAGCTCCGAGCCACCAATCTTGCCAGCAATATCTCTGAGCCCATCTTGAAACTGCATCATTTGCGCCACCACACGCGACACCGGATCATCCTCTCCAGCACCTCCCAGAAGCTTCTGCTTATTAAACTCCGTCTTAATTTGCGTCCAACGCTCAGCCTGCTCGGACGCCATCTCCCCTTCGAGTTCGAAGAACTTAAGTAAATTCGCTTCAGCGCCCGTCGTAAGAGTCTGGCTCTCCCCCCGGTAGTGATCATGAATGAGACGCTCCACCTCATCATCAGTCATCACCGGAAGCACCTTCTCCGCAATCCGATTCATATTCCGGTAGCTCCCCTGAAGCTTAAAAGCAGGCTCAGTGCGGTAGCTATCTTCCATCGCCGCCGAGCGAATATATTCCAGATTCACCCGCAGGATCGTATCACGAACACGAAGAAGCTTCCGTGCCACCGAAATAAACTCAGACACCTCCTCCGCCGTAAAATTCCCTTCAAGCTCATCCGACACCGCGCCATCGGCAGCCGCTGCCATCTTCAAAATCGCCCGCACATCCCCCTGGCCTTTACCAGCAAGCTTTGAAAGCACAGGATTACTCGTCAGCGAATTCTCCAGATAACTTGATTCAAAAGCACCACTATTTTCTCCGATAATATCCCCCAGATTATAAGTATCCGCACGGTTGGCCAACATATCGGGAATCTGGAATTTTCCACCCGTCTCCGTATAAGGATTTCCCGCCATCACCACCGCCACCTTCTTTCCGCGTAAATCATAAGTCTTAGCCTTCCCATCCCACACACCCTCGATCTTCCGCTGCCCATCACACAACGAAATGAATTTCTGAAGAAACTCTGGGTTACAATGCTGGATATCATCCACGTAGATCATGACGTTATCACCCATCTCCAGCGATAGGTTCAGCCGCTCCACTTCCTCACGAGCACTCGCATTCGGAGCATCCACCGGATCAAGCGACGTCACATCATGCCCCAGCGCAGGCCCATTAATTTTTACAAACGTGATCCCCAACCGATTCGCCACGTATTCCATCAACGTCGTTTTTCCGTAGCCAGGCGGCGACACAAGAAGGAGAAGCCCCATCCGATCCGTTCGAGTCCCCGCACCTACCGCGCCAATCTGCTTCGCCAAGTTCGCGCCAATCATCGGAAGATAGACTTCATCAAGAAGACGATTGCGGACAAAAGCGCTCATCACATGCGGCTTAAAGCTGGCAAGCCTCAGATCTTCGCGCTTCGCCTCCACCAATTCACTACGCAACGTATGATAACGCTCATAAAGCGGAACCCGCTCCCCCGCATAGTCCCCAAGGCGCGCCATGAACTCATGGTAATCGAGCTGGTAACGCCCTCCCTCGATCATCGAATGATCACCAAGCATCTCCGTAAGCTCCACCACAGTCTCCACCTCGCGAACATCATGAACAAGCCGCCCTCCACAAAGCTCCACCGCAGCCGCTTCCACTGAATTCCCCATCCAATCCAGAAGCACCGCATAGCGCGCCTCCACATTGCTCCCCATCGCCTCAATCGATTCCTTAAACTTCACCGCCAGCCGCTTACTTTTAAGTTCATTATGGAACGCCTCTAAATCTGCCACCGCCCCCGCAGAAGCTGGAAACTTCCCTCCCGCAGCAAGCACTTCACCCAGAAATTCTGCGCCCTCTCCCGCATACTCCCTCAGCTCAGCCACCGCACTCTCAAAGCCCCCCGTATGGCCAAACGCCTCCCGCGAGACACCCGCAGCGAGTAACCTTGCCGCGTGCCGCGATTTCATTTCTTCATCCTCCCAAGCAGCCCAGAAAACCATCGCTCCCGCCCGAACCTCCGGCGAATATTCCAAGAGCCCTGCCGCCTCACGAATTGGAATCAGCGCATCTATAATCTTCTGTGCATCACGATCATGAACGCCTTTCACATAGCCTTCGCCATAGCGAGCAGCCATAAATTCCGATAAAGAAAGATTCCGCGCACTCAAAAGCCATTGATACGCGAGCCACTCAGCGCGGTAGACACACCGACTCTCAGAGACATATTCCTGATCCCACACCTCACGCGTCTCGAGAAATTTCGCATCGGCCACCTCCTCATAAAAACCCGTCCCCGTAAGATGGTAAGCCATCTCCTCATCGCGAGGCACAAGAGTAAGCTCCAGATCGCGGGTATTTACGGAAAACGCATGATCCCCAAATTTGATCACGTTTCCTCCATCCTCGTAGAGTTCCTTACGATCAATAAACTGACGCACCGCATCTTCCCGAAGCGTTTTCAGACGCGTCTGAATGCCATCCGCTTTCACCGGATCCCCTAGCTCGCGAAGCTCTTCAATCACATCACGCACCTTGTCCACCATCAGATCGCCCGCGAAGTAACTATTAATCTCAGCCTGCTCCGAAAACGTCTCTACCCGACGCACAATCCCATCAAGGACACGCATTGCACTCTTCTCAAGAGTCGCTGCCCGGCGATTGCGAGCCTCCAGAAGCTGCTGCTTACGCGTCTCAAACGCCCCATAAACCTCCTCACGTTTCTCCGCCAAAGCAGCAACGTATTCATCAAATTCACCAAACCTACCCTCAAGCTCCTCAAGCTGAATCATCACCTTCGTCAGTGAATCATCACAGCGCTCCGGAGTATCACAAAGCTCAAGATAATTCGCCACCGCCTGGCCGAGAAGCCGCACCTGAGCCTGATACTGCCCAGCACCTTCCTCGCGGCTAAGCTCCTTCTTCTGCTGCCGCACCCCCGCACGCACCCGATTGAGCTCCGCGTAAATATCCGAGATCGATTCAGTAATCGCAGTCGCCTCAGTCGTGTCCTCAATCTTAAGATTACCCACCACATCGATGAGCATCTCCAGCTCTTCACCCGCAGCATCAAGCGCCTCCTCCACCACCTCCGCTTCGGTAACTTTAGCAATTTTTCCCGCCGCCTTCTCCTGCTCGCCCACATCCGCGCGATAAGGATCAAGCGCTTGAGGCTCCAAGAGAAACTGCACACACCCATTCGACGCCGTTTCCGTAGCCACCTTCACACTCTCTTCGAGAGTATTGACCAATTCCTGATCCACATACCGACGATCGCGCAGCGCTACCACCTCTCCTCGAACACCTCGCAGCCCCGCAAGATCATGAACAAACCCCTGAATATCATCCGGAACTTCGTGCTCAACACGCGCGAGCAACTTCCGCACCACCTCCTGCACACGAGCCGTTTCAGCAGCCGTCCCAGCGCGTAGCTTCTGCACCTTATCAAATTCTGCAATTGCCCCCTGAGCAGCCGTATTCACTCCCATCAAGGGTTCTCGGAGATTTTGCGCCTCATCGCTCCCCACCCAAAAATAGCTATCTACGATATCTCGCGTCTTCTTTACGAGATCGATATAGAGATCGGCATAAGTGTCATCCTTCCCGATCAGCTTGAGCACCTCCCGGCACTCAGCCATGCAGCGCACCACTTCAGCATTTCCTATCTTAGCAAGATAAGAAGCCCCTTCGATCGACGAAGAGCCGTCCTCCTCCATAAATGGAGTCTGCCAAATCTGCACCGCATGATGCTTCTGCGGCTGATCTTCCGTCCGGAAAACGAGCATTCGCCCATCTGGAAACAAACTATAGCCATTACATACAACCGGCGTCTCAATACTCTGGCCAATTAAATTATAGGCGAGCAAAATATAAGTTCCCGAAGCGCGATTATAGAAGACGAAAAACGTATCCTCCCCGTTCGAAGAAGCGACGCGGCGCTCGAAGCGCATATCTACAAGACCGCTATCGAAAAATTTCGCCTCCCCCGTCTGAAGAACAAATCCATTCGCCACCACAATTCCATGATCGTCGGGAAGAAGCACGCACGAATCCGCAATCGCATCCGCCCGAAAGACCTCATTCGTCTTCTCACAAAAAACAAGATAGCGAAACGCCTCCTCCTGATACGGACGAATCTTCAGCAAGATCAAGCTGCCTACCTCGGCGTAAAGAATCTCGGCATCATCCAACGTCTGATCCACATTCTCGACCGGTTCCGCATAAATTCCGCCGCCTGAAGCCGTGTTATCCTCGACCTTTACCGTAAGATCCCCGCCGACGGTTTCAACGAAGACGCGATCATTAATCGAGATATGAGGATGCTCACCTCCACGGTGCATATCCCGATGCGCCCGCTTCCATTCGAATTCCTGCTGCGGCGGAAAAAGATACTCGTGATCAAAACGATTCCCCAAGTACTCGACCGTGCCATCACCCGGAAGAAGAAACTTAAACGCCTTCACATCATCGACCGATTTTCCGCTACGGAAAGCCAGATAAAGATGTGCTCCACGCTTGAGAAATTTTACAAAACTCGTCTCACGGTAGTATTTATAAAGATAGGAAAAGTCCTCCGCAAAGCGATCCAGATCCACTCCTTCGAGCCCATCCGGGAGAAACGTATTTGCCTCACTATCGTAGCGGTAGACGGAAAAAACATCCGCCAGCTCAGTGGTCGATTTCAATCCTAGCTGAACATTATATCCGAAAAGGAACTTCCCACCACCGACCGCCGTCATGTCGCGCGGAGTGCACGCATGCTCTGTAGTAATCCGCTCAGTCGTAAGAAGAGCAGAATCGACCGCTCCAAAGATCGACTGCCGCTCGGAATTGAGCGCGCCGATACGTTGCTCGAGCGCCTCGCCAGCAGCGGCGAGGCGCGCGCGAATCACCTCATAGGTACCGCCCTCGATCGCGGTCTGTGCATCATTGGACACGGCAGGATCTTAGCTTTCGAGCTGCTTGAGGGCGGCCGCCGCGTTTTCATTGGCAAAGCCAAACCGCTCCGCAGCAGCCAGCAACCCACGAATCGCCGAGCCCTGTTTGGCATCCGGCCCGCCCGCTAGCATCTTCCCAAGAACAGCGCTCACCGTGAGATTCTGCATCTCTTCTGCGCTGATCCCAAATTGATCCGCCCAGCTGCGAACCTGCGTCTTAAAGTATTCGGGATCACCATTGAAGAAGGTATCGCGCACGTTCGAAAGCGTCTCGCTATTATCGACCATTCTATCCACTACCTTACCGGAAGTGACAGCTTTGGTAATACGATCAAAGAACTCAGATTCACCACCCACGATATCAATCTTGGCAGTCTTGAGGGCTTCGCCCACCACCTTCGATTGCTCAGCAGCGACCAGGCGCTGAACATCGATCTCGGCGAGTTCCACCGCCTTCTCTTTATCAAGAGTGAGCTTGAATTCTTCGTGCTCCTGCCCCGCTTCCTCAAAGAGCTTCATCGCTGCCGCCTTCTTCTCAATCCCTTCGGATTCAGCATCCGCAGTGGCTCGAAGCACCTCAGCCTGTCCAAGTCCAGTCGCCGCCGCTTCAGCGCGCTCCGCCTCGGCAAGCTTCATCCGTGCAGATGCCGTTTTCTCCGCAGCTTCCTGCTCTGCCTCTGCAAGGATGACGATTTCCTGAGCACGCTTATCCGCAGCTCCCTTCGCAGCCTCGGCGCGAGCCGTGACTTTGTATGCCTCTTCATCCGCATCAAATTGTGCCGCCTTTAAGTCCGCCTCAGCTTCGCGGACTTTACGAATCAAGGTCGATTCCGCATCCTTCTCGGCAAGCGTCACCGCAACCTGCTTCTCACGATCTGCCCCCGCAAACGCCTCCGTATCTTTGATCTTCTCCTGCTCAATGACGACGGTCTTCTCCACCGCGACGCGCTCCTTGATAACGTCCTGAATCTCCTTCTTCTGAATCTCTACAGCCTTCTCCTTTTCAATTGATTTAAGTGTCGTCACCCGCTCCCGCTCGATCTGCTCAAGCTGGCGCTCACGCTCCACACGCTCCTGCTCCACGGCATCCGTCTTCTCCTTATTTCGCTGCGCCACGATCACCTGGCGCTCCTGATTCTGCGTGGAAATCTGAATCTCTTCTTCTGCGGCGATCCTCGCCTGCTCAGAACGCTGGCGATTCTCTTCGGCAACCTTCTTAGTCTCCGCTTCCTCTCGTGACTGCACGTTCGCCACTTCTCGTGCCTGCTTCGCTTCAGTCTCCGCGAGCTGACGCTCAAGCTCCAAGATAGCCTCGCGAGCTTCCACGTCTTGTTGCTTGATAACCTTTTCTTTATCCCGCTGGATATTATTCGCGAGCTTTGCCTGAGTCGCCGTGAGCT
Organism: uncultured Verrucomicrobiales bacterium; assembly: GCA_937922595.1. GTDB lineage: Bacteria > Verrucomicrobiota > Verrucomicrobiia > Verrucomicrobiales > DEV007 > CALAIY01. The sequence goes on along the minus strand of CALAIY010000139.1, from coordinate 12,714 downwards.
CCGTAATTTTTTTGATACCCTCAGAATCAAGAATATTGTCTGGATCAAGTGAACTAAGCGGCGTCTGCTCTAGGTAATCGATTGCAGCATCCTCCAAGGAGAAACCGTTTAGGTCAGTGCCAATGAGTTTAATGATCTCATTGCGGAAGGTATCGCGCTCTTCGTAAAGTTCCGAAAAATCAAACCGCTTACCAACGGTCTTGAGCGCCTCCGAAAATTTCGCATCAAAGAGCGCCTCAATTGCCTTAATATCGGAAGCACGCGCACAGCCAATCGATTGCGCGACCTTCCGCACATCCGCCTCAGTCGGATTCACGCGCACAAAAAATGCCACCTTGATATCTGCACGCATATTGTCCTTACAAATCAGGCCATTTTGCCCGGTTCTGTCGATCTCGATCCTCTTCACCGAAATATCCATCATCTCCGGCTTGTGAGCGAAAGGCACCACAAACATCCCTGAGAAAGAGACCTTAGCTCCTCCAAAACCAGTTTTCACCAACGCCTTTCCCTGAGGAACTTTTCGGAAGAACGTCGCCGCGACGCAGGCCAATACGACAAAAAGAACAAAAGCAACGATAGCGACAAGGATCCAAACAGAACCCAACAACAAATCAAGAAAAGCAACTGGCAGCATAATGTGACCGATGCTAGCGGCACAGGCATCTGGTTCCAAGTATAATAAAGAGGCTGTTTTACAATCCCCCCGAACCACCGAACGTCTGCTACAATATTACCACGATGGAATCCCACGAAGTCATTAGAGAAGCGTTTAAAAAATGTGGCCCGAAGGAGGTCAGCGCCGAGCTTGGCGTCTCACTTTCACTAGTCTACAAATGGGCGCAGCCCAACACCGAAATGGGCTCCGGCAGCCGAAACCCACTCGACCGAGTAGCCAAAATGATCGAGCTCACCCAAGAGCCCCTCATCATCAAATGGCTCTGCGAACGCTCCGGCGGCTACTTTCTTCGCAACCCCAAAAGTCGCTGCAAAGAAGGCCACGAAGTCCTCCCCTCAACGAACGAAATCGTAAAACAATTCGCCGGCCTCCTCAGCACCATCACCCAAGCAGCCCTCGACAACGAAATCACAGACGATGAATCCGAAGACATCCGCGAAGTCTGGGACGACCTCAAATCCTTCACCGAAGGCTTCGTCCGCTGCTGCGAAGAAGGCGATTTCCAAGCAATGAAAGAGACAAACCCAAAAATCAAATGATCTGTGCGGGCAGAAGCCCGATCAATCACATTTGACGGCGGCTCGCTTCCTAAGAGGGTAGCTTCGTGATCTCTCCGGCAGCACTTCCAAAGGCATTCATCGCCACACTCCTAAGTTTCGCAACAGCGACCGCCGAAAACCGCTATCACGAGGAAATCCTGCCAATCCTCGAAAACGCCTGCTACGAGTGTCACGGCGAAGGCTCTGCCAAAGGCGAATTCTCCGCAGATACATTCAAAGACCTCGCCTCTCACCTCAATGACATCGAGCATTGGACAGCTGTCTGGCGCAACGTCCAAAGCCAGATCATGCCCCCATCCGAGGGCGAGCCTCTAACTCCCAAAGATCGGAAAACACTCCTTTCCTGGATCCAGAGCGACGTCTTCAAGCTCGACCCCAAAAATCCCGATCCAGGTAAAGTCATCATCCGTCGGCTGAACCGCACCGAATACAGCAACGCAGTCTACGACCTGCTCGGCGTCGAATTCGATACCACAGAAGTATTTCCTCCCGACGACACAGGATACGGTTTCGATACCATCGGCGAAGTCCTCTCCATCTCGCCACTCCTCATGGAGAAATACATCGCCGCCGCGGAAACTGTCGTCTCTCGCGCACTCCCCTCCGGAGCTGCCGCGCAAGTCCCCCGAATCGACATCAATGGCACCAATTTCAAATCCCCCTCGGACGAATCAATCTCAGGCAGCTGGCTCCCTTTTAAGACCCCCCAGAAAATTCAAGCTACCGCAGAAATCCAGTGGCCCGGCGAATACAAAGTCATTCTCGAATACGCCGTCCGAGGTGCCACCGATGCCACCACCCAATCTGCCGAATTTGCACTCCTCGCCGGAAGCAATGTCATCGGCAAAGAACTCGTCGCCTGGGATTCACAAAACACGATTCAATTCATCGGGAAAACAAAACTCAAAAAAGGAAAATCACCCTTCGAACTCTCCCTCACCCCCCTTGATGAACCCGAAAAAGGAGAAGAAGAACAATCACTCGTCATCCAGCGCCTCATCCTCAAAGGCCCCCTAGATGGCAATCAGCGAGAATACGCAAAAGGCTACCGCATGATCTTCGTCGATGGCGAAGCCCCCAAAAACAGCACCGCAAGAAAGCGCTACGCCAGAAAAATCATGAAGAGCTTCGTCAGCCGCGCATTCCGCCGCCCTCTCGACACTCAAACCATCGACCGCCTCCTGCACATCATCGAAGAAGTCGACGCCCGCCCTGGTAAGAACTTCAAAGACGGGATCAAAGAAGCCATCGCCACCTGCCTCTGCTCCCCCCGGTTCCTTTTCCGAATCGAACTCCAGCACGGCCAAAACTCCCCCGGAGCAAAAAGCCTCCCCATCGACGAATATGCCCTCGCCACCCGACTCTCATTTTTCCTCTGGCGCTCGATTCCCGATGACGAGCTACTAAGCCTCGCCTTCAACAAAGAGCTCCGCAAAAACCTCCCCGCCCAGGTCGAAAGAATGCTCGCTGATTCACGCGCCTCCCGCATGACATCCGACTTCACCGGCCAGTGGCTTCAAGTAAACAATCTCCAATCCGCGCCCGTCAATCCGCAATCCATCCTTGGACTCAATTCCAAGCGCGAAGCCTCACTCGCATTCGACGTCCGCCTCCGGGACGACATGCAGCGCGAGACGGAATTACTCTTCGAGCATCTCCTCAAATCCGAAAGCCCAATCGAAGAGCTCATCTCCGCCGATTATTCATTCCTCAATTCCCGGCTCGCAGAATTCTACGGAATCAAAGGCATCTCAGGGGACTCCTTCCGCCAAGTCGATCTTAGTAAACACCCCGAACGCGGCGGCGTCCTCACCCACGGCTCCTACCTTATCGTAAGCTCCAATCCCACCCGCACATCACCAGTGAAGCGCGGACTCTACGTCCTCGAAAATCTTCTCGGCACCCCGCCCCCTCCCGCACCACCCGACATCCCGGAACTCGAAGAAGCCGCCAGCGAAACCAACACCTCCACACCCACAATGCGCCAAATGATGGAAATCCACCGCAAGAAGCGCGAATGCGCCTCCTGCCACGCCCGCATGGATCCCATCGGCCTCGGCCTCGAAAACTTCAATGCACTCGGCCAATTCCGCGAAAAAGAAGCCGGTGCCCCCATCGACGCCGCCGGCGAACTCATCACCGGAGAAAAATTCTCCAGTCCCGCCGAGCTTAAAAAAATCCTCGCCACCGAACGCCGCAGCGACTTCTACCGCTGCCTCTCCGAGAAACTCCTCACCTACGCCATCGGCCGCGGAATCGAATACTACGATGCCACCACCATCGATCAACTCGTAGCCCGCCTAGAATCCAGCAACGGAAATCTCCGCCAACTCATCCACAGCATCACAGAAAGCGCCCCATTCCAAAAACGCCGGAACGACAACAACTGAGCCCCACTCGCCCCCAATCCACAAACATGCTAAACTAAACCACCATGGCTCAACAAGACTTCTCCAAGCTCAACCGCCGTAGCTTCCTTCGCGGCCTCGGTGTCTCCATGGGGCTTCCAGCCCTCGAAGCCTTCCATCCCAGCATTGCCAAAGCCTCAGGATCAAGACTCGTAGCCACCACACCCAGCGGCGCGCCACTGCGCATGGCCTACCTCTACATTCCAAATGGCGTCAACGTCGCCAATTGGAAACCCACCGGCACCGGCTCCGACTTCACCTTCGGCCCCACCTTCGAGCCCATCCAAAAGATGCGGAATCACCTCCAAGTATTCTCCGGATTTGAGCACCTCAATGCCACCTCAGGCCGTGATGGTGCCGGTCACCACGCCCGAGGAATCGCCACCTTCCTCACCGGCCAACGTGCCAAAAAAACATCCGGCGCAGGCATCCGCCTCGGCATCTCCGTAGATCAGATCGCAGCAGAAGCCGCCCGCGATCTCACCCGCATCCCCTCACTCGAGCTCACCACATCCGGCGTGCGCAAATCCGGCCACTGCGATTCCGGCTACTCATGCGCCTACCAATTCAACCTATCTTGGCGCTCCAAAACCCAGCCCATGACGCCAGAGGCAAACCCCCGCGCCGTCTTCGAACGCCTCTTCGGCACCGGCAACAAGACCGAGCGCGCATCCAGCCTAGGCCAGCGCTACGCCTCAAAAAAATCCATGCTCGATTTCATCCAGCAAGACGCCCGCGCCCTCACCAAATATCTCGGACGCGCCGACCAACATAAAATCGACGAATATCTCACCGGCGTCCGCGAAATCGAACTCCAAGTCGAACGCATCGAATCCCTCGGCCTCCCCCCAGACCCCGGAGCCCCAGCCCCGCCAGACGGACGCCCCACCAGCTACACACAGCACATCCGACTCCTCATGGACATGATGGTTCTCGCCTTCAAGACCGATTCCACCCGAATCTCCACCTTCATGCTCGAGCACGAAGGGCACAACCGCCACTTCAAGGACATCGGAGTTTCAGAAGGCCACCACAACCTATCCCACCACAAAAACCGAGCGGATAACTTAGAAAAAATCGCGAAAATCGATCGCTTCTACATGGAGCAATACGCCTATTTCCTCAATCAACTCGAAAACACCGAAGACATCGACGGACAAAGCATCCTGCACAATTCCATGGTCGTCTACGGAGGCTGCATCTCCGATGGAAACCGCCACTCCAATAAAAACCTCCCCATCACCCTCGCAGGACACGCCGGAGGCGCATTCACTCCCGGACGCCACGTAAATCTAGGCAAAGGCGAGCCCCTTACCAATCTCTACGTCCGCATGCTCCAAGAATTCGGAGTAAAGGCCACCAGCTTCGGCGACTCAACGGGAGTCCTCAAAAACGTCTAGCGCTCTCACTTACTTCCAGGAAGCTCCATCCCAAGAGACTTCGCAATAAACGCCCACCGATCAGCAGCCTCATCAAGCGCCATCGAAGTAGGCTTGCCCGCGCCGTGCCCCGCTTTGATATCTACACGGAGAAGAATCGGATTTTCACAGCCCTGTGCCTGCTGCAACTCAGCCGCAAATTTAAAGCTATGTGCCGGAAAGACGCGATCATCATGATCGCCCGTGAAAACCATCGTTGGGGGATAGCACGTCCCCTTCTTCACATTATGATACGGCGAATAAGCTAAAAGAGCTTCAAACTCAGAAGCGTCCTTCTCTGGGAATCCATACTCATCCTGCCAAGCCCAGCCAATAGTAAACTTCTGGAATCGAAGCATATCAAGCACCCCCACCGCCGGAACACACGCTCCAAACAAATCCGGCCGCTGAACAAGACAAGCACCCACTAGCAAACCACCATTGCTCCCACCACCAATCGCAAGCTTCTTCGGATTCGTAATCCCCTCGGAAATCAGCCACTCGGACACGGCAATGAAATCATCAAAAACGTTCTGCTTCTTCAAACGCTTCCCCGCACTGTGCCACGCTTCACCATACTCACCACCCCCACGAAGCGAAGCCTGTGCATAAATGCCACCTAGCTCCATCCAACCAAGATTAGCCACCGAAAAGCCTGGGCTAAGCGAAACATCAAACCCGCCATATCCATACTGATAGACCGGGCGCTCCCCATCCATCGTCAGCCCCTTCTTGTGCGTGAGAAACACAGGAACTTTAGTGCCATCCTTACTCCGCACAAACACCTGTCGAGTAGTGAAATCCTCCGGATCGAACGCAGTCTTCGGTCTGCGGTAGATAGCCGTATCTCCAGTGGCAATCTCATACTCATAAATCGTCCCCGGATCGGTAAACCCCGTGAACGTATAATAAGTTTCCGTATCACTACGGCGACCACCAAATCCGCGAACGGATCCCACTCCAGGCAATTTCACATCCCGCACAAGCTTACTATCCCCTTTAAGATCGTAGATCGCGACGCGCGATTTCGCATCAGAAAGATACGTAGCAGCAACAAAATCACCAAAGAGTGAAGCCCCCTTCAACACATCGTCTCCCTCAGCAATGACCGTGCGCCAATTCGCCTCCTCCGGTTTCTCCAAATCTATTGCCACCACTTTCCCCTTCGGCGCACCACGATTCGTCCAGAGATAGAATATCGAATCATCATTTCCGACAAAGCTATATTGCGCATCAAAATCCTTAAAAAGCTCCACGAAAGGAAGTTTTTCATCGCCGTGCTTACGATAAAAGAGCCCATTATTTCCGCCGGCACCTTTCCATATCGAAAGCAACATCCATTGATCGTCCTCACTGAAGCTCGCTCTGAAACCCCATTCTTTTTGATCTTTACGCTCATAAATAAGCTTATCCTCCGATTGAGGAGTATTCAGTTTATGGAAATAGACCTTCTGGAAGTAATTCGTACTACTAAGCTCCTCCCCCTCTTTCGGAGCATCATATCGGCTGTAATAAAAACCACTATTATCAGGCACCCACGAGACTCCCGAAAACTTCACCCACTTTACCGTCTCAGGAAGATCCTTCCCCGTCGCCACTTCCCGCACCCTCCAGTCCTTCCAGTCGCTACCCGATTGTGAAATCCCATAAGCAAAATACTTTCCATCGTCACTCAACGCCGCCCCTGCAAGCGCCGCCGTGCCATCTTCGGACATCGCATTAGGATCAAGGAGAACCTTCGGCTCGCCCCCCTCTTCGTGCCAATAAGTCACGCTCTGATTCTGCAGACCTGAATTCCGCGAAAAGAATACACGTCCGCCCCGCCTCGTCGGGCGAGACACTTTCTCGTAATCCTGAAGCTTCTCCAAACGATCCCGAACAGCATCACGCCCAGAGACCTCTTTAATAAAATCATCAGCAAGCTGCGCCTGCTCCCTCACCCATACTGAGACCTCCTCCGAATCGATATCCTCCATCCAGCGATATGGATCCGCGACCTCTTTCCCATGCAGCGTCTCCACCACACCACCACGGACGGCTTCAGGATACTCAAGAGCAAATGCGGTAAACGGAAGAAGGGACATGAGCGGTAGGATAAGGATCTTCATAGGAGTTTTTGCGGTTTTCTTCATCTCAAATGTCGCCTATCACAAGGCGTGTCTAGCCAGGAAAATCCATTCCGCTTTTGCGGCGGCTGCGGTCGTAAAAAAACCGAAAGCCGTAATGGCCACCGATTCTCCTGCCCGGAGTGCGGATGGCTCTTCTACAAAAGCCCCGTAGCGGCGACCGTCGCAATTCTAGAACTCCCCAATCACCACATCATCCTCACCCGCAGAGGTCTCGATCCCGGAGCCGGAGCCCTCGACCTCCCGGGCGGATTCGTCGACCCTGGTGAATCAGCAGAAGAGACCACCTGCCGCGAGCTCCACGAAGAACTACGCCTAAAACTCTCCCCCTCAGAGCTGAAACCCCTTTTCACCTTCCCAAACCAATACCTCTTCTCCGGCGTACTCTACCATACGGTAGATATCTTCTTCCACGTCCGCATCCCCGAGATCCCCGAAATTGGAGACGCTAATGAAATCACCGAACTCCTCACACTCCCCCCCCGCGAGATCGACCTCTCACAAATCGCGTTCGCATCCATCCGCCGTGGACTTGAGCGATTCATCACCGCAATCTAGGATCTAAAGATGAAACGATTCTGGATCTTTCTGATCGCCCTCGTGCTCTCACTGCTAGTCGTAGAGCGCGACCCACTTTTCATCGGGCTCGCTTTCAGCCGCGACAGAATCAAACAAGCCGAATTCTTCCCCTTCTCGTCATTCCCCATGTATTCGGGGTTCTCGCCAAGACCATTCGTCGTCTACGTCGCAGATGCCGAAGGCACCCCCCTCGCCGCAAACCACGAATTTGGAGTGCGAACGTCCATCCTCAAAAAAGTCTACGAAGGAAAGCTCAAAGCCATCAAGAAAGCATCAGGCGTCTCACTAGAAAAACTCACCCCCGAGCAAAAACGCCCAGCAGGAGAAGCCACCCTTCACCATCTTGTCGATACCCTCGCATCTCGAATGCCCCCTGGCTCCATCCAGCTCTGGGAAATTATCCTCACACGAGAAGCCGGCGAAATCCGCCGCAGCCCAATGATGGTCGCCGAAATCAATCCTCGTCCATAGAACGCTCTCTCGTGGCCACTCCTCCCCTCTCCCTATCAACCCCAATCAGCGGCATCCGCTTTACCGCCATCGATTTCGAATCTGCCGGATCAATGCCAGGAGCCACCGACGTCCCCATTCAAGTCGGCATGGCGAGCCTAAAAGGAAACACCATTTCTCCCGATTCACTCTTCGTCAGCTACCTCGCCGCCGACCGCCCCGTCACCTGGGCCGCACAAAAAGTCCACGGCATCACCACCGCCGACCTCGATCAAGCCCCCACAATGCACGACCTCTGGGGCGAATTTCGCACCCACCTCGGTGGTGCCGCCGTCGTCGCCCACGGCGCCGGGACCGAAAAGCGGTTTCTCCGCACCTTTCCCCTCCACAGCTTCTCCCCCTGGGTCGATACCCTCACCCTCGCCCGCAAAGCTTTCCCAGACCTCCCCTCCCACTCTCTCGGCACCGTCTCCGATCACCTCCGCGTCTCCGACGAAACCGCCTCCCTCTGCCCCGGACGCCAGTGGCACGATGCCCTCTTCGATTCTGTCGCAAGCCTTCTCATCCTCCGAGAAATCATCGCACAATTTGCCCTTCAAGATCATCCATTAGAAACAATCACTCTTAAGTGAACATCCCATTTCTACCTTTAAAATAGAAATCAATTTCACGTAACGATAAGGACACCGCGAAAACTCTGACTAAAATCATTCCACTTAATTATAAATTTTAGAGTACGCCGCAAAACGTAGATACCATACTTCCTCTTTCTCGATGGCTATTGGGATCTCCCCAGCCATATTCGCTCACTATTTATTTATATGAGCGCACAATTTATCGCACTCGCCACAGTTCTCCTCGTATCCGCCGCCCACGCCGCAGACCACGTAATCGTCATTTCCGTCGATGGTCTCCGGTCAGAAGCCATCGACATCATCATCAACGATGACGACGGGCCGAATTTCGAGCGACTGCAGCAAGAAGGCGTCTGGACCCACGACGCCCGCACTGACTACCACTACACCCGCACCATTCCAAACAACGTATCAATCGTCACCGGGCGGCCAGTTCTCCTCGGTGAAATCGAAGGACATGGATGGAGCAAAAACAGCGATCCCTCACCATCCGACACCCTTCACAATAATAAAGGAAGCTATGTCAGCAGCATGTTTGACATCTCCCACGACCACGGCCTTCGCACCTCCTTCCACGTCGGAAAAGAAAAGCTCGAACTCATCGACGAAAGCTACGATTCATCCGATGGAGCTTTCGACCAGACCGGGAGTGATGATGGTCGGCGCAAAATCGACGTCACGGTCATCGAAGAAGGCAACGCCCAAGCCGCTGATCTCGTAAATAAATTCATCGAAGACCTGCTCGATGCCCCCATCCACCTAGCCTTCATTCACCTCATCGATCCCGACAAAGCCGGCCACGGTGACCGCTGGGAAACCGACGGCTACTACGACGCCGTAGAGCGCGTCGATACCTACCTCGGCCAAATTCTTCAGGCCATCGAAAACAACGCCCCCTACACCGGCAACACAACGATCATCCTCACCGCAGACCACGGCGGCGACGACATTTCCCATGCCGATCCCGATGACCGCGATAACTACGAAATCCCATTCTATGTCTGGGGCACAGACGTCCCCGCCCAAGGCGACCTCTACTCCTTAAACGCAACCACTAGAGTAGATCCAAACAACGGTCGCCCCCCATTCGCCCTCACCAACCAACCCATCCGCAACGGAGACACCGCAAATCTAGCCCTCGATCTCCTCAGCCTACCACCCATCCCCGGCTCCGCAATCAACGCATCCCAAGATCTAGCCGTAGCACTCCTCCTAGATACAAATATAACGATCTCCTTTAATTCCAATCGCCAACCCGTCCTCAACTGGGCGCCCGGAATCCCCGCCACCGTTCAAATCTCAGCACCATCCATGAACAACTGGCAAGACGCTCCCAGCGGAACCTGGCCATCCACCGATGGAATATGGACAGACACCGCTAGTAACATCCCCCGCCGCTTCTATCGCGTAAGCTTCGATTGACCCCCTCCGCCCCGAATGATGACCCAAAAACTCCTCCCCATCATCTTTCTAGGCCTCCTGCAAACCGACACTACCTTCGCAGAAACAGCAAAAAACACGTTTCGTATCTTTGTCCCCAATAAGAGGGACAAAGAAATCAGCCAATTCATCGTTCACAAACAAGGTCAGCGCATCACCATCGAAGACGCCCCCTCGCTCCCCCTTTCATTTGAGCCGGCCACTGCCACCATTCATCCAAATAAGAAACATCTCATCATCACAAATAGCGGCAAAGACACTCCCACCGCAGCTTCCGCCGAGATCACGAAAAATGGCAACCTTCAGCTTATCAATTCCTCGCCCCTCGATCAGCCATCTGGCTATACCAGCATAGACCGAAGCGGGCGTTTTTTTATGACCGCTCACTACCGCAGCGGCAGCCTTTCCACCTACAAAATCGAAGACAATGGGAAAATCGGAAAAGCCACATTCACGATCAAAACACCATTAAAGGAAGCCCATTGCATCCTCACCACTCCGGACAATCGCTTCGCCTACATTCCCTGCGTCAAAAACAACAACGCCATCTTCCAATACGCATTCAACGCCGAAACCGGGCACCTCACCCCACTCACGCCCTTCGACGCCAAACCCCCTGCGATGTTCGGCCCACGCCACATCGCCTATCACCCTAAGCTTCCCATCGCCTACTTTAGCAACGAGCAGCAGCTCGGCGTAAGCGCCTATAAAATAGGAAAAGACGGGCAACTAAGCGACATCCAGCACGCCACCACCATCGCCCGCAGACATCCCTTCGAAAAAGGCAAACGCAGCCTTCACGCCTCCGACATCCTCCTCTCCCCCAACGGAAAGCAGCTTTTCATCGCCCTCCGAGATTTCATCTCAGACGAAGACAGCATCTTTACCTTTCGCATCGAAGCGGATGGCAGGCTAAGCCAAACCGCCCGCACCCCCGTCGGAGACATCCCATGGAAACTCGCCCTTTCCCCGGACGGTCACAACCTCCTCGTCAGCGAAATCACCGAAAGCACCCTCTCTATCTTCACCATACAACCAAACGGCTCCCTCACCCTAGCAACGAAACGCCACTGGTGCCCCAATGTCCGCGACTTTGCCGTGATCAGTGCACCTCTCCGCTAGAAAACGCACAACCAATTGCTACCGCGTCACCAAGAAATACTCCACCGCATCAACCAGCGCTTCCCAACTAGCGGCAATAATATCATTAGAAACGCCGACGGTGCTCCAAGACGTTTCTCCATCAGTCGAATCCAACAGTACGCGCGTCTTAGCTCCAGTCTTCAGGCGAGAATCGATAATCCTCACCCGATAATCCTCAAGATTCATCTTCGATAGCTGCGGATAGATCGGCTCAAGAGCTTTCCTCAGTGCTGCATCCAGTGCATTCACCGGCCCATTCCCCTCAGCCACAGTAAAACACTCTTCTCCCGCAGCCTTAAGCTTCACTGTCGCCGAGCACCGCTCGTAGCCACTCACGCCATCATGCCGTGAAGAACAGGTGTATTCGAGCAGTTCGAAAAAGACCTGCTTCCGCCCAAGTTTCTCCCGAAGCAAAAGCTCAAATGAAGCCTCGGCAGCTTCAAACTCATAGCCTTCCTTCTCCAGCTGCTTCAATTCACTCAGAAGCGAAAGCGCTACAGGATCGCCCTTCCCCATTTCAAACCCAATCTCTTTCGCCTTAAGCAAAACATTGCTTTGCCCTGAAAGCTCAGAAACAAGAATTCGCTGCTTATTCCCCACTTCCTCCGGACGAATATGCTCATAGGTCCGAGCAAGCTTCTGCACCGCATTGACATGCATTCCTCCTTTATGAGAGAACGCCGTAGTCCCAACAAAAGGAGCCCGCGGGTCATGAGAACAATTCGCCAAGTCATCGATGAAATGTGAAATCGTTGTAAGTTGATCAAGATTCTCAACCACCTTAATTCCCATTTTCAGCTGTAAATTGGGAAGCACGCTCGTCATGTTACAATTCCCTGTTCGCTCTCCGTAGCCATTGATCGTCGCTTGAATCTGCTCAGCCCCCTCTTCCACAGCCGCTAAAGCATTGGCCACACCTAAGCCTGAATCATCGTGAGTGTGAATCCCGACCGCCATATTCAGACGTTCTTTTACCACTTTAGTAACCTCCTTCACCTCACTCGGAAGCGTCCCTCCATTGGTATCACAGAGCACAAGGATATCCGCTCCCCCCTCTTTTGCCGCCGCTAGCGTAGTAAGCGCATGCTCTTGATCGTCTTTATAGCCATCAAAAAAATGCTCAGCATCGTAAACGACCTCTTTCCCATTCTCCTTGAGATACCGGCATGTATCTCGGATCATCGCACAATTTTCCTCCACTGTCGTGCCTAGCACCTCGGTCACATGTAACTTCCAGCTTTTACCAAAAATCGTCACCACCGGCGTTTTCGCATCA
>CALAIY010000138.1 GCA_937922595.1 uncultured Verrucomicrobiales bacterium | reverse complement strand
TTACTCTGGTTGGCGACATCAGACAAGGATTAGCTTACCCTGGCTCGACGCTGGTTTTCCCCACGATTCCACTACTCGTGGTCTCGGGATTTGCCAGTCGCCTCGCCAGTGCGCTAGGAATCGCTTCCAGTTGTAGCGTTTGCGTTGGCTCCGGCGGTTGAGCCACTTGAACATCAGTTCCGTGACTGCGTACAACTCCCAATGCACAAGATATGCTCCCTACCCCGCACCTGGTCGCGCGGCCCACCCGCCACGACGACATGAAATACAGCAAACGCCCGATAACTACGCCCCCTTTTTTTCGCCGCCGAAAAAACGGAGCCGGAGACCTGTGTATCAATGACGCGAAGATACTAGAATCCGGGGCAAAAACTAGGTCAATCGGATCATCCAGCACTCCGCCCGCCACCTGCCCGGATAAAACCGAAATCTAAGCCGTAATTCACAGCGGACAGCAAAACCGCTGCGGGCGCGGAGCCAACACAAAACAACATAAGCCCCACCAAATTCGCCGGGCTTGTTCAACTATGGGTGCATTCCAAGGCCTCGTCCCTCGGCTTGGATACACCCTTCATTGTTCTCCTACTTGTAGTTCGGCGCCGATAGGGTTCTGAGACCTCCACTCTGAGAGAATTGTGAAGGTGGCATCCTCGAGGTGCTCAAGGGTGTCGATTACCTTCTCCACATCATCGATCGAAAGCGAGGTGGCGCCGTGTGCAATCTCGCTTCGAATCGCATGGTAATCATCGATCCAATCAGGAGATCTTGGAATAGCCCATTGATCCGTCTCCTCTCCCCAGTACTGGATGCAGACATCGTAGATCTGGTTCTTAGCCCCAGCTTTCGTGCGGTCATTCTTTCGGTGGTAGTTGGAACCTATGTTCTCGATAGCATTCCACAAAGCCAAGAACTTGTCGTATGGATCCCTGGTGTAGAGAGCCTTCCGATACCATCCGCAAGCTCGTAGGTAGTGCGCGAATCGCTCGCGCAATGGATGCAGATCCGAAAAAGCATTCTGGATCTCATCAGAACTAAGTTTTCGTCTAGCGCGTGGACGGATTTGACGGTTGGGGCGGGGACGAACCCTCGGCTCATCAATTGCGTCCATTTCGATTCTAAAGCTCGTCCGTGTCTTTGCGGCGAGGATATCGAGAACCTGCCCGAAGAAGAAGACACCTGCCTGAAAGGCGTGATCCTCCCGATGTGCATATGCTGTGAGCCGGACGGTCAGAAAATCTTCCTGAAGCGAACGAATACGGACGTCACTGTAGAACTCTGTATCTACGGTGAAGCCCTTCAACGCACGAGTCTCAAAGCCATCCTCAATGATTGCTGCCGTTTCGATCAGCAACTCAACCTGCCATGTTGGAATATCGCGGGGCATTTTTTAGGATCGTCAAAGGTCTGGCACCGGCTACCGGCGGCGCGTCTTCGACTGCGGGTTAAGGGTTATGATTGGGGTAATCATTTCGGCTCGGCGCGGGTAGCCGGTTGTCCAGCACCGCCTTGATCGGCAAGTTTGTTAGTGTGGTTCCCGCCGAGTCCCAGAAACTGGTATGCGCCGGTGTCCCGATCAATCCGCCACCTCAAAAACTCCGCGATTGCAATGGCAAGGACTGTAGATCCCACGAAAACTAGCCCAATGATAAAGGCATCACTCATCCAATCTGCCTGAGCGCCTCCCGCTCCAATTCCGATTACGAAGATCGCCGGGATCGTTGCGACAATTCCGAAGATGCAAAGGATCGCCCATGGGATTACTGCGATCCACCACAGAGGCGATTCTATCGATACCAAAAACACAGCGACTATCCCCGCTAGGACGCGTAGCAACTGACATCGAGGAGAATTCATTTTCTAAGCCGATTAAGGTAGGAGTACCCGTTACCGGGTGCCCCCCTCGCAGATCCCTGCGTGCGGTTTTCTCGCACAGGGCTCCTCAGGTAAACGCGCAGTCCGGTTGATCTTCTTTTCCTGGCTTGGGGGCTTCATTTTTCTTCTCTTTATTACTCTGGTTGGCATCATCCCACAAGGATTAGCTTGCCCTGGCTCGACGCTGGTTTTCCCCACGATTCCACTACTCATGGTCTCGGAATCCGCCAGTCGCCTCGCCAGTGCGCTAGGAACCCCTTCTAGTTGTCGCGTTTACGTTGGCTCCGACCGTTGAGCCACTTGAACATGAATTCCGTGACTGCTTACAACTCCCGATGCGAAAGATAGGTTCCCTACCCCGCACCTGATCGCGCGGCCCACCCGCCACGACATGAATCACAGCAAACGCCAGATAACTACATCACCATTTTTCCGCCGCCGAGAAAACGGAACCGGAGACCGGTGTATCAATGGCGCGAAGATACGAAAATCCTAAATCCACCGGATCATCCAGCACTCCGCCCGCCACCTGCCGGATGAAATCGGAATCTAAGCCGCAATCCACAGCGGACAGCGGAACCGCTGCGGGCTCGGAGCCAACACAGAACGCATAAGCCCCACCAAATTCGCCGGGCTTGTTTAACTATGG
>CALAIY010000137.1 GCA_937922595.1 uncultured Verrucomicrobiales bacterium | reverse complement strand
TCTGCACCGATCCTGCCACCGGCACCCTCTACGTTGCCGCCCAGATGTCTGGAAACAATACCACCATCCTCCCCGCAGACAAAGCCCCCGCGCCCCCGGCACCCACCAATCCGAATCTCCCCGCCGCCCCGCACACCGGCCTCATCGTCACCGACGAGCATCCCGAAATTAGCTACGACGTCCTCGACCATGATATCGCCGTAATCGACGCAGCCACCCTCACACTCTCACGATACATCGGCGACATTGGCACAAACCTATTCGCCCCCGCCCTCCGCCCCGGCACCGCCGAGCTTTGGGTCACCAATACCGATTCCCTCAATCACATCCGCTTCGAGCCTGCCCTTCGTGGCCACTTTATTGATAACCGCGTCACCAAGATAGGTCTCACCAGCGGCGTCACCACCGCCCACCATCTCGATTCCAATCCTTCACGGGAAACCTCCATCGCCCAGCCCAAAGCCATCGTCTTTGAGCCCAGCGGCACCCACCTTTGGATCGCCGGATTCGGCTCCGATAACATCGCCCGCCTTGATGCCGCCACCGGCGAAGTTCTCTCCCGCATCTCCCTTTCTAATTCCACCGAAGAAATGCGCGCCCCCCGAGGCCTCGCTCTAGATACAAATGCGAACCGCCTATTCGTTTTAAACCGCTTCGCAAACTCCCTCGCCACCATCGATACCACCACCAATTCGATCACCGCCGAAGTCGCCCTAGGTTCCTTCGATCCTACTCCCAGCAACGTCCGCCAGGGCAGGGGATTCCTCTTCGATGCCCGCCTCTCCGGCAATGGCACCAATTCCTGCGCCAGCTGCCATCTAGATGCCGATCGCGATGGCCTCGCCTGGGATCTCGGCGATCCAGGAGCCGAAATGCGCTTCATCGAAGCTGAGAACCGCGCCAACCACGACTCCCAGGGCAACGATAAACCACCCAAGTCCGTCATCCGTGCGCTCCATCCGATGAAAGGTCCCAAAGTGACCCAGACTCTGCGCGGGATGCTCCTCGATCCCATCACCTTCGTAGATTCCGGCGTCACCGGTGAAGTTATCACCAAAGATCCTTCTTTCCATTGGAGGGGAGATATTGAAAAGCTCACCGAATTTAATTCCACCTACGATAAGCTCATGGGTGGAAATGAGATCACTCCCGCCCAGTTTCAGCTCCTCGAAGACTACCTTCGCACCCTCCGCCTCCACCCAAATCCCTATCGTAATCTAGATCGCTCCGCCCCCGAAGATATCCTCGGAGGCAATCCCGCCAAAGGCCGAGCCAATTTCCTCGACCACGGCCTCAGCCATTGCGCCACCTGCCACCCGCTCCCATCAGGGTCCGATCAGAATATCGATGAACTCAACCAATCCTCCACCATCGATTTCTTAAAGACGCCGCCACTCATGACGTCGTACCAGAAGCAAGGCACCTTCAGCCCAAAAACAACGACCAGTCTAAGCGGCTTTGGATTCGGCCACGATGGCACCGGTGTCTCCCTCCCACTTCCCCACGAGTACTTCCTCTCCGTAATGAACGTAGAGCAACTCATCGATACCCGAGCCTACACCCTAGCCTTCGATTCCATCTTCGCAGGCACCGCACCCGCAGTAGGCCACACCCTCACCGTAACTTCCAAAAATGCCAACGACCCCACCACCGCCGCAACGCTAGATATCCTCGAGCAACGCACCAATCCCGCCCAAGCCGCCATCAACCAACACTGGAACGATCTCACCGCCTTCGGCAAAACCGCAACCTACCTCTTCGACGCCACCACCCAGACCTACAGCGGAATCCCAAGGCCAGATCTCCTCTCTTCCCTAGCACCCGGCGATACCCTCCACTTCAAATCCGTCCCCCCAGGTTGCGGCACAGCCCTAGTAAACGGCCGCGACCCATCAATGCCAAAAATCACCATCGCCAACACCCCCACCGGAATTAAAATCATCACCACCCCTCCAAGAAACGACTGGTATCCCGAAGGCTCTCCCACCGGAAAGCCCGGCACTTGGCAGCCCCTCCACCTCCCCAATAACACCCTCCCTCAAACAACCCCTTCCCGCCTAGTCCGCCTCCGCCGCACCTGGTAGAGCCCGACCTTAAACGATTCGTGGAGGGACGCGCTTTGGTTGATCGGAACGCGTCCCTCCGCGATCTAATTCAGCCTCATCGCTCATTGAGCTGAGTAGTCGATATCCTTACGATTGGCGTAAAAGAACGCGGTTGAAGGCTACTCCGCTTCGATTACCGTAAAAGGTGAATTGGTCCGATTGTCCAGAAGTTGAGCGCAACCCCCGCAAGGTGAGTGGAGCCTGGCTGTTCCGTGGTACTCGGCTTCCGGTGGCGGCGCTATTCGAGAACCTGAACGACGGAGCGAGTATCGATGATTTTCTTGAGTGGTTCCCAGGGGTCAGTCGCCACCAAGTTGAAGCTGTAATCACGTTTACCGCGTCGACTCTCAGCGATCAGGCAGCGTGAAGCTTCTTTTCGATCAGGGGACACCGGCACCTCTTCGTAGATACCTGCATCCCCACTCCGTAGATACCGCTGCCGAGCTCGGGTGGTCGCGGTTGGAGAATGGAGATCTCATCAGTGAAGCAGAGGCCGCGGGATACGATCTTCTTGTCACGACAGATACTAATCTCCGCTATCAGCAAAACCTCGGTAATCGCAGAATAGGTATTGTAGTGTTGCGGAATTCTTCTTGGCCGTTCCTAAAGGCTCGTATCGCTGATGTTGTTGCAAAGATCATGAGTGCTTCACAGGAAGACTACATTGAGATCTAGGTTCGTAGCGATCCTAAAGGTCGACAATTCCGGGAAGGTGCGCGGCGCCATAGAAGATAGCGATATATTCGGGTGGGTTTTCTTGGGCGAGAATTTCTTCGAGTGTCTTGACGGCGACGGCATTGTGGGCACCGAGAAGTGTGCTTTCGCCGGATTTTTGACGTTCGAGAGTATTAGTAGGCGGTCGTAGTCTCACGCTCCTCCGTTCGTGCCTGGTAGTTCGTGGAGGGACGTCGCTCCGCCGCGTCCAGCCGTAGGGGTTTCATCTAGCAGGGCGAACCCGATTCACCCGCCGATATAAATCAAAGCGCCATAATGATTATCTGATCGTAGCTCGAATTTCCCAGCGACAAACATCTTCGAAATATCCCCATCAAGAAAAAGCGCATCACGACATCCCTTCTTCAGAAAAGCACTCGCGAATCCATGAAGATTCACCCGGCTAGACGCGCTCTTCTGATCCGTCATTAAAAACAAAATGCGCCCATCCGGAAGAACTCCCACTCCATTCCGGTGCAGCCGACTTGTAGAGCCCTCTCGAAATTTCGGATGAATCTTATCGTCCCTCAATAGAAGTGGTCCCGATTGGAGCGCCAATCTCGGTGTAGCTTTCAGCCCACCATACTCGACCGAGTCGACCACTCTAGCTCCCGAAGCACCAATCAGAAAAACGCCATTCGGCTTAAGAAAGAAATTCCCCGGAGCATCCTTCAAGTTCAGCGGAAGAAGCTGTTTGCCGTCCTGCACGTGGAGCCCGCTTGGAATTCCCCCGGGTTCAAAAATTCCGGCATTCATAATGAACTGCGGCGTTGAAGGCAGACTTTTCTTCAGTGCTTCAAATGTTCGCAGCGGTTTTCCTTCCGGTGATTTCCAGGCCATTTGGATTTCCCCAGGTTTCGCGATCACCGCATGATAGGAAATCCCACTTATCGAGATCGTCTCATAGGTGAACGCGTTGACGCTTTTCGCGAACGCAAGGAAGTAGAGAAGGAATCGAAGCATAGTGAATGGGATCTTGGCGGAAAATTTCTACCTAGTAAGAAGTATTAACGCACAGTTTTTACATCCAATAGGGGATTTCACAAAGAACCTGGCTCCGGTGAACGCCTTCTCAGCCTCCGATATTCGATCCCCCATCACCGGGAAAATATTGTTTTGTGGCCATATTGGGCTACAAATGGAATGTGAGCCTCAAAACCGAAACAGTTCGCGCCCGGATCGAACCGGAGCTTAAACAAAACGCTGAACAAATTTTTTCTGAAATTGGAATCACTACGAGCGAGGCAATCAAAATGTTCTTCAAACAGGTGGAAATTTCTGGAGGCATTCCATTTGCGTTGAAAGCTCCTATTGCGAAGGCACTCCCTCGGGGAAAGAAGCCATCTGATTTTCGCGAACGTTTGCGCGACACCTTCGGAGACAAAATGATCGCCGGTGATGCCATTCAGGATTTGATCGAGGAACGAGATAGGCAGAGATGGTAGCCTATTTTGATACCTCACTTCTTGTAGGTCGATACGTTCAACAGGAAGCGAGCACCTCGCGCGCTTATGAAGCGAGCCGCTGTACGGATCGTATCATCGTTTCCGATTTCGGCCTCCTTGAGGCATCTACCGCGCTGAGACAGCTTGCTTTCCGCAAAGAACTAGAGATCGGCCAACTCAATGACGTACTCGCTATGCTCGAGGCAGATATTGACGCCGGCGAACTTACAAAGGTAGTTCATGACTGGCCATCTACGATAGCTAAGACGGATGCAATCAGTGGTTACGTGGTGCCGGAAGAAGGGGGGCGCACCTTGGATCTCATCCATCTTGCGATCGCCGTCAGCTCTGGGGTTTCCGATTTCTTTACAGCCGATAAGCGTCAGGCCGAATGTGCTAAACTCATCGGGCTCCAGGCGAAACTCTTTTAAAGAACCCCACCACCAGTGAGAACCATTAACGCACAGTTCTTACATCCAATAGGACATTCTGCGGGATTTTCAGCTCCTACGGGTAATTCCGGACGTGATGCGACTTAGATCCAATCGGTAGGGAAGGGGGTAGCGGATGGGCTTGGATTCCTTTTTGCTAGTTGCTAGGCATTCCAGGATTCCGAGTGCGTCGAGTGCTAGGATCTGGGCTGAGCGTGCGCTTAGGGGGCGGTCGTTTTCACCCCTGGTGGCGCGATCTCCCATGCGGTAAGCCACTCGGTGCTTTGATAGGTGAAGCCGTCTTTTTTCAAAAGGTCGACGATTCCGGGGAGGTGTGCTGCGCCATAGAAGATAGCGATGTTTTTGGGTGGGTTTTCTCCGGCTAGAATTTCTTTGAGTGTATCTACGGCGACTGCGTTTCGGGCACCTAGAAGGGTGCTTTCGCCTTCGGATTCAAATGCGCGCGCTAAGAGGGATACTGAGCCTACCATGATGGATCCAAGGTCTCGCTTGAGCTGAGAATTATCTCCGCCGGAGAAAATCGTGTACATGGAACTTAGATCCGCTGCGGCGGAATCAGGGTCTTCATTCGCCATGCTGATTTGGGTGCGAAAGGCGTTCTCGAAGATAGATTGCATGGACTCGCCTTTTGCGGCCATCGATGCGTTGAATTCGCGTTGGCTCATGTCCGCATGGACGAAGTGCTCGGGGGTGTAGTCGATGATTTCAGTCTGGTAGGTGAGACCGAGGGCGTTTTTCAGTAGAACTTGGAAGAATCGAATCGCGCTTGTGCTGGAATTTGCTGAAGTCGATTTTGCGGGGGCTGTCGTTGTTTCCGCATCTGCATTTTTATCGGGCTCTTCAGTGGATGGGGGAGGGGAGACCTTTGTCTCTGGTGGATCGTCGGTGACGAGTTCGTAGAGCACGGAATCGTATTTCGTGAAGCGCTCGTTGAGGCCATCGTAGTAAGCTTGATCGGCAATGTGGATCGCGCCGACGAGATCGACGGTTTGCCCGGAGGGCGCCCGCATCTGGATGATTGAGGTCTTGAGTCGCGATGGTCGCGCGTCGCCACCGTCTTCAAAGAGCGTGCATTCGACTGTCTCGACTTGGGGTGGCGTCTCTTTGGCGAAGCAGGGGAGTGCGAGGGCCGCGATGAGGGGGAGGGGATGGAAGCGCATGATCAGGAAAAATAGGTGTCGGAATGCTCGTAGGGAGGGGCGCAGCAGCAGAGGAGGCGGAGTTCGTCGGTGGCGGCGGTGATTTGGTGCCATGCGCCAGGCGGAATCAGGATGCCATCGCCTACGGAGACGTCCTGCACTTCGCCGTCGATCTCCATTTTCCCTGTGCCTGAGAGGATGAAGTAGAATTCTTCGCTCACTTTGTGGTAGTGGCGCTCCGTGGCTCCGCCGGGAGGAAGGGTCGCTTCGGCGAGGCTCTGTTTCGCCACAGGCGCATTTGTGGAGTCGAGAATACTACGAATCACCGAGCCATCGGCGGTCGTAAATGGAGATTGGGATTCGAGGTTGTTGACTACCATGGATCTATTCCGCAATGGTGCGGCTCCCGCGAGGAGGATACAAACTTGTTTTCGAAGGAATGATAGAATCACCCGAGCTGCGCACGCGCCCCGCCTCTAGTCCCCAAAAACCTTCCGGCTGCCTCTGGGCACTCGCGATTGGCTGGGTCATCTGTGTCGGACTCCTATTCACCCCAGTACCCGGGATCCTCAAACGGGCGATCGGATTGGAGAAACCGGCGGAACCGGTCGTGATCCCTGAGCCGGTCGAGAAAATTGTGGAGAAGCTCGTGGAGGTCGAAAAAATCGTCGAGGTGCCCGCACCGCCGCCGGAAATGCCCAATCGTCCGGTGAGCTACAAGAAGACCGATATCGCAAAGCTCTTCAATGGCATCCAAATCGCCTCCGAACTCGAGTCCGTCCCCGGTGGGGTGGCCAGCGTCGAGCGCAAGGTGCCCGAAGCCTTTCAGGCTACTTTCTCGCTCCGCGTCCGCGTCCCCACCCCGAATACCTCGCTCGCCCAGCTTACGGACATCAATCCGCACTTTCCCAAGGTGCTTGCTGAGATGCCTGCGCTCATCGAAAATGCGAAGGTCTCCCGCTATTTCTACCACCTTTACGATCTCAAGCAGGGGCAGGTGCAGAGGAGTCTTACCCGTCTGGAATCTGCGCTTTCACGACACAATTTTTTCGATTGTGATACCGTGCTCGAATTGAGCGCCCCCGAATCTGGCCGCCGCGCCTGGCTCCTCCAGGGCGAGATGGACGTCGTTGCCGATGGCTCGGATGGCGATCGTATGCCGACTTTTTCGGATTACATCGCCAGCTCCACCCATTTCCAGCCCACTACGAGTTACGGCTGGCGGAAGCAGACCACACAGCCCAATCCACTCGTCGCCAGGATGGAGCAGGAACTCGCCGCCGCCAAAGAGCGCTACAAGGTGAGTGGTCTCACTCGAGGCGAGAATGCGCGTCTCGAAAGCACCATAAAAAACCACCCCCGCTACATCGCCGATCTCAAAGCGCGCAGTTTCCTCATCGCCCAGGCAGATCCCTTCGTCGTTCTACCGCTCTCCACTCGGAAATATCTCAAGACCGATCCCTTCATTCCGAGAGTCGGAGATTACTGCGTCGTCATCTACGGCAATAAGATGTATCCCGCACTCGTCGGCGACTACGGGCCGACCACCAAGGTTGGCGAAGCCTCCCTTCGCATCGCCAAAGAGCTCAACGAAAATTCCAGCCCCTATCGCCGCCCCGTCAGCGATCTCTCCATCAGCTATCTCTACTTCCCCGGCTCCGCCGAGAAACCGTTCCGCGCCCCCGATTACGATCACTGGCACGCGCAATGTACCGCCCTGCTCGAAGAAATGGGAGGCATCGGCGAAGGCTACGAACTCCACCGCTGGTCCGACCCATTCGCCAAGCCTGCCCCTCCCGTCTCCGACGCCGTCCCGGTAGATCCAGCGGATCCCATCTCCGCACCACCTGCCACCGAGTGAGCGATCTCAATGCGAAAGACGTCCAACGCCGCACTCTTCTCCTCGATTCTGCTCGCGCCTTCCCTCACGGGGTTCTCGAGACAATCCCCGCGACCTTCGCCGTTCTCATCGCCATCCGCGTCTTCGACGCTGGAGCTCTCGCGAAATCAATCATCGTCGCCGCCCTTGGTGTAGGGCTCCTTCTCAGCGTCTTTATTGTCCCGCTGCTCCGCCAGCTCCGCATTCGCGAAACGCACCTCGCCGGAGCCCTTTCCTTCATCGGTGGGTTCTCGCTGCTCGCCGCCGCCGCCATTCCGGGGAAGACCGCCTACGTCCTCGGGATCAGTGCCGCCCTTCTCAGTTTTCCGCTTCAGGCACCGCTCACCTCCCAGATATTTCGGTGGAATTACTCCGGAGAAATTCGGGGACGCCTCTTTGCCAGCGTTGGCGTTCTTCGAGCCAGTATCGCCGTTGGCGTAAGCTACCTCGGCGGCGAATTCTTAGAATCTGGCGGGAGCCACAGTGCACTCGTCTACACCTTTGCCGCCGCATCACTCCTCTCCGGCAGCCTCATCGCATGTATGCCATGCCCGCCCCCCGCCAAGCGTCCCGCCGTTCGGCCGCACATTTTCACCGCCTTCCGCTGGGTGCGCCAAGATCATGCCTTCGCCATGCTACTCATCTCCTGGATGCTCATGGGCACCGGCAATCTCGCCGCCATGAGCCTCTACGTTGAATACTTCGCCAATCCCGCCCACGGGCTCCTCCTCGCCGGCGGCACCGTCGCCCTCCTCACCGGAGTCGTCCCCCACACTTGCCGACTCCTCACCGGATTCTTCTGGGGATGGCTCTTCGACCGCACCGATATCTACACCCTTCGCATCATTCAGAACGCCTTCTGCGTCGCCGCCGTCACCACCGTCTTCTGCTCCTCCGGAGAAACCGTCTTTCTCGTCATCGGCATGGCCTGCCAAGGCATCGCCCTCGGCGGAGGACACGTCGCTTGGAATCTCTGGGTCACCAAAATCGCCCCCGCCGAACACGTCTCCGAATACATGTCCGTGCACACCTTCCTCACCGGCGTCCGCCGTTTCGCCGTCCCCTTCGCCGCCTTCCCCCTCCTCATCTTCTCTGGCCCCCGTGTCACCGGCCTCGTCTGCGCCGTTTTCATCATTACCGCCACAGCCATCCTGATTCCAGGCTGCCTCCGCCACCACCGTGGACAGACGCCCGCTCGCCCGACCCACTAGCAAATTCCAGAGCCCAAAAGCTCAGCCCCGCCCTTCAAATTTCCACGGGATAAACCGCCTCAAATACAGCGCCGCCCACCCAAAGAGCAGCCCAATCGCCACCGACGGCAAAATATCACTCGGCCAGTGCGACCCCACATACACCCGCGAATAGCTCACCAGAGCCGCCGGCAAAAACAGCCACCAGAAGCGCCTCCCGAAAAACCCCACCGCCACCAGCGCCGCCGCCCACGTATTCGCCGAATGCGCCGAAGGAAACGACCTCCCCTCAATCGCCGCCAGCTTCTCCGGATCCTTCGAAGGCTTGCTCGGTTTCTCCCGAGGAGCCTTGAAAACCGCCAAAAACTTCGGCTTCACCTTCTCCACATCCCGCACCGTAAGCCCCAGCACCACCTGATGAGGCCGCGGGCGATTCACCACGCTCTTCAAATTCTTACACACCAGCCCATCTGTAAGCGCAATCGCCACCGCCATCGTCGCCACAAAAGCCCCCGCGCGCCGCACCCCACACCGCCAGAAAAGCACCGCCAGCACCACCACAAACACCGGAATCCACACCCCCAGCGCCGAAGCCACCGCCATCACGTAATCCAGCACCGGATGCGTCCAGTCCTGGTTGATTTTGAAAAGTAAAAATTTGTCCACGCCGAGAAATGAAATCTCTCCTAAGCCGCGCTACCGTCCGCCGCAATGCCTTACGAGATCCTCCTCTACTACCTCTACACCGACATCGCCGATCCAGACGACTACGTCGCCCAGCACCGTGCCCTCTGCGAACGCCTCGGCCTCCTCGGGCGCATCATCGTCGCCAAAGAAGGAATTAATGGCACCGTCTCCGGTCCCGCCCAAGCCACCGAAGCCTACCGCCAAGCACTGCGGGCTGCACCCGAAACCGCTGAGATCCAATTCAAGACCGATCCCGCCCCCGGCCACGCATTCCCCAAGCTCTCCATCAAAATTCGACCCGAAATCGTAGCCCTCGGCCTCTCTCAAGAAGACGACATCGACCCCCGTCAGACCACCGGCCAGCGCCTCAGTCCCGAAGAATGGCAGAAAAAAATGCGCCAGGAAGACGTCCTCATCATCGACGGGCGCAACAACTACGAATCCGCCCTCGGCCGTTTCGAAGGTGCCCTCTGCCCCGACCTCGACTCCTTCCGCGACTTCCCCAAATGGATCGAGGAAGAACTCGCCGCCCAGCCCGGCGCCAAAGACCGCCCCATCCTCACCTACTGCACCGGCGGCATCCGCTGCGAAAAGCTCTCCGGCCTCCTCGTCGAAAAAGGCTTCAAAGACGTCTCCCAGCTAGAAGGCGGCATCGTCACCTACGGCAAAGACCCCGCAGTCCAAGGCCAAGGCTTCGAAGGCCAATGCTACGTCTTCGATGAACGCATCGGCGTCCCCGTCAATAGCGTCGATCCCAAGCCCATCACCCACTGCCGCACCTGCCACGAGCCCTACGAAAACTACACCAACTGCGCCTACCCCCCCTGCAACGCCCAGATCTTTCTCTGCCCCGAATGCGAAGCCAAGCAAGGCCGCTACTGCGACGCCGCCTGCGCCGATCTCCAATCCCAAAGCCCCCACGCACCCCGCATTAAAGAGAAGAAACGCATCTAATGTCAGTCGCAATTTTCCGCAAAAAATTGCAAATCTCCGGGAAGCTCTACGCTCCTAGCAGAACATGGAAGAAGGGTGCGTTCGGCACCACTCTTCCCCCCCTCCGAACGAATCGATGCAACCTTTCTCTCCGCGCTGCCCACTACTCCTCGCCGCAATTTTCCTGATCCCCGCAGCCCCCGCTGCCTTCAGCGTCACCCCCGATCCCAGCACTAGCAGCACCGGCTTCATCGCCACCTCCCCCTTCGGTGTAAGTCGAAATCCTTCCTCTGGGAATTACAACATGACTTGGTTCGGGAGCATCGCCGGAGCCGGTACCGGTGCGCCAAAATCCATTGAATTCACCTACACTGAAACCCTCGCCTCCGACACCACCACCAACTACTCCGACCTTAATCCAAGCGGCCTCCCGAAAAAAGAAGCCATCAATTTCGGCACCTCCCTCATGGTTAGCGGAATCTTTACCACCTTCGTCGCAACACCGATCTCTCCCTTGGCAAACCTATCCGCCGCCAACCCCAGCACCCTACTCCCAGCAACCGACTCCGATCCCCATCCAGAAATCACAGCAGTCGTAGTCCCCGAGCCAGGAACAAATGCCCTCCTCATCGCATCCCTGGCCGCCCTTACCTTTCGAAGAACTCGAAGGTAAAACCCCCTCACTCTGAATCTGGATCTTCCCCCGAGAAAGAGGCACCACCGTACCATTCACAATGGTGAAGAGCCGCAGGGAATACTAAAACCGCCAACAATTCTCTAATCATACCCTAACGCTTGCCGGAAAAGCAGGGGGAGGGGAAGCTGAAATGAAATCAAGCGAGTTGCTCGCTACAGGCACGCGCAATGATCTGCTCGGGTGACACTTCCCTGCAGATGTGCTTACTGTAGCTAGACGAAATATATATGTCTGAAGAGTCTTACTACATATCAACCGAGATCATCGTTAAATCTAAATCGAAGTGCGAGCCGTTCGTGCGTGAGCTGGTGAGTGATGATGCTACATTTTATATTAAGCCTTCAAGTGACGAATCCGAATGGTATCTATGTATTGCTCCCGTATCGCATGAGAATGCTGAAGTCACGATGCAAGCAATATGTGATTCGATCGAAGGTCTGTCCGATGAGGCGAGGTTGGAATGGGAGGAGGCGCATTATAAAGAGTTTTACATAGGATACCGAATATCTGAAAACACCCCTTATCTAGCTGAGAGGCTCTCAAATTCCACTATCCAAAGAGTGTCTAATCTGGGGGCAGGGATTGGTATTGCGATGTATTCGATGGGTTTGGATGAGGACTGAATTGGGGTATTTCGAAGTTGGTGTTCGCTCGATAAAATGGGTACGGAAAGCGTAGTCCTTGAGTCCCTGATTTTCGTTTTTTCGACAAAATTCTAATTTTTGACAAATAGTGGTTTCCTTCAACGTAATGTTGGTTCCTTTGAATATGAACTCGCAGGAGCTACCTGTATTTGTGCCATTAACACAGCGCCACCATTCTGGGGGCACCGCTCAGGAGAGATTCACGATCAAGTGAATATTAACAACCGCTCAAACATACTATGCTAAAAGCTACTATTTCCGCTCTCTTTCTCTCTGCTGCCATCTCGTTTCTTCACGCGGAGGAAGCAGGGCTTCCCATCAAGGTAGACCCCACTTGGACAGCCAAAGACAGCAATCCTAGCTCCAAAACCTTTGGGCAAAAGCTCTCGGTGAAAAACTTCACTGGAACAAATTCACTCTGGCTCATTACCTTTGATTGTGATTGTTGAGGTCCTGTCCTCATGGAGGATCAGTTAGATTCTCTCAAAAAACTACTCGGCGAACTCAATACCGAAGAAAATCCTCTCAAGCTCGTTCTCGTGGATTGGGCTTCCGAAAGCCAGCACAAAAATGGCGACGGAACGCCTCTTCGAGACAGTCTAGATGTCCCCGTCCTTCATTCCCCGTTTTGGACGAGCAAAGATAGTATCATCAAATCCTGGTGTTCCCCAGCTTCAGAGGACAAGGAAAAAGAAGAGCTAGAAAGCGCTTCATCGAATTCTCCACAGCAATGGCTCGAGTCACTTATCCTCTTGGATAAAGAAGGAAAAGCAATCGCTGGCTACCCTCTCAACGAAGGCAATATCAACGGTAAAGAGATTGATTTCGTGGATCTCAATGAGGAGAAAAGCTACCAATTGGTAAAGGGAGTTTTAAGCCAGGCTCTTGAAAAGGCAATGCTTCAAAAATAGCTTTCATCAGGGCATCAAAAGCCGCCCGAAGTTGCTCCGCTCGTTTCGGCGTAGGCCGGAGGCGGAGCAGAGGAACCGGTTGTTATGTAGCTGCGCCAGTCGTCCGACTCCGCCATCCTCTTCAGAGCTTGATTCCTACCTTTTAGGAATCGCGTCATATAAGGCTTGTAAGAATCAGTTCCGTGTTTTTTTGTTCTGGAATGAAGTGTGATTGGCGAGAGGTAGGGGTTACTTCAAGGGGCGTGCTCGGTGTGAAATTTCGGGTAATATGTGGATGGAAGCGGCAGCTGTAAGGTGGGTGAGAGCGGGTGCGTTGGTCGCTTTTGGCGCTAGGTGGGTTTTTGTCCGCAGATTAGAGATTTTTTGGAAGCTTCAGCTTATTATATGCTTTTTTCTTTTGTTTACGGATCATCTCTTTGCTCGGTGTCGCATTTGTTTTGGTTTACGGCGAACGCGACCGTCGTCGAGCCGGGAGATGGCTTTTGAGGGACAGGCGTTGAGGCAGGGGGCGTCTTGGCAGTGCATGCAGAGCATGGGGGCGAAGGCGAGGGTGGGGCGATTTTGCTCGGGTGGGCGCTCGAGGTAGCGGACGCGGATGCGGAAGTCGCCGAGGGGGACGTTGTTTTCGGTTTTGCAGCTGACGCTGTATGCGTGGCAGCCGACGCCGCGGCGGAGGTCGATGAGAAGGGCGGCTTGGCCGAAGGTTTTTTTGCGGAGGAGCCAACGGATTCCCAAGGGGGAGGAGCGAGTTGCGACATGTTGGAATAATTATTAATCAGAAAGGGTTTTATGATAACTAGATTTTTTGCTTTGAAGAGTGGGCGGATTCGGAGTGGTTCCTGGAGAATGAGTCGTGAGAAATGACTTATATTCTCAAATGATTGTGTCGGGCGAATTTGGGTCTAACTTGGTGGGTGATGATGGATTTTAGGCTTCTAAATTTTCGAGGGCTGGTGGTGTGTGGTGTAGCGTTGGTGCTGGTGTCGTGTGCGACTTCGACGCCTGTGGTGGTGGTGGCGAAGGAGGATGGGAGTGATGCTTCAGATGAGGTTTATCGTTCGGAGCCTAAGCCGGAGCCTAAGCCGGAGAGGCTTGTGGGGAGTGTGGCGGTGGTGAATTCTTCGGTGCGGGGGAGGGGGTTTATTCTTGTGCGGCCGGTATCGAAGCGGACGAAGGTGGATGTGGGGGAGACTCTTGAGGCGCGCAATGCTCAGGGGCTTAAGACGGCGATGATGATTCGGAGTGCGGAGGATAATCGGCGGTTTTTCGTGGCGGATATTCGTGAGGGGATGCCATCGGAGGGGGATTCTGTGGTGGTGCTGGCGAAGGCTCCGGAATTGAGGAAGGCGGCGAGTGGGCTGCCTAGTGGGCGTGGGCTTCTGGAGGATTTGGATCTGGAGGCTCCGCTTTCTTTGCCGCCACTGAGTGAGGCTGATATCAAGGCGATGGAACCATGATTGAGGAGGAAGATGCGAGGGAGCGTGTGCTGGGGGCGGTCCCGGAAACTGCTGGAGAAAAGGTGGCGCTTGAGAATTGTGCTGGGCGTTTTTCTTGTGAGCGGGTGGTGGCTAGGGTGGCGCTTCCGGGGTTTGATAATTCGGGGATGGATGGCTATGCGGTGAGAGCGGAAGATGCGGTGGTGGGGGCGCGGCTGAGGATTGCTGGGGTGCAGCCGGCGGGTGTGGATCTTGGGCTTGTGGTGGAGCCTGGGCATGCGATCCGGATTTATACGGGGGCACCTTTACCTACTGGTGCGGATGCGGTGGTGATGCAGGAAGATACCGAATTGGATGGCGAATGGGTGAGGATTCTGGATGCTGCTGTGCTGGGGGAATTTATCCGAAGGAAGGGGGCGGATGTGTGTCCTGGTGAGGTGCTGGTGGGATCGGGGGATCGGCTTACGGCGGCGATTGCTGGGGTGCTTGCTTCGCAGGGGATTGCTGAAATTTCGTGTGGCGTGCCTCCGCGAGTGACGATTCTCGCGACGGGTGATGAGCTGGTGAAACCGGGTGATGCGCTGAGGGCGGGGCAGCTTTATAATAGTAATCTTCCGATGCTTGCGGCGTTGTTCCGGCGCGCTGGGGCGCGGGAGGTGAGGATGGTGAGTTGTGAGGATTCTTTGGCTGCGACGACGGAGGTGCTTCGCGAGGCTTCGCGGGCGGGTGGAATGGTGGTGGTGTCTGGCGGTGTGTCGGTGGGGGATCGGGATTTCGTGAAGCCGGCGATGGTGGCGGCGGGGTATTCTGCGGGGTTTTGGAGGGTGCGGGTGAAGCCGGGGAAACCGTTTGTCTTTGGGAAGCATGAGGCTTCGGGGGCGTTGCTTTTCGGGCTGCCGGGGAATCCGGTGTCGGCGTATGTGACGGCGATGCTTTTTGCCCTTCCGGCGTTGCGGAGATGGTGTGGGGCAGGCGAGACGTTTTCGACGGTTTCTGTGATGTTGGAAGCTGCGCTGACCAATGGTGGGGATCGCCCGCATTATCTTCGGGGGACGGTTCGTGATGGGAAGTTTTCCCAGTCTGGGCTTCAGCAGTCGCACGCGCTGGCGGGGCTGGCAGGTTCGGAGGTGCTTGTGCGGGTGGAGGCGGAGACGAGGCTGAGCGCGGGAAGTTGGGTGAGGGCGCTGGTGGTGATGTGATATACTCTCGTGAAGGCTTGGGAAGGTGAACTCGTGCTAAAACCAGTGTGCTGATTATATTAGATCGGGCTGAATTTTTTACCGGGTGCAGGAGAGATGGCTATATCTAACCGCCTAACTTGCGGAGGTTGCGCTTATAGGTTGCGGTGTCTGTGATGGTATTCGCGTTTTCGAGGGGGCGGGCGATGATGGCTCCGGCGTGTTTTTTGTAGCGGTGAAGGTATTGCGAGAGGGGGGAGTCTACGATGACTTTTTTCTTATCTCTGGAGGCGTGGAAGAAGTGGTTTTTCCCGGAAGATAGCTTTGTGATGAGGCCTACGTGGGAGCAGAAACCGCCGTCGTGGTGGGTGACGATGCCGGCGATGTCGCCGGGCTTTAATTTATGCTCGATGGCGGCGACTTTGGATTTGGGGATGTAGTAGACGGGTAACTTGGCGACCTTGCGCTCGCTTTCGGCCATGGGGGCGCGGAGGGATGGGTTTTCCCTTAGGTAGCGGTAGCTTTTCCAGAGGATTGTCATTTCTTGGATCTTGCGGCCTTTCATGCGTTGGGCTCCGCCGAGTTCGCGGGTGATGTCGGTGGCGATGCCTCGGGCTTCGTTTTCGAAGAACCATTCGGCGAGGTAGTGAATGCGGTCGAGGTAATTGCCGTGGCAGACGCCGCCTCGGTAGCGGGTGCGTTCGATTTCGGCGAGGAGATCTTGTGGGCGGTGCTGTTTCCGGCGCCAGCCGATCATTCTGGCGAAGCCGAGGCAGATTTCAAAAAAGGTCCAGCAATCGAGGCCTTTGAAATTGACTGAGGGGGATTCGATTCGGTCGTGGATTTCGAGGGTGAAGCCGACGTAGGGGCGCCCGCGGAGGGCGTGGGCGACTTTATCGATGCGTTGGCCGATGGGGAGGGTGTGCCAGCGCTCGGTATTGGAGCGGGCAAGGAGGATGTTGAAATCGCCCTCGTCGATGAATGCGGTGCGCATTGGGAGGGTGACTTTGCCGGGGGCAAGGCTGGGGGTGGCGAGGGCGGCTGCTGCGGTGAGGAAAAATTGGCGGCGGGAAGTGGGGCTCATCTTAGTATATAGAACCACAAATTTCGTTGGCGGCGAATGCTGATCTTCGAGTAGGGTTGGCGGGTATGGCTTTACGAATTTTCTGGCACGCGCTCCGCATTGCATTTGGTCTGATGTGGATTGCTGCGGCGGCTCCGAAATTGCAGGATCCTCTTCAATTCACGATGGAGGTGCGTGCTTACCGGATGGTGGCTGATCCAGTGCCGGCGCTGGTGGCGCTGTGGCTTCCTCCGCTTGAGCTTTTGATGGGAGTGCTGATTATTGTGGGGCGCTGGGGGGCTTTGGCTTCGCTGTGGATGAGCCAATTGCTGCTGCTGGGCTTCACGGTGTTGCTGGCGTCGGCGTGGGCTCGGGGGCTGGATATTTCGTGTGGGTGTTTCGCTGATGGCGGGGATGAGAAGGCGGATTTCGGGTTGCTGGTGCTGCGCGATATTGCGTTTTTAATTTGGGGAGGATTGTTGATTTGGAGGGCGCGGTTGATTGCGCGGCGAGGGGATTCGGCTTAGGACGGGGGATGACATCAGAGATTCCGGCAATTGGCATTATTGGGGGCAGTGGTCTCTACGACATCGAGGGCTTTGAGGGGCGTGAGGAAATTAAGGTGGAAACGCCTTGGGGTGATCCGTCGGATGTGCTTACTGCGGGGACGCTGGGGGGCAGGAAGGTGTTTTTCTTACCTCGGCATGGGCGAGGGCATCGGATTTTGCCGCATGAATTAAATCACCGGGCGAATATCTATGCGCTGCGATCTGTGGGGGTGCGCTTTATTATTTGTGTGACGGCGGTGGGAAGCTTGCGGGAGGAATACAAGCCTCGGGATATTGTGCTTCCAGATCAGTATTTTGATCGCACGAGCCGACGTGAGGAGCATACGTTTTTTGGGGGAGGGATTTGCGCGCATGTGCAGTTTGGTGACCCTGTGAGTAAGGGGCTGCATTCGATTCTTGCGGATGTCTCTAAAGAGCTTCACGAGAAGGATGTCCATGTGGGCGGAACCTATGTGAATATGGATGGGCCGGCTTTTAGTACGCGGGCGGAGAGCGAGGCAAACCGCCAGCTGGGGTTCGACGTGATTGGGATGACTAATTTGCCGGAGGCAAAACTCGCTCGGGAGGCAGAGATCGCGCTAACTACACTTGCAATGATTACCGATTACGATTGCTGGAAGGTGGAGGAGGAGGCGGTGACGGCAGATGCTGTGATTGGACACTTGATGGCGAATGCGGCGGCGGCGAAAGCGATCGTGGCGGAAGCGATTACTCGGGTGCCGGAGGTGGCGAATTGGCCGGAGCATTCGGCTTTGGATTCGGCGTTGGTGACGGATCGGTCGTTGTGGCCTGATGCACAGATTGCGAAAATTAGGGCGATGGCGGAGCGGTTTATCTAGTTTTTGCCGAGGCAGAAGAGGGCGTCATGAGTTCTCACAAAGAGGTTTCCGTGTGCGGGAACTATGCCGGCTCGGAGTTTTTTTACTTTCTTGGAGCCGAATTCGGTGCGGTGAAGTAGCTCGTATTTCTCGGTGGAGGCTGAGATTACGAAGATGGTTCCATTGTGGTCGGTGAAGTAGATTTTATCATCGCAGGCGATGGGGGAGCATTCGATTTTTGCGCGGGTCTCGAGGTCGCCAGTCCAGAGGATTTTTCCGGTCTTGGGCTCGACGCAGGAGAGGTGTTTTTGCTTTCGCTCACCGTTGAGGATGTAGAAGTGGCCTTTGTAAAATAGTGGAGTGCAGACGTCGCTGGAGATCTCTGCTTCTTCGCTTTTCCAGGCGAGCTTTCCGGTCTCTAGATCTACCGCGTAGATTGGGGCTTTCTTTGGGGCGCAGACGAGTGCGATGCCATCGCCGGTGACAGGTGAGGGGACGAGGCGCCAGTGGCCGATGCGATTGGGATTCCAGGTGCCCCAGCGCCAGATTTCTTGGCCGTCGGATTCATTGTGGAGGGTGAGGTCGTCGCCGCCGGCGATGAGGATGCTGCGGCGCTCACCGATGGTGACGGGAGTGGGGCTGGTGAATGCTTCGCGAGATTCGGCGACGGCATCTGAGGGGCGGGTGACGCGGTAGAGCTCTTCGCCGGTGGCGAGATCGAGCGCTGCGACGTAGGAGGGAATGTCCTTGGTATCGGGGTCTCCTCGCTGGAGCCCGAATTGCTTGAAGGGGACGTCGCGCTGGAGGACTTGGAGGTAGATTTTTCCGTCGTCGATGGTGGGGCTGGACGAGAACGTCCAGAGAAAGGAGAAGTAGTTTTTTGAACCTTCGAGGAGATCGACATGCCATTTTTGCTGGCCTTGGAAATCGAGGGCGAAGAGGTCGCCACTGCCGAAGAAGAAGAGGACGGTTTTCCCGTCGGTGGTGGGGGAGGGGGAAGCCATGTTGCTTTTGTCGTCGAGGGCGAAGCCATCGGCGAGGGGCTTGCTCCAGAGGATTTTTCCGGTGGTGCGCTGGAGTGCGATGGCGTGGAGTTTCTTGGTTTCTTTGACTGCGGCGGTGACGAAGACGTGGTCGCCCCATACGCAGGGAGTGGCGGATGAAGGGCCGGGGAGGTCGGTTTTCCAGGCGACGTTCTCGGTGGGGGAGAAGGTGTCGGGGAGAGTTGGCTGTGGCTCTGAAGCGGTGCCATTAAATTGAGCTCCACGGTGACCAGGGAAATTTCCGCCGGAGGCGGATAGGCTGGTGAAGAGAATGGCCGAAAAAATGAGAGACCGGGGTTTCATAGATTGAGAATATTTATTGGCGCATCACGACGCTGCGAGTAGTTAATACGCACGATGAAGACCTGGTTTTACCTCGATAAGCAAGCCCAACGCAAGCAGGTGCTTGAGAGCGAACTCACTGCTCTTAGTAATGCTGGAGAAATTGCACCCGACACTCACGTGTGGAGCCAGGGAATGCCGAATTGGGTGAGGGCTGAGGAAGCGATGCCAGAGCTTTTTTCAGATGGGTCTGCTAGTGGTGTGGCACCGCCGCCACCGCTTCCTACGGGGATTGTGCAGGGGCCAGAGCCGGGGCAGAAATGTCACGAGGTGGATTACGAAATTTTCGGTGACGATATGCAGCTCGTGGAGGTGGAACTCGATCCGGGCGAGCGTGTGATCGCTGAGGCGGGTGCGATGAATTATCTTGAGGATGATATCACTTTCGAGGCGAAGATGGGGGATGGCTCGAAGACTGACGATGGGCTGATGGGGAAATTGATGGCAGTCGGGAAACGCGCGCTTACTGGGGAGTCGATTTTCATGACGCATTTTGCGCATGCTGGATCATCAGGGAAACGGCGTGTCGCCTTTGCGGCGCCGTATCCGGGCAAGATTATTCCGGTGAATATGGCTGATGTGGGCGGGGAGCTGACTTGTCAGAAAGACGCGTTTCTCTGTGCTGCTTATGGCACGGAGGTGACGATCGCATTCAATCGCAAGCTTGGCGCAGGCTTCTTTGGCGGTGAGGGCTTCATCTTGCAGAAGCTAAAGGGCGATGGGATGGCGTTTATCCATGCGGGTGGCACGGTGATTAAGCGTGAGCTGAAGGGTGAGCGACTTCGCGTGGATACGGGTTGTATCGTCGCATTTTCGCCGGGGATTGATTACAGCATCGAGCGTGCTGGGAATCTGAAGAGTATGTTCTTCGGTGGAGAGGGGATGTTTTTAGCGACGATGCAGGGAACTGGGACGGTGTATCTCCAGAGCCTGCCGTTCTCTCGGATGGCAGATCGGATTCTTGCACACGCACCGAGCGCTGGCGGTAAATCGACTGGCGAGGGGTCTGTCCTCGGGGGGCTTGGCAGGCTCCTTGATGGGGATTGATTCTCCCATTTTTCTGCGGCGGGAAATTACCGAATGGCGAGCTCGCGGGGCGGGCTCTATGCGAAAGTCATCTCTCGCTCACCTGCGGCTTCTAGCACTTCAGAATCGGCGACGCCAAGATTTGCGTAGATCTGGCGCGTCGCGTCCGATTTATTCAAGGTGTAGAAATGGATTCCTCGCACGCCATTGTCTAGGAGATCGGCGCACTGCTGGGTCGCGTAGTGTAGCCCGACACGCTCCACGGATTCCGGATCATCGCCGGCTCTCGCAAGTGCGCGTTGGAGTTTCGCAGGAAATCGCGAGCCTGCGGCAAGGTCTGCCATTCGGCGCATTCCTTTGCGTGAGGTGATCGGCATGATTCCCACAATGATGGGAACCTTGATTCCGGCGAGCTCACATCGGTCGCGGAAATCGTAGAAATCGTGATTGTCGAAGAAGAGCTGAGTGCAGATATAGTCGGCTCCGGCGTCGATCTTCGCCTTGAGGTAGTCCATTTCCAGAACCCGATTTGGCGTTCCTGGGTGACCCTCTGGGAAACCGGCTACTCCGATTCCGAAGCCGCGTTTGTCTGGGTGGGTGCCTTCCGCATTGAACTTTTGGATGTAGCTCACGAGATCCGCTGCGTGCTGGAATGCGTCGTTTTCCTTCTTGTAGTCGGTGGCTCCTTGGGGTGGGTCGCCGCCGAGTGCGAGGATATTGCTCACGCCGGCTTTGGCGTAGCGCTCAAGAATCTCGCGAATATCGGCTTCCTGGTGGCAGACGCAGGTAAGGTGAGGCGTGGGATCGAGATTGGTGGTCTCTTTGAGGCGGACGACGAGATCGTGCGTCAGGTCTCGTGTAGACCCTCCTGCACCGTAGGTGACGCTTACAAATGCGGGCTTGTATGCCTCAAGCTCCGAGATTGTCTCGTAGAGCGCGTCTGCTGATTTTTCCGTCTTTGGTGGGAAGAACTCGAACGAAAATGTCGTCCGGTGCTTGGCGAAGATATCTCGAATATGCATTAGGTCTCCGCAGGAAGGGGGATTTTAGAAAAATGGTACACGGAGAGGGATTTGAACCCCCGACCACCTCGGTGTAAACGAGACGCTCTACCGCTGAGCTATCCGTGCATCGGAAAAACCGGTTGGCCTGACTGAAGCGCGCCTCTCGTTTTCGGCAAGTGAAAACTGCGCTTTTTGAGACTTTGTGAAAAATTTCACAAAGTCTGTTTGACTCTCTTTCGCCCTGGCCGTAAAAAACTCTCCGCGACCAGTGAACCCCTTTCTAAGATGAATGGGAAACCCTCTCTGGCGCTCATCCCGGCCAATTCTGGTCATTTACTTTTTTACCACCCCCGAAGAATGCCGTCCCTCGGAATCCCCGGATTATTTGGATCTCCAATTCTTGGAGCCGTCGACACAAAGGCGTCGAACATCTTCGGTGACTTTCCGGTCACCAACTCGATCGTCGTCGCGGCAATCGTCCTGTTTCTCGTCATGAAGTTCGCCAAAAAGGCGACGACGAACATGACGCTGATACCGCACAAGGCGCAGAACTTCTTCGAGCTTGTGGTCGAGTTTCTCTACACTCAGGTCGAGGGAATTGTGGGCAAGCGAATGGCTCCAAAAGCATTCCCGCTCATCGCCACGATCTTCCTTTTCGTCGTGTTGTCCAACTGGCTGGGCCTTGTCCCTGGAGTAGGCACCATCGGATTCGGCACTGAAGTTGCTCCCCTGAGTGTGAAATACATCTCCGATCCTCTTCTTCGCCCTGCGACGGCGGATTTGAATATGACGCTCGCCATCGCGATCACCTTTATGGTCGTCTGGTCGATCATTATCGTCCGAGACATCGGAGTTGGCGGTTTCCTCAAGCACGTATTCCTCGCTCCGAGTGGCCTTGGTCTCGGTGGTGTAATGAAGTTGATCGTCGGCGGAATTTTCCTCTTCGTCGGTGTGATCGAAATGCTTTCGATTGCTGCGCGGCCGTTGTCTCTCTCCCTCCGACTCTTCGGAAACATATTCGCTGGTGAGAGTCTGCTTCACGTAATGGGAGACCTCACCGCTAAGCTTCCATTCGAGACTCCTTGGTTTGTCGATTTCCTTGGCAGCATCGCTTTCCCCATTCCATTCTACTTTTTGGAGATCTTAGTTGGTCTTCTTCAGGGGCTCGTATTTGCGCTTCTCTGCGCAGTCTACATCCAGCTGCTTGGCGGCGATCATGAAGAAGGCGAGCATCATTGATATTTAAGACACTCTGGCTGTCGGGACCATGGCAAAGACTGTGGGCGGCAGCCGCCAGACAAAGACAAGACAACGTAAACCACTACCCAAACCTTAAAGGAAACAAATACCATGTTGATGGAACTACTCCCTACACTCGCCGATGCTGCTGCATCCGCAGACGTCGCCACTGGCGAAGCTGCAGCTAATTCTAGCCTCGCAAAAGCCCTCCCGCTCTCAATTGCTGGTGCTGCCGCTGCTCTTGGAGTCGGCATGGTCGGTTCTAAGGCTGCTGAAGCTGTCGGACGCAACCCCGGTGCATTTGGTAACATTCTCACCATCTCCATTATTGGAATGGCACTCGCAGAGGCTATCGCTATTTACGGCCTCGTTGCAATTTTCCTTCTCTAAGGGATCCTGCCTACGAATTCGAGCTGGGGGAGCTTCAATGCTCCCCCGGTTTTCCCGCCTCATTCATTTACTCATTTCGCAAAGTTAACGCCTCTCTTTCCTCATGGAAGAAATCACCAAAACCTTCGGTCTCGAATGGCCCAAGTTTATTGCCCAGTGCCTCATCTTCTTCTTTGTTTACAAAGTGCTCGAGAAAAAAGCGTTCGGCCCAATTCAGGCCATGCTTCTGACTCGTCGTGAGCGGATCGCTGAAGGCGAGGCAAACCTCGAGAAGATCAAGAAGGATCTCGCCGCAGCGGAAACGACTTCACAAGGAATCGTCGACAAAGCAAATGCCGATGCAACGCGTCTCGTCGCCGAGGCAAAGACTAGCGCCGCAGCTCTCTCCGAGGCTGAGCGCCAGAAGGCTTCCACTGAAGCGGCTCAGATCATCGCCAAAGGCCGTGAGGCAACTGAAGCTGAGAAGAAATCTCAGCTCACTGCATTGAAGCAGGAGTTCGGTCGCCTCGTTGTCGATGCTACCTCAAAAGTTTCCGGGAAAGTCCTTTCCGATTCCGACCAGGAACGAATCAACCAAGAAACTGCCAAGCAGGTCGCGCTGTAGCGCAAACCGGTTTTTCCGTCCCTACCATTTTTTAATCCGATGAAGATCAGCAAAGACGCCGCCCGCGCTGCCCGCTCACTTCTCCGTGCCTCATTTGTGGACGGTAAGTTGAGCATGGAGCGTGCGCAGAAATTCGTCACCCGCATCGGTGAGGCCAAGCCACGTGGCTACCTCGGTATTCTCCACGCCTATCTTCGTGCCCTCAAGCTTGAGGCTGGAAAGAAAGATGTGCTTGTGGAGACTGCGACTCCGATCAATGAAGGCACGAAAGCTTCACTCCTTGCTGACCTGAAAAACAAATACGGTTTTGATATCAACACCGAATTCGCGACGAACCCCGATCTTATCGGTGGGATGCGCGTCAAAGTCGGCAGTGACGTCTGGGATGGCTCCGTCCGTGCCCGTATCGCCCGCTTCGCCGAATCTCTCTAATTTCCCCCTTTCTCACCTCTTAAATTTTTTCCGCGCAACGCGCCCCCACCCATGAGCACCATCCTCCAAGACCTGGAAAAGGAAATCGCTGGCCTCAAGACTTCCGTCAGCAAAACAAACACCGGCACCGTTCGTGAGATCGGCGATGGCGTCGCCAAAGTCCAAGGACTGTCCGACGTAATGCTGAACGAAATGGTTGAGTTCCCCGGCGGGCTTTACGGCCTCGCTCTTAACCTTGAGGAGACCGAAGTCGGTTGTATTCTCCTTGGTTCAGGAAACGACATTAAAGAAGGCGACGAGGTGAAGACCACGGGCAAGCTCCTTCAGGTTCCTGTCGGAAAAAGCCTCCTCGGTCGCGTCGTCGATGCGCTCGGAAAGCCAATTGATGGCAAAGGCGAAGTGAAGAGCGAAGATTCCTACCCAGTAGAGAAGATCGCCCCAGGAATTATCGCTCGTAAGTCAGTTTCTGTTCCGGTGCAGACCGGAATCATGTCAGTCGATGCAATGATCCCGATCGGTCGTGGTCAGCGTGAGCTCATCATTGGCGACCGCTCCACCGGTAAGACCACCATTGCGGTGGACACCATGATTTCCCAGGCCAAGCAAAACAAGCTCGCTGCCGAAGGTAAACTTAAGGATCACAAGCCTCTTTACTGTATCTACGTGGCCGTCGGCCAGAAACAGTCCAACGTCGCCCGGACCATCGCCACGCTCGAAGAGCACGGTGCTCTTGAGAATACGATCATCGTCTCCGCATCGGCTTCCGATCCTGCGACTAACCAGTTCCTTGCTCCTTATGCTGGTGCAGCAATGGGTGAGTGGTTCATGGACAATGGCATGGACGCCCTCATCGTTTACGATGACCTTTCCAAGCACGCGGTAGCGTATCGCCAGGTATCCCTCGTTCTTCGCCGTCCATCCGGTCGTGAAGCATATCCCGGTGATGTTTTCTATCTTCACTCCCGCCTTCTTGAGCGCTCCGCGCGTCTCTCCGAGAAAGCAGGAGGCGGTTCACTTACCGCACTCCCAATCATTGAGACTCAGGCCGGCGACGTATCTGCTTACATTCCGACCAACGTCATTTCGATCACGGACGGTCAGATCTTCCTCGAGACCGACCTCTTCTACCAGGGCATCCGCCCGGCGATCTCAGTTGGTCTCTCTGTGAGTCGTGTTGGATCTGCCGCGCAGACCAAAGCGATTAAAAAGGTATCCGGCACCACCAAGCTCGATCTTGCTCAGTTCCGCGAAATGCAGGCATTCGCCCAGTTCGGATCCGATCTTGATGAGAAGACTAAGGCGACCATTGAACGTGGTCAGCGCACCGTTGAACTCTTCAAGCAGAATCAGTATCAGCCAAAGACCCTCGGTCTCATGGTCGTGAACCTCTGGTCGATGCAGAACAATTACTTCGATGATGTCCCTGTCGAGTCCGTTCGCGACTGCCAGGCTAAGATGGAGGAATACTTCTCCACTCGTAAGGCCGACCTCGTCGAGAAAATTTCCTCTGAGAAAGCACTCTCTGATGAGATCCTTGAAGGTCTCAAATCGGCAATCGAAGACTTCAAGTCTTCCTACAAGCCCGAAGTATCCAAGTAAACGGGATCACCCCAAAGTCCTCACCAAGAGTCCATGGCTAACCTCCGCGACATCCGCCGACGCATTAAGTCGGTAAAAAGCACCGCTCAAATCACGAAGGCGATGCAGCTCGTAGCTGCATCCAAGATGAAGAAGGCGCAGGATCAGGCCACTTCTGGACGTGCCTACGCGGATCTCCTCAATAAGATTCTTGTAAACCTCAAAGAGAAAACGGAGGACATCAGTCATCCGCTTCTTGAAGAGAAAACAGAAGGTAAAGATCTCTTCCTTCTCGTTGCTACCGATAAGGGGCTTTGCGGTGGATTGAATACAAATCTATTCAAAAAGCTTGAAGCGGCCTCTACAAAAGACGCTGGTTTTATTGCCATCGGTCGTAAAGGAGCTGCCTACATCAGCAAGACGGGACGTGATCTCGTCGCTGATTTCCCGGTAAGTGACCCGGCTAAATTTGCAGACATCAAGCCGATCGCAAAATTCATCACCGAGCAATACCTCGAAGGTGGCTACAAGCGCGTATTTGTCGTATTCACGAACTTCGTGAATACCATCAGCCAGATCCCTCACGCAGAGCAGCTCCTTCCACTGAGCCCATTCACTCTTGGTGAAATTCGCGGTTACGAAGGTGTAGGCGGTGATGATGAAGTGAAAGAGGTGAGCGCCGAGGATAGCAAAGTTGGCTATCTCTTCGAGCCAAGCGCCGAAGAAGTACTCGAAACGGTTCTTCCTCAGTTCATCAACAACAGTATCTACCAAATGGTGCTCGAAGCTCACGCCTCCGAGCACTCTGCCCGCATGGTTGCCATGAAAGGCGCCACCGACAACGCGAACGGCATGGTCAAAGACCTCACGCTCGAATACAACAAAGTGCGCCAGGCAGCCATCACCAACGAACTCCTCGAAATCACCACCGCCATGAAGGCGCTCGAATAAAGATTTCCCCGAGTTTTTCCTCCCTATTTTTCATTTTTTTAACGTCCCCATTTCTAACTAGAAGATCTCCCCATGAACGAAGGTAAAATTGTCCAGGTGATCGGCCCGGTGGTCGATGCTGATTTCTCTGAAGCCAGCTCGCTGCCGAAGATCTACAACGCCCTTGAGGTGAATTATAACGTGAACGGTGAAGACACCAAGCTCACGCTCGAAGTTCAGCAGCACCTCGGTGATGGCTGGGTTCGCGGAGTTGCGATGTCTTCCACGGAAGGTCTTAAGCGGGGGATGACCCTGACTGATACCGGTGGTGCGATTACCGTTCCTGTTGGTAAAGGTGTTCTCGGACGTATCTTCAACGTGACTGGTGAC
>CALAIY010000136.1 GCA_937922595.1 uncultured Verrucomicrobiales bacterium | reverse complement strand
CACGGGCTTGCTTATTTCGAGCAAAAGCAAAGGACGTGATGTCGAAGCTTTTCAGATGTCTCGAAATAAACGAAAAACGCTGCCCGCCCTTTGGGGAGGAATTCTTCTTTTCCTTGGATACTGGTTTTTTCTTTTTCCTATGGGATCGACGATGGTTTACATTGCCACCGACGAGGGGCTAGCTTCTTCTGGGCGCTCATCGGTAGCTTTTGCGTGGCATCAAAAACTTAGTGGGAGGTACGAATCTTATGCTGAGAATAGGGTGAAATCTGGTGTGGCTGCGGATATCCCATATTACAATATCTCAGGTACTGAGTGGCCACTCTTCGGGTCTGTGTTTTACCTATGGTCTACGGTGGAACTCCAAAAGACTTGGGAGGCAGATCCGTCGGGATCTGCGGTGAGCCCGAAAGAGTATGCTGCGGGCGCGATTGAAGCTGCTACTGCCTTGGTTCTGGATCCAATCCACGCAACTTGGGTGAAGAAGCATTGGGGAGAGGATTACATGAATCGCGAAAACGTGTTTTACCGGATGCTCGTGATGTCCGCCATCATTGCGCACCATGAGCTGACGGGCAGCGAAAAGCATTTCGACCTATTACGTGAGCAAACCGTTTCCTTCTCCGCCGAACTTGATGCCTCACCCCACGGGCTGCTTGATGATTATCCTCATCAGTGTTTCCCCGGGGATGTGCTTGCTGCACTTGCTGCGATTCAGCGTGCGGATCGTATCTTGGCTACGAATCACAGTAAAGAAAGGTCACGCGCGATCCGGGGATTTGAGGGGGCTCTGGTCGGCCCACTTGAGCTTCCTCCCTACGCGGCAAACGCTCGGACAGGCAGGCCTTTTGATCCCTCGCGAGGTTGCTCAAATTCTTACCAATGTACCTTCGGTCCCGAAGTCTGGCTTGAGCGGGGGACGGGTTGGTATCGAACCTACGTTGAACATTTTTGGCAACAAAACGCTCTCGTCGCCGGCTTTCGTGAATTTCCTCATGGATTTGGTGAGGAGTGGTATTTTGATGTCGATGCAGGGCCTGTCATTAATGGGCTCGGATCGGCAGCCTCGGCATTCGGCCTAGCTGCGGCTCGCTCAAATAATGACTATGCGCGAGCGTATCCTCTCGCCACTCAGATGGTAGTAGCCTCCTGGCCACTTCCGAATGGGGCGCTTCTTGTGCCCCGCCTAATCTCGGATAGAAAGCACGCACCTCATTTAGGTGAAGCCTCAATTCTTTTTCAGCTAAGCCGCCAGCCTATCGCGGGAATCGATGCCGCATCGGGTACTTTCAATACCCGGCTCCCTGGAAGTGTATGGCTTACCTGGCTTGCTCAATTAGCTATCGGAGGATGGCTGGTATGGCGCGGTAGCCTACGCTGGAAAAGATTTTTCTCGCAGTAATCGCAATGTAATTCAAAATTTAAAACGCAGGTTCAGATTCGTAGGTTTTTAGAGTCTCTTCTTAGGCTTTGGCATCGGCTCTAGGTAAGTAGAATTTCTTCAAGTGATTTACGCATTTTTGGCTGCGAGATGAGATCTGCTAGGGTGTAGCTTCCGAGCACTGCTAAAAATGCTTCATGAGCTTCGGTGAAGATGCCTTTGAGTCGGCATACGGGGAGGATTTTGCATGAACCACCGATGCCTCCACTGCAGTTCACGATGGATGCCTGGCTCTCTCCTGTGGCCATCAGCTCATCGAGTCGAATTTCCTCGGGAGTGCGAGCAAGGCGGACGCCTCCTCCTCTGCCTCGCTGGCCGATGAGGAGCTTCATCTTGATGAGATCTTGGGTGACCTTCGCGATATGGTTGAGCGAGAGACCATAGGCTTCAGCGATTTCGCGCGCGGTCACAAGCCGCTCAGGATGCAGCGCGACATAGATCATGCAGCGGTAGAAAAAATCGGTATGGGCGTTCAATTTCATAATTGGTAATAATTTTACGCCTTTTTGCGCTTGACTCAAATAGGTAAATAATTTACCGATTAAATCGAATGAGTACTATCAGCACTGAGACAATCGCAACGGTAAAATCGACCATCCCTTTTCTTCAAGAACATGGAATCAAGCTTACTGAGCATTTTTATAAGCGTCTCTTTGCGGGAAATCCTGAGGTGAAAAAGTATTTTAACAGTGCAAACCAGGAGGCAGGTGCCCAGCAGCGTGCGTTGGGCAGTGCGATTTGTGCATTTGCCCAGAATATCGAGACTCCGGAAAATCTGGCTCCTGCGGTGAGCCGAATTTCGAATAAACATGCATCTCTCGGAATTCTGCCAGAGCACTACCCGGTCGTTGGTGAGCACCTGCTCGGCTCAATCGATGATCTCTTAGATCCTGCGCCTCCTGAAGTGCTAGAGGCGTGGGGTGAGGCCTATGGATTCCTTGCGGATGTAATGATCAATGCGGAGAAAGAAATTTACGCCAAGCAGGAATCTCAGAAAGGGGGATGGACAGGATTTAGAAAAATGGAAGTCTTCAAGCGCGAGCACGAGAGCAAATGGATCACTTCGTTTTACCTACGTCCTTCTGATCCGTGTCCGGTAATCCCTTTCAAGCCTGGTCAGTATATCACAGTTCGAATTCCAACGGCTGATGGGTCAACTACAATGAGGAATTACTCACTCTCGGGGTCGCCTAATTGGGATCATTACCGGATCTCGGTGAAACGTGAGGTGCCAAGGCATGCCGATACTCCCGAGGGGTATGTTTCTAGCTATCTTCACACGAAGGTTTCGGTCGGAGATGGCATTGAGATTGGGCCCCCTTGTGGTGATTTTTTTCTTGGGGATCACTCGCCAGAGGCTCCTGTGCTTCTTATCTCCGGGGGGGTGGGACTTACACCGCTTCTTTCGATGCTACATGGCACGGGATCTAACCCGACCACGTTTATT
Organism: uncultured Verrucomicrobiales bacterium; assembly: GCA_937922595.1. Classification (GTDB taxonomy): domain Bacteria; phylum Verrucomicrobiota; class Verrucomicrobiia; order Verrucomicrobiales; family DEV007; genus CALAIY01. The sequence goes on along the minus strand of CALAIY010000136.1, from coordinate 2,669 downwards.
CATGCCGCTATTGATGGGGAAAACCATGCTCTTCGAGATGAGGTCGAAGCTATTGCTGAAAAGGTATCGAATGTGGAAGTTCACTTTCGTTATAGCGCTCCTTCGAATGAGGACATCCGCGACGCGAATCATCACAGTAGCGGCCTGATTTCGAATGATTTTCTCTCGGATTTTATTACGCCAGATACGCAGATCTATTTTTGTGGTCCCAAGCCGATGATGCGGCATATTTACAAATGCCTCGATGAGATTGGGCATCCAAAATCTCAAACGCATTTCGAATTTTTTGGCCCGCAGGAAGAGCTTGAGAGCTAGGTCTTGATCTGATCGCTTTCTACTCTGCTTGCCTGGCTGAAACTCAAGAGATTGAGTTTGGGAAATACGGAAAAAGTGAGGTGCTGCTGCTCGTATCGGCGAGGGGTGTGGCGCTCCCTTTATTTGGCCTTCAGGGTGAACAGGATAGATGAGGGGCTTCTTTTTGCTTCCCCGTGTAATGATTCTTGGTGTTTTCCTGCTGCAAGTCGCGGTGTAGGGGCGATAGTGGAGCGGTGTCTCTATGAAAAAACTGTTTATTTATCTCTGCTTTCCTTTTTTCCTGCCTGTGTTTTTGGTCGTGTTTTTAGCGGCTTCTTACGCTTCGGGGCAGCCAGTGGCGCTTGGGATGGCGGATTTTTTGGATTTCTCGGGTCTCACGGAGAAGGTGGGAGTGGATTTGGAGTTTTTGTTGATGGCTGGAGTGGCGGCGCTGGTGGTGCAGCTACTTTTGGGGATTGTTTTCATCCGCGAGGTGTTGGCGCTGGTGCCGACGGCTGGGAAGGCGGCGATGTGTAGCCTGATTGGGGTGATTGGGGTGACACTCATTGTGGCGACAGGGGTGGCGTTTGTCGCTGGGGTGGATGCGCGGGAGGCGATCTGCTGGGTGGCGGGAGGATTTGGGGTGCCTGCTTTTTTTGGATCACTGATTGCCTGGCGGTTGCTTCATCCTTCGAAGTGGGTGGAGCCGGTTTTCCCAGGATAGGGGGAGATGGGCGTCTTGGATGGGCGCAAAAAAACACCTTCTGAGTGGATTAGGCTCAGAAGGTGTTTTTGTGAGAGGCTGGGTTCTTGGCTTTTGCTTAGAGCATTGCGGCGAGGGTTTTGCCCATGGTGGAGGGGGTTTCGGCTACGGCGATGCCGGCGGCTTTGAGGGCTTCGATTTTGGCGGCGGCGGTGCCTTTGCCTCCGGAGACGATGGCTCCGGCGTGGCCCATGCGGCGGCCGGGAGGGGCGGTGGCTCCGGCGATGAAGCCGGCGATGGGCTTCTTGCAGTGCTCGGCGGCCCAGGCGGCGGCTTCTTCTTCGGCGGTGCCGCCGATTTCACCGATCATGATGATGGCTTCGGTCTCGGGGTCTTCGTTGAACATTTTGAGGATGTCGAGGTGGCTGGTGCCGTTGATTGGGTCGCCGCCGATGCCTACGCAGGTGCTTTGGCCGATGCCGAGCTCGGTGAGCTGGTGGACGGCTTCGTAGGTGAGGGTGCCGGAGCGGGAGACGACGCCGACGTTGCCTTTTTTGTGGATGTAGCCGGGGGCGATGCCGATGCGGCAGCCGCCGTGGGAGTCTTCTCCGGTGCCGGGGGTGACGAGGCCGGGGCAGTTTGGTCCGATGAGGCGGGTCTTGCTGCCTTCCATGGCGGCGCGGACGCGCATCATGTCGATGACGGGGATGCCTTCGGTGATGCAGACGACGAGGTCGAGCCCGGCGTCTACGCCTTCAAGGATGGCGTCGGCGGCGAAGGGCGGTGGGACGAAGATGGCGGAGACGGTGGCTCCACTTTCTGCGACAGCTTGGTCGACGGTGTCGAAAACGGGGACGACGTCTTCGAACGTTTGTCCGCCTTTTCCGGGGGTGACGCCGGCGACGACTTTGGTGCCGTAATCGAGTGAGAGTTTCGCGTGGCGGCCGCCGAAGGAGCCGGTGATGCCTTGGATGAGGACTTTTGTATTTTCGTTAATTAAGATTGCCATGGGGAAGAGTTTTCAGTGTTCAGTATTCAGTATTCAGTTTTCAGACGGATTTTTTGGAGAGGCGTCTGTGGTTATTTGCGGGCTTTTACGGATTTGATGAGGCCGTATAGCATTGCGGAGATTTCTTTGGATTCGGTGATGGTGGGATCGATGAATTCTTGTGGGAAGAGATTGAGCCGGGCGGCGATGTAGATTTGTGTTCGGAGTTCAGAATTTGAGCCTTGGGCGTAGCCTAGAAAGCGGAGGAAATCGGGGTCGGTATTTCTTTCTTGCCCTTCAGCGATATTGGAAGGCACCGAAATAGCGGAGCGTTGCATCTGGTCCTTGAGTCCAAAATTTGTCCATTTTTCAACGGCCTTACAAATTTCGACTGCCTGCTTACAGGAGCGTTTCCACACGTCCAAATCTTCGAAACTTTGATAGGCCATTGGTAAGGTCTGAATACTGAACTCTGAAAACTGGACACTCTTTTAGAGATCGTTGATTGATAGGTCGGAGCGGTTCCACCAGTGGTCGCCTTCTGGGGCGAAGTTGGTGTTGATGACTACGGAGTTGGTGGGTGTTTCTTGGAGTTCTACGCGGGTGCAGATGAGGCCTTGGCCGCCGGATTCTAGGAAGGCGTTTAATTTGGAGAAGTAGCAGGCGGCGCGGAGTTCGGTGGTG
>CALAIY010000135.1 GCA_937922595.1 uncultured Verrucomicrobiales bacterium | reverse complement strand
GCGGAGAAACCGAATATCATTTTCATCCTTTGTGATGATCTTGGCTACGGAGATCTTGGGGTGCTGTTTCAAAATGAGCGGAAGGCGGAGAAGAAACACGTGACGCCGAATTTGGATCGGTTTGCGGCTGAGGGGGTGCAGATGCGACGACATTATTGTCCGGCACCGGTGTGTGCTCCGAGCCGGGCTTCGTTGCTTACTGGCTTTCACCAAGGGCATGCGGAGATTCGTGATAATCAATTCGATAAGGCCCTGCCGGACGACTATACGCTGCCAGGCGTTCTGAAGAGCATCGGCTACCGGACGGCAATTGTTGGGAAGTATGGCCTTCAAGGTGAGGGCGACAGCCCGGAGACGTGGCCTGCTTATCCGACCAAGCGGGGGTTTGATGATTTTTTAGGCTCGGTGGCTCACCGTGATGGTCACTTGCATTATCCAGCGCATGAATGGCCGCTGGGGGGATCTGAACAGCACCGCTCGAAGGTGGATATTTGGCACAATGAAAAAGAAATCTCGAGCGATCTCGATAAGTGTTACACGACGGATCTTTACACTGCTTACGCAAAGAAATGGATCATCGATTCCGTTCGAAATTCCGCGAACGATCCGTTTTTTCTCTATTTGGCATATGATACTCCCCATGCGGCGTTGCAGCTACCTACATCTGCTTATCCGGAGGGAGGCGGACTTACCGGTGGATTACAATGGACGGGTGAGCCTCATAGGATGATCAATACTGCGCGCGGGGAAATCGATAGTTACATCTACCCTGAGCATATGGAGTGGGCTAATATTGAGCAACGTCAGGCAGCTATGGTTCGACGAATTGACGAGGCGATCGGGGACCTTCAAAGACTCCTTCATGATCTTAAGATCGATGACAATACGTTGGTCGTTTTCTCCAGTGACAATGGCCCTCACAGGGAGTCCTATCTTGCGGAGTCGCCTTACAATGCAAATATTTTCCAAGGTTATGGTGCGCTCGGCGGGATTAAGCGGGATGCTTTCGAGGGGGGAATTCGTGTTCCTACTTTTGTTCGCTGGCCTAAGCGAGTGAAGGCAGGACAAATCGATAAGACGCCTTCGCAGTTCCATGATTGGCTAAACACCTTTCTGGATGCCGCAGGCGCACCACTGCTTGGACAATCTGATGGCGTCTCACTACTCCCAGCACTTACCGGCATGGGGAGTCAAAAGGCGGCTTTGACTTACGTGGAATATTTAGGCGGTGGCAGCACGCCCCCTTACCAAGATTTTGCCCCGGAACACAGGCAAAGGAAACGCGGCCAGATGCAGGCGCTTTTCCTTGAGGGCTACAAAGGACTTCGATATGACATTCAATCCCCAGATGATGCGTTCGAAATCTACGATGTAGAAGCTGACCCTGGCGAAAGGAATAATCTTGCGGGTAATTCCCCTGCATTTGATGCGCTTGGGAAAAAGATGCTGGATGAGGTATTGCGAATTCGGCGTCCTAGCGCAGAGGCGAAGCGACCCTATGATTCAGCTCCCGTGCCCGCTTTGGGAACCATACCTAATCAAGACGGTTTTCAGGTGGCCTTTACTCCTGGGGAGTTTTCCTGGGTTCCTTCATCCGCCCGCACGGATGATACGATTACCCAAGCACTAAATAGCATTGAGTATCTTGCGAAGTCGGCTGGGCTTGTGGAGATCGAAGGTCATTTCACCGTCTCTAAGACCGGTAGTTACACAGTCACTCTCGAAAGCACAGGCGCTGCGGTGCTTCATATCCACAAGGCTTTATTAATTGATTCAGACCGACCGGGGAAACTAGAAACGACCCATTCCAGCTCGATTATATTGGAAGCAGGAACACATCCTTTCCGCCTGCGCTACCTTACCCGCGGTGCTGCGGTGAAGCTTGCTATGTCTGGCGCTGGCGAGGTGGCGCTGTAAGAAAACCCCTCACGATCAACTAAGTATGCCTTTTACGATATCTCCTGAGACGTCGGTGAGGCGAAAATCTCTTCCGGCGTGGCGATAGGTGAGAGCTTCATGATCGAAACCTAGGAGATGGAGGATAGTGGCGTGGAAATCGTGGACGTGGACGGGGTTTTCAACGACTTTGGTGCCGAGGTCGTTGGTTTTTCCGTAGACGGTGCCTGCGTTTACTCCTGCTCCTGCTAGCCAGGAGGAGAAGGCGCTGGCGAGGTGACCGCGACCTTTGTCACCATTAATGGGATCCACAGTGGGAGTGCGGCCGAATTCGGTGGTGCAGACGATGAGGGTATCTTCAAGCATACCTCGAGATTTAAGGTCTTTGAGGAGGCCGGCAATGGGCTGGTCTACGTTGCGTGCGTGGCCATCTTGGTGGCGAATGTCGGTGTGGGCGTCCCAGTTGTAGGAGGCTCCGGTATCGACGAGTTCGATGAAGCGGACGCCGCGTTCGGCGAGACGGCGGGCGACGAGGCACTGCCAGGCGTAGCCGCGAGTGCTCCCGCGCTCGAGTCCGTAGAGACGGTGGGTGGCGTCGGTCTCGCGGGTGAGATCGAGGGCTTCAGGCATTTCCATTTGCATACCGTAGGCGGTTTCAAGGGAGGCGATGCGGGATTCGAGCCGAGGATCGCTTGCGCGGGCGGCGAGGTGCGAGCGGTTCGAATCTGCGAGGAGGCGACGCTGAAGAGCACGGAGTTGTGAGGGAGGTGCTGGGTCTCCCAGATACTTCACGGGTTCCTTTCCGGGCACGATTCGGACTCCGGAGTTTTTACGTGGAAGAAAGGCTGAGCCCCAGGGGAGAGCACCGCTATAGGGAAGGTGCGGAGCGATGGTGACGAAGGTAGGGAGATTGTGATTCGCGGAGCCGAGGCCGTAACTTATCCAAGATCCGATGCTCGGGCGGACGAGAGTGCCCGAGCCTGTGTGCATGGAGAGAACCGCTTGGGCGTGATTCCCATGATCGCCATGAAGCGAACGGATCAGACAGAGGTCATCAGCACAGGTGGAGAGATGAGGGAAGAGATCGGAGATCTCGGTGCCACTTTGCCCGTGGGGCTGAAATTTGTAGGGGCATCCGAGTATCTTGCGTTTGCCGATCAGTTCTCCAGCGCGGCGATTGAGCTCGGGCTTGGGATCAAAGGTATCGAGGTGCGACATCCCACCAGTGAGGTAGAGGAAGATGACGCGTTTCGCTTTAGCTGCGTGCTGTGGTGGGCGTCCAGCAAGGAGCTCGCTTACGAGCCCGGGGAAGACGAGGCTACCGCCGAGGAGGGAGCGTAAAATAGGACGGCGTTGCATTAGTCTAGATAGAGAAAAGCGTTACTTGCGAAGAGGGTCTGGATGTAGGCAATCCAGATATCTTCTTCTGCAAAACCATCGCCCAAGGCAAGCGCGATGAATGCGGCTCCACGGGCGCTTTCTTCGGGGCGAGGTGGCCGAGAGAAAAGGAGCCGGTGGGCTTGGGTGATTCTGGTGGGGGTATCACCATCTAACTTAGCAGTGAGTTCGCGTGACTTTCTTTCCATGAAAGCGCTGTTTTCGAAGAAAAGTGCCTGCTCAGGAGTTTCTGATTCGGGACGTAGACCTGACCCGGTCATTGGTACTGGGGCATCGAAAAGGCTAAGGAAAGGGTGCCCTCGGAGGCGACCACGCATCCAGTAGACCGCGCGATGATCGCTACGGTAGGTGGCTCTAAATGGATTGTGCTGGGTGTACCGCGCGTGCTCTTCTGGGAAGGGATGAAAACCATTACTCCCCGGCTTAAGGGTGCCGGTGATATTTTTGATTGAATCCACAATTTCTTCGGCGGTGAGGCGACGGCGGAAACTACTTTTTCGGTAGGCAGCGGAGGCGAGAATGCGGCGGGTAAGGGATTTGATCGACCACTTATCTTCGGTGACAAACGTGGTGGCTAAATAATCTAAAAGCGCGGGATTCGTGGGAGGTGTACCATGGGATCCGAAGTCATTAGGAGTCGGAACAATCGGCTCGCCAAAGTGCCAGCCCCAGACTCGATTGACGATGACACGAGCCGTAAGTGGATTTTCTGAAGCGAGAAGCCACTCAGCGAGAAATTCTCTTCCACTACCGGCATAGTTTTTTGGTAATTTCTGCCCACCTAAGATTTCAGGAAAACCACGTGGAACGATCGTGCCATCGCTCCAATTTTGCCCATTGGGTTGGAACTTAGCATCGGCCGGGGTTTCCCATTCGAAAGCTGCATAGGCTAGGGGCGCTTCATCACTGCTACCAAGGCGGCTAAAATCAAATCTCTCCTCCGAAATCTGCGATCCTGGAAATGGTAAGCCTGTGCTCTCGAAAATTCCGTAGAGTGCGTAGTAATCTTTCTGAGAAATGGGGTCGTGAGTGTGGTCGTGACAGCGGGCGCAGCTGATGGTGAGGCCAAGAAAAGCGGTGCCGAAGTTATCAATCTGGTCTTCGACGGTCAGGTAGCTTGAGGCTCCCGAGGTGCCATATCTTCTAGCAATGGCAAGATAGCCCGTGGCGACGAGATTCGTGAATGTGTCGGCAGCGGGGAGGAGGTCGCCGGCGAGCTGTTGGCGAACGAACTCGTCGTAGGGAAGATCACGATTGAAAGCATCGATGACGTAATCGCGATAGCGGGCGGCTTCGGGCACGGGGTAATCGGAACTACAACCGGTGGTATCAGCATAGCGGACAAGATCTAGCCAGTGCTGACCCCATTTTTCTCCATAGCTAGAGCGCGCGAGAAGAGAATCGACGGTTTGCGCAAGCGCGGTTTTGAGCCCCAGGGTTTCGGCCATGACCACGAAAGTGAGTTGCTCTCCGGGCGTAGGGGGCAAGCCGGTGAGTCCATAGGTGACGCGTCGCAAGAGAATGTGGGGAGCCGGCTCTTCAGCGTCGGCATCAGGAAAGAAGGCGTCGATAGTAGTGAGCGACGGTTTTTCAGGGGGCACGAATGCCCAGTGCTCGGCTGCGAAAGCAGGCGAGAGAAAGAGGGCATAAATGGGGGCAAGGAAACGCACGATAGGAAGATACGCGATCAGGGCTGCAATAAAAACGACTCCTGCACAGTTTCAAGAGCGCGTCGATAGGGACTCGGCATGGGAAGGCTAGCAAGTGATTCTAGCGAGTGCCAGGCTTCATCCTCACGAGCTTTTGCTCCAGTGATTTCGTAGACGTGCAGGGTGACGCGATAGTGCGTAATGCTATATTTCATCTTTGCAGCGAGCGGGAGACCTGCGATCTCATTTGAGGTGCGCTCGGGGAGGCGCCAAAGGCCTTGGCGACGGCGCTCTGGCTCACGATGAAGGAGAATTTTCCCTTCGGAAACGGCGTAGAGAGAATGCTCATCACGATGGATAGTTTTACGCCGCTCTTTTTTAATCGGGAGCTTTTCGGGACTATCACAAGTACACCAATTCTTTACGGGACAGATCCCGCAATCCGGAGCCTTCGGCTTACAGATGCGCTGGCCGAGTTCCATGAGGCCGGAATTGTAGTGATAGGAATCGGTCTCAGGAACGCATTCGGTGGCCCATTCCCAGAGTTGTTTGATTCCGCTGGTGCTATCTACCGGCTGATGGAAATCCATCAGCCGCGCGAGAACTCGTGCGACGTTTGCATCTACAATTGGTTCAGGAAGCCCAAGGGCAAAACAGCAGACCGCTCCAGCAGTGTATCTCCCGACTCCGGGAAGGGCACGAACTTCTTCCGGAGAAGTCGGGAAAATCCCATCGTGATTCTCGATGACAGCTTGGGCTGCTTTCTGCAAATTCCGAGCGCGGGAGTAATAGCCGAGACCCTCCCACATCTTAAGAACCTCCTCCTCTTTGGCTGCAGCAAGGGTCGCGACGTCCGGAAATTTCTCGAGCCAATTCGTGTAGTATCCACGGCTCAAAACTGTGACGACCTGCGTCTGCTGAAGCATGACTTCAGAGACAAGAATCGCGTAGGGATCCCGAGTCGTACGCCAGGGAAGATCCTGGCGACCCTCATGTTTAAACCAGCTGGCTAGAGTCTGCGAAAAACGCTCCCTATCTTCTAACATATCGGTCAAAACAGCCAGAAGATAGGGATAAGCGCCATTCGCCAGCGCATTCAGATAATAAAATTAGACCTAGCGAATCGCACGGAAACTAAATCCCGGCGAGAATCGAATTGAATGTCGCACTTGGTCGCATCGCAGCAGAAGTCTTTACATCATCCGGCTTGTAGTAGCCACCGATATCAAGAGCACCGCCTTGCACAGAATTAAGTTCAGTCACGATCTTATCTTCATTCGCCACAAGCTGCTCCACGATAGGTGAGAATTCCGCCTTCAAGTCGCTATCCTCATCCTGCGTGGCAAGTTCCTGCGCCCAGTAAAGTGCGAGATAAAAATGGCTTCCACGATTATCTAATTCACCCGCTTTGCGCGAAGGGGATTTATCATTCATCAGGAATTTGGTAGTCGCATCGTCGAGCGTCTTACCAAGCACCTTTGCTTTTGGATTATCGAAATTATCCCCGAGGTGCTCGAAGGAAACCGCGAGCGCGAGAAATTCACCAAGTGAATCCCAACGCAGGTGGTTTTCTTGGGTAAACTGCTGAACGTGCTTTGGTGCGGAGCCCCCAGCTCCCGTCTCGAAAAGACCACCACCATTCATCAGTGGAACGATCGAAAGCATTTTCGCGCTCGTTCCCACCTCCAAGATTGGGAAGAGATCCGTGAGGTAATCACGAAGGACGTTCCCCGTGACTGAGATTGTATCTTCGCCCTTTTTGAGCCGCTCTAGAGTGTAGCGCGTCGCATCGGCGGGAGCCATTGTGTGAATTTCGAGGCCGCTCGTATCATGGTCGCCAAGATATTTTTCTACCTTTTTGATAAGCTCAGCATCGTGGGCACGAGCGCTATCGAGCCAGAAGACTGCTGGACTTCCCGTAGCGCGAGCGCGGGACACTGCAAGTTTCACCCAATCTTGAATCGGCGCATCCTTCGCTTGGCAAGCACGCCAGATATCACCCTCAAAAACACTGTGCTCGATGAGAGTCGCGCCTCCTGCATCGACAATCCGTACGGTGCCATCCGCAGGCATCTCAAAGGTCTTGTCGTGGGAGCCATACTCTTCTGCTTTTTGCGCCATGAGACCTACATTCGGCACCGTGCCCATCGTGGTCGGATCAAATGCGCCGTGCACTTTACAAAAATCAATGGTCGCCTGGTAGACGCCGGCATAGCTAGAGTCTGGAATCACAGCAAGCGTATCTTGCGGCTTTCCTTCTGCGTTCCACATTTGTCCCGAAGTGCGAATCATTGCAGGCATCGACGCATCAATGATCACATCCGATGGCACGTGTAGGTTCGTAATTCCTTTATCGGAATTTACCATCGCGAGTGCAGGCTGCTCAGTATAGAGAGCGGCTAAATCACTCTCGATCGCTGCCTTCTGCTCACTTGGTAGTGATTCTATCTTCGCCACGAGATCACCAAAACCATTCTTAAAATCGATTCCGAGACCGCCCAATACATCTGAATGCTTAGTAAGTAGCTCCTCAAAAAATACTTCCACACAATGTCCAAAAATAATTGGATCGGAGACCTTCATCATCGTGGCCTTCATGTGGAGTGAGAAAAGCACACCGCGCTGTTTTGCTTCAGAGATTTGCTCTCTCAGGAAACTCACGAGCGCGGCTTTACGCATTACGGTCGCATCGAGAATTTCACCTTCGAGAAGTGGAACCGAATCTTTCAAAACAGTCACTGTTCCATCAATGCCGACGTGCTCAATCCTCGCCGAAGTTGCCTCGCTTACCGTCACTGACTTCTCATTCGAAGCAAAATCGTCTTTCCCCATCGTGGCCACATCCGTCTTCGAATCCTTGGACCAGGCACCCATCGAGTGTGGGTTCTTCTTTGCATACTCCTTCACCGCCTTTGGTGCTCGGCGGTCCGAATTTCCCTCTCGGAGTACGGGGTTCACAGCGGAGCCCTTCACTTTATCGTAGCGACTCTTCGCATCCTTCTCTGCATCGCTCGAAGGCACTTCGGGATAATCGGGCAGTGCGTAGCCGAGATCTTGCAGCTCTTTAATCGCTGCGTTCATTTGGGGTACCGAGGCACTAATATTCGGCAATTTGATAATATTTGCCTCTGGCGTTTTTGCGAGCTCTCCAAGCTCCGCTAGCGCATCTGGCACCCGCTGCTCCTCGCTCAGCGCGTCCGGAAAAACGGCCAAAATTCGAGCAGCGAGTGAGATATCCCGCGTCTCGATCCCAACGCCGGAAGATTTCATAAATGCCTGAACGATAGGGAGAAATGAATACGTCGCGAGTGCGGGAGCTTCGTCGGTCTTGGTATAAATAATGGATGGCATGGGAAATATCGAGTGTGTAAAAGCTGAAATATAAAAACCTGGGAAGCGTTTACCGCGCCATCGGGCAAGAATCAATCAAGGGATGAGACTGATTTTTCACTAAAAACAGAGTCTTGTGATTGGCGTTTTGGCCGCTGAGTAGAAATCCCATCAGCCACTCACCTCACTTGATCGTGAGCGTTCCTTGCATAATCTGCCAATGACCTGGGAAGGTGCAGATGTAAGGGTATATTCCTGGCTCTTGCGGAGCTTGAAAGTAGATAGTGTGGAACGTCTTGGGACTTACCACATGCGTGTGTGCGATGATTTGATCGGCAACTTCAGTAGGCACGTAGCTTTTTTCTAAAGCTTCAGGATCGTTTAGCATTTTGAAGGCGGCTTCACCGACCACTGCCTTTGTTCCGGGTTTACAGAGAACCCAATTATGAGGCATGACGTCTACATTGCGTAGGGTGAAGATGATTTTTTCACCAGGCTTCGCTGTGATTTCTTTGGTCTCGTATTGAAGGCCTTCGATCGTCTTAATCTCTATTTTCTTTGCAGCAGCCCAGCTTTCATTGGGTGGCCCTTCATCTGGGATGAGTTGTTTAGATTTTTTCTGACCCCGAATTCTTGGTTTCAGGACTGGATTCATAGAGTGACCCATATAGAGGTGCTTCGCGTGAGCCATGTCGCCAAAATTCGCTCCCATTTCAATAATGGTGGGAAATAGATCCGTCCTATAGCTTTCTCCTTCAGTGGTGGCTAGGTGCATACGAATGTGCATTTGCATGACGGGCTCAAGATCCGGAATTTCTAGGAAGATCGATTTCTTGTCTTCGAGTAATTTTGCGGAGGATATTTTTACAATATCGTGGCCGAGCTTTTTCGGCTCGCGAACAGAAAATTCGGGTGAGCCATAGCGTTTGGCGTATTCGTAATTCCACTGGTGAGCGAAGAAGTTTTTAGGAATAATCGCGGCGGGATCTAATTCGGTGGTGAAGTTTATTTGAATGCCGTTTTTAAAGACCTGAAATCCTATTGGTGTATGGATCTTTTTGCCCGTGTAGCGAACTCGCTCAAGTGAGCCGTCTTGAAGCGCGTAATTCCCCCAGCCATCGGTGCCAGCGGTGTAAAGTTGGCCATCGATAGGCGAGATACCTCCCCGAACAGGACCAGCGCGAAAATTTCCAGGAAGGGTGACAGTGGCAGCTTGGCCGTGGGGACCGGAGCCATCGTAGAGGACGAGGTAATGTGAGCCGTAGCCATATGAAAGGCCGATAAGTGACTTGCCCAGGGGTCCCCATCGATCCGAATCCATAAAAACAAAACCGCCTGTGGAATTATCAACTGCTCTCGGGATATAGCAGAGCGGGATATCTACGCGGGGAAGTTTATTCGCTTTTGGATCAAAGCCGTAGAAAGCACCTTCCTTGGGACGTATAATCATGGAAGCAGGAGTCCAATCACCTTCCTGGGGAGCCGCGAGGATGGTGAATTTTCCATCGAGCATACCGGTGCCAAAGCCCATACAATTACGAACACCACCAGCGATAGCGGAATATTTGCGGGTCTTACCGTCTATCTTAGCAATGTCGAATTCACGAATGAAGTAGGCATTTTCTTCTTCGTCCATGCCGAGGCCATAGATGTGAGGGTGACCGTGATCGTCTAGATAATCGGAGGACCAATTTTCGTAGAAATCTGCTTCTCCATTATCATCGGTATCATGAAGGCGTGTGATCTGCTGCTTACCAGCAACGATTACTTGATCACCAATAATTTCGATTCCGAAAGGAATCGAAATTCCTGCGGCATAACGCTTCCAAGTGACGGCTTCGAGCGCATCATCGATTCCAGAGACGCGCCAGATATCACCCATAAGAGTGGAGACAGCGGCATCGCCATTGGAGAAAAATCCAAAACCGCTTAACATCATTGTGGAGCGATAGGGGTTTTTTAGGGGAACGGGAAGGGTGTCGATGGTGTAGGCGCGGCCTTCTGGATTGGTAGAACGCTCGCCCGCAAGGGTGACAGTTTTCGGCCATTGGAGATGAGGCGATGGCTTGCTGATGTCTACCGGTGTGGCTTTCACTGCGGCGAGAACGGATTTGGCGGCGGAGAGAGAAGTCGTGGGGCCACGCCAGATAGCGATGCGAATCGTCTGAGCTCCAGAGAGCGGTTCAAATTTTGCGCTCACGAGACCATTTTCAGCAACGAAATCGACTCCATCAATGATGAAGGATTCTTCACCCTTGGTAAGAATCGTGGCATCTTCTGAGTCCACCTTAGCACCCTTAGGGATTTCAAAGAGCGGAAGCTTTGCCGCAGCGACACCTTCAGGAAAGGTCAGCGTGCGAGTAAAAATAGCGAATGTGTCCTCGACAGGGAGAGCATCGGGGGAATCTAAAACCGGTTTTTCTGCCAAGTCGTATTCAAAGGCGACGCGAGCTCCACTGCGGTGGTAGCCTCGATAAATAGGGGGATTCGGAGGGACAAGCTTAGAGAGACCATCCAAACGAAGGTAGCTACGACCCGTCTGCGTGGAATTCCCGGGTAGCCCCCAACGCCACTCTCCGAAGCCAAGGAACCCCTCATTTCCTTTATCCGAATCAGCCTGCCAAACGACGGGATAAGTGAGGGTGGCGGGGTCGAAACATGCGTGAAGAAGCTTTTTCCCAAGCTGGACGTTCACGGCCTTTTCGACCTTTAGCTTCCCTGCAGCAAGAGGAATACTGACAACGGTGCCGATATCCATCTTATTCCAGCGGCCATCTTTATGCTCGTTTTTGTTATATTTTCCCCAATGTCCGTGCTGTCCCGCATCAAGACCTGGAAAAGCTGGGAGAATAGCCGGACGTTCTTCCTCAGGCAGAGCCATATAGTAATCTGCTTGGCGCTGGTAGAATTCGTAGACGCGAACGGAATTGGTCTCTTCGGATGTGTGACGATGATTTTCACGTCCGCCTGCTGGATCGACGTACGGGTGTTTCGCTGGATCAGCGATATTCAAATTGGCAAAAACGACGCTAGTTGTTGCCGCCAAGGCAACGGTTATAAAAAGCTTTGTCATTCTGTAATAAAACAGAGAATAGCTGACTCCGATACCGATAATTTTAGCTTCCAAAACTGCAATAGATATGATACCGTTTGTTAACTATACTTTACTATGAGCGAACCGACTCCACGACTTACTTCTGCGGGCCTTTGTATTAGGTCTCTTCCACCACGGCGTTCCCTATATGTCGAGCCTGCTTCCGAGCCCACTTCTAATAATACTGTGGACAACAAAGGCCGAGTCCCTTTCGCAAAACCAGATTATTCCGTGCCTCTGATGCAACAGCCGCAACTTTCGAAAATCGACGATAGTGATGGCCTAATCCTGGGGAGCTAGATTCGAGTTTTACTTCCGTATAATTTCGCCTTTTTTAAGGGCTAAGCCTCCTAGGCACTGCAGATCATTTAGATTCTGCAGTGCCCTTTTTTGTTACTGAAGGCTAAGCTCTTGTACTTCCCACCGATAAAAAATGCGTTCAATGGTAGCAGGGATTGTGTAAGTGATGCCATCGCTAGCGGGAGAAAGTTCCGTCCAAGGAGAGCTGAGATCGGGACTTGTGAGGAGTTTTATAGAAATGTCATCCGTATCGTAGCCGCGGGTTGATGGATCAAAGGTGAGGGTGCTACCCGTTTCGGTGGTAATAAAGGTTGGTGGAGCATCAGTGGGATCAGCGGGATTGAGGCCGAAGGCATATTCGATGCCGTTGGTGGAGCCATCCGCGTCAGGATCGTCATTGAAGCCTTGCTGAGCTGCAGGGATTGCGGGGTCAAAATCGCTGATCCAGGAATTGAAATTTCCACCAGCAACAACAACAACCGAAAATGGTGCGGAATTGGTGCGGAAGGCATGACCTTCGTAGATGGGACGAATCGTGATATCAAAGCTCTGCGAGATTTCGAGCGGTGCTCCAGCAGTAGCGGCGTTGAGAGTGAATCCGGTGGCAGTGCTTGGAAGAGTGGTCGTAGTCACTAGGCCTGCGGTGCCACCGAAAGGTAGGCGCTCGACGCGAAGCTCATATCCCGTGACAGAAATTGAAGTGACTGGTGCGAAGGTATATGCAGCACCTTCTGGTGAGACTTGAGAGATACCAGTAATTGTTGCTGTGACGGGTAGCTTCTCTGGATCGATGAGAACGACATTGAAGGAGATATTATTCACCCCTTGAATATTTGAAATTGATCGAATGTCTACTTTAATCACGGTGTCGAGTGGAAGCCCTCCGCTAAATGCTGCGGAAACATCCCAAACAAATGCTGGTCCGCCATATACACGATTGAATAAACTCGAGCCATCAGTGCCAAAAATCTGATCCGCGTTGATTTCCACAGGATTTGCTGAACCCACTGTCATGGTCACATTGGGATCGAAGAAGGCGAAGCGAGCATTTCCATTGTTGAATGTCGGATCTCCGAATTGGAGTGACCACCTTGAGGATACTAAATTCGCTGGGACATAGCTGATAAACTCGGAAGGCTCGGGTGTATTTGTCGTAGATGCTTTATAGATGGAGGGTGGCCAAGTCGCGAAGTTATTAGCTGCTATTGCGGGCTGACTCGATTCTGTAGTGTCATCATCTACAAACAGAGCATTTGCAGCGAGAGTAGAAGTACCCGCAGGGAAATCTCCAGTTCCCATTTCGGTTGTGACACGGTGGAGAATCCAGCGGCGATAGCGCGCGAGTTCGTAATCTGTAAACCCGCTGGATCCAGCGCTAGTAGGCTGAGCTGAGAGAATATAATCTGTAATGGCATCTGCACCGGAAAGACCAACTGCAAGATTACCATTGGCCGCACCCGTAACGGCATCAGAAAACTCACTTCCTGTAAGGCAGGTATCGCTTTGGATAATGGTGTGATTTATGGAACTGTTTTCAGCAGAGACGAAGGCAGCGGCTTGAGCCTGGCGATTTTTATCGGAATCGAAGATAATATCGGAGGGGTTTGCGACTGCGGTGCCGTCGTCGTAGCCGAGCTGAGCCATGGCACGAAAGTAGTTTATCCGACGAAGAACGTTTTCCTGGTAGGCTGCGGTGGTCGTGCCCGGGAGACAGTTTATAATAGAGCCTTGGGAACCGGTGAGCCAAGGATCGAGTGTGGCTGTTCCTTCTGAAGCTTTATAGATGCACTGGTAAAAAGACGCTACATCCGCCTGATTTGTAATATCGACAGATAAGCCAGTAGATGCATCGGGATCACTAATGCCGGGAATCCATGCGAGAGCCGCAGAGGGAAATACAGCAAGTAGGATGAGAGACCTGAGAGAATTCGGGTTCATAGCAATATGCTACAATACTCGATTTCTCCTTATTTTTCCTATTAAATTTAGTGTTTATTGAAAATATTGTTTTGAGAAGGAATAGCAACCCTGATTCTCAACCTTAAGAAAATGGATTATGAAATCCAGGTACGAGATCTTGGATCGTTGATCCACCAAAAATTTGGGTCGCTGCCTGGCCGACGTCTTTGTCTCCCCGCCCTGAGCAATTTACGAGAATGATCTCATCTTTGCCCATAGTGCTTGCGATGCGATCGACATAGGCGAGGCCGTGAGCTGTCTCGAGGGCAGGAATGATGCCTTCGAGCTCCGAGACACGGCGGAAGGCTGCAAGTGCCTGATCGTCCGTGGCAAAATCGTATTCGATGCGGCCTTCATCACGGTAGTAAGCGTGCTCAGGTCCGATTGCCGCGTAGTCAAGACCAGCGCTTACCGAATGGGTGAGTTGAATCTGGCCATCGTCATCGGCGAGAAGGTAAGTCTTGGTGCCTTGAAGGACTCCGAGCTTTCCGCCTTGGAAGCGTGCGGCGTGATCGCCGAGCTTGATTCCTCGGCCGCCCGCTTCAACGCCGACCATACGGACATCTTTATCATCGAGAAATGGGTGAAAAAGCCCGATGGCATTTGATCCACCACCGACGCATGCGACGAGGAGTTCTGGGAGTTTTTCCTCGCGCTCCAGGATTTGGCGGCGTGCTTCGATTCCAATGATGCGGTGAAAATCGCGCACCATCATGGGAAATGGATGGCTGCCGAGTGCGCTACCAAGAATGTAATGCGTGGTCTCTACGGTAGTGACCCAATCGCGCATCGCTTCATTAACGGCTTCTTTGAGAGTCGCCTGCCCAGCTGTGACGGGCACGACCTCGGCACCAAGGAAACGCATTCGCGCGACATTGAGCGCTTGGCGCTCCATATCGACTGCCCCCATGTAGACGGTGCATTTAAAACCAAATTTAGCGCAGACGGTGGCAGTGGCGACGCCATGCTGCCCCGCTCCGGTCTCGGCAATGATGCGGTTTTTTCCGAGACGCTTTGCGAGCAAGATTTGTCCAAGAGCATTATTAATCTTGTGGGCTCCGGTGTGCAGAAGGTCTTCGCGCTTGAGGAAAATCTTGGCACCACCGCAGGATTCAGTCCAGCGCTCGGCAAAGGTAAGCGGAGTCGGACGCCCGACGTATTCGGCAAGGAGATGATCCAGCTCGGCCTGGAAGACGGGATCGACTTTTGCTTTTGCATATTGATCATCGAGCTCGGTGAGCGCTGTCATGAGCGTCTCTGGGACAAACATACCGCCAAATTGGCCAAAATGGCCGTGGGCATCAGGGACAGTGGAGGATGAAGCGGGCGCGGCGATGGACATAGCGGGTGACCATGATACTCCAGTGGTGGAAGTTTTCCAGGCACTCTCTTGCTCTTGTCTTACTTCGTGTAGCTAACGTCTTCCAGATAGAATGACAGTAGGACCCTCGAGAGCCAGAGAAGGCGCGTCTCCTAATGGAAATTAATGGGGAACGCCCTGAGGGCAAAATAGAATGACGCCATTCTGCCAGCCCAAGTATTTTCTGGCCTCGTCGAGATGATGATCATCAATTAAACCAAGTTCATAGCGGGTGGTTTCTTGCCCAATTTCTATCGCTAGTCCTTCTAGTATAATTAGAATCGCATTATCGAGGCTACCGGATTCCATAATCTCGGTATTTCCTGCCGCAGTTGCTGCTACTGCCGCTTGGGCAATCTGCTTTGCGGTCTGCTGAGCTGCCGATTTAGTCGCCCGATTAAAAACATTGCTGACGATAGGCGTCGCAATTGCGGTGAGAAAACCAAGAACAGAGATCGCAACAAGAAGCTCAATGAGGGATAAA
>CALAIY010000134.1 GCA_937922595.1 uncultured Verrucomicrobiales bacterium | reverse complement strand
TTAACAGCAAAATTCAATCGATCAAAACAATGGCCAGAGGTTTTCGGGGGTTCGAAAACTACCGCACGCGAATCCTATTCTTCTGTGGCAAGCTAGATATGTCCATCGATCCCGTTACCCACTAAAACCCCGGAAGAACCTAATTTCTGATGGTGCAGCGGCTAAGTACTTTGTCCCAGAAAATGGGGCTTTCGATGTTTTAGAGGGGGGGAATACGAATTCCTTCACGGGCACCACATTCGATGATAGTTCGTGGTCCGTTGCGCAGCTTGGAATTGGCTACGCCACTGAGGTGAGTGATCCTTATGATGACTTTATTGGAGCTGGTGGTGAGGTTCAGCCGGTGATGTATGATACAGGATTTACGACGATCTATATCCGCGTTCCTTTTACTATCGCTGATGCCTCAGAGATCCAGGTGGCTCGTCTCAAAATGCGCTACGACGATGGGTTTGTTGCTTATCTCAATGGTGCGCCAGAGCCTGTGGCCTCTGCAAATGCGCCCGCGCCTGATGTTATCGCGTGGGATACCGGCGCGATTGATGGAAGGGCAGATAGTTCGGCGGTTGAGTATGAGGAGTTTACTCTTGATTTGGATCTTCTCCAAACGGGGGACAACGTGCTTTCGATTCATGGTCTCAATGTTAGTACGGCGAGTTCTGATTTTTTAATCGATCTTGAGCTGTCATCATTGGTGTCTGCTACCGCAACTACAGGGACGAGTGAACGAGCCTATTTGGCGGAGCCTACTCCCGGCAGGAGTAATAGCGATGGCGTGAGCGCTCCCGGGCCTAGCGTTTTTAAAGTTACCGATAGGCCGGATCAGCCGTCGGCTCCTGCTGGTGGGGGCGGCGTATCGATTCCTATCACCGCACAGGTTGAGCCTACTTCGGGGGCGCTTGCTTCCGTTGATCTTTATTGGCGGGCGATGTTTGAGTCTGAAGTGAAAATTGCGATGCTTGATGATGGTGTTGGTGCGGATGTTATCGCCTCGGATGGGATTTACAGCGCTGTGATTTCCGCGAGCGCACTCTCACCTGGTGAGATGATTCGTTGGAGAGTCGAAGCTGAAGACACATCGGGAAATGTGACTGGGAAGCCTTCTTTCTTCGATCCTTTGGATTCTGCTGAATACTACGGGACTGTCGTGATAGATCCCTCTCTTTCGACATCTCGCATTCCGGTTTTGCATACGTTCTTGGAAGATCCTGCGGCGGCGGACACTGATGATGGAACACGTGCGGCCTTATTCTTTGGAGGTGAGTTCTACGGTAATGTGCAGATGGATATCCATGGTCAGTCCACGCGGGGGGATGCCTTTCCTAAGAAAAGCTACGATCTTGATTTTAATAAAGGCTCGCGCTTCCGCTATGCTGAAGGAGAGCGGCGGGTGAAAGATATTAATCTGCTCACTAATTGGGCGGATAAGAGTAAGACGCGGAATACTCTGGGCTATGAGATTATGCGCAGGGCGGGGCATCCAGCTCACTTCGCGTTTGCTGTACGCGTTCAGCGGAATGGTGAATTTTTCGCCGTTGCAGATATGGTCGAGGATGGTGACGACCGCTACCTGGAGCGGGTGGGGCTCGGAGGAGGGAGTGCCCTCTACAAAATGAATAATAGTCTCGATAGCTCAACTAACGGGGTCGTGAAAAAAACGCGGCGCAATGAATCGAATGCTGATCTGCAGGCACTGATTGAGGGGCTTTCAGGGGGCTTGGTCGAGAAAAGAACGTATGCTTACGATCATATCAATATTCCGGAAACTGTCAATTATCTCGCCGCGACGGCAATCACTAATAATGCAGATCAAGGGCACAAGAATTATTATCTCTATCGTGATAGCGAAGGAGATGGCGAATGGGCACCACTTGCCTGGGATGTTGATCTGAGCTTGGGAAGGAACTGGGATCCTACCGATACCTATTTCGATGATAGGTTTAAAGAAAACGATATTATTTCGGGAGCTGACAATCCTTTGAAGGATCTGATTTTTGATGATGATCGGTTTAGAAGTATGTTTCGCCGTCGCGTTAGGACTTTGATGGATGAGATCTTGGGGGCTGATTCCGCAAGCAGCCCGCTCGATGCAAGGATTGCGGAGCTTCTTTTACAAATTGATCCGCCGGGTGTTGAGATGTCGGATGCGGATCTTGATTACGAAAAGTGGGGTTCGTGGAAGAATGAAGATGGTACCCCGCGGGGGAATCAGAACACAATGGAGCAAGCGGCTGCTCGAATCGTAGATGAGCACCTTCCTAATCGGCGGAATAAGCTTAATGGGTTTTCAATTATTCCGGATTCGCAAGATCCCTTCATGGTTGCTACGATTACGGAGGTTCGCTTCGATCCTGCTTCTGGGGCGGATTCGGCGACGCTTGACCAAAGAGGGGAGTATCTTGTGCTTGAGCATGATGAGTCTGGATACATGGATTTATCTGGCTGGAAGATCTCAGGTGGGGTGGAATTCACGATTCCTCCGGGGACTTCAATTAATGGCGCGACGAAGCTTTATATTGCGAAAGATCCCAGAGGATTTCGGTCACGATCAATTAGCCCGAAAGGGGGAGAGCGACATTTTGTAGTCGGTGGCTACAAGGGACAGCTCTCCGCGCGGGGAGAGACGCTGAATGTGGTGAGGCCAGATGCTTCGATCTCACAGACGCTGTCTTATCCTGGCTCTCCCACTGTGCTTCAGCAGTGGCTGCGTATTTCCGTACTCAATTATAATCCTACGGCACCGACTGAGGGGGAACGTTCCCGATTGCCAGATCTTGCTGCTAGTGATTTCGAATACATTGAGCTGATGAATATTTCCCCAGATCTCACAATTGATTTATCTGGGGCGAAATTCACGGAAGGTGTGAAATATGCGTTTCCGGCGGGCACGATGCTTGCTCCGGGGGAAGCGGTGATCGTGGCTTCGAATCCTACCGCATTTGCGCTGCGCTATCCTGGGGTGGCGCTTACTTTGGGCTATATTGGGCAGCTGGATAATGGTGGTGAAAAAATCCGGCTTGAGGATGCTGGTGGGGAAAATGTGCTGTCTTTTACTTATGATGATGAGTGGTACTCCGCGACAGATGGGGGTGGGCAGGTGCTTTCGATCGTGAATGCTGATGCGAGTTTCGATACCTGGGATGTCGCGGCGTCTTGGATGGGGGCTCCTGCATTTGGCGGTACGGGGATTGTTTTTGGTGAGATTGATGTGAGCGCTGGGACATCGATTTCGATCACTTACACTCGCCCGGTTGATGGAAGCTATACCTATGAGGTTAGCGCGTCGCTTTCGGGCTGGGAAACTGTTGAGGCGGCGGAGGTGACGCTTTCTGCAAATGCGACCGAGGAGGTTGTGGTCGCGATGATTCCGGCGACTGCTGGTGGGGCGTTTGTTCGAATCCGTGTGGTGCGTTAGCGCCTTCCTGGTAATTTTGATCCTGGTTGACGGTAGTTTTTTTGATGTTTTGGGGCGGCGTCATCGCTGTCTTTTCTTCCGAAGATGAGCGAATTCGGGTGCTCTTTGATATAGGCTGCGAGTTCTTCGACTTCTTGGGCGGCATTGGCGACTTTTTCTAGGCTTCGATCAAGTTCTTTGCGGGTTTTTGAATCATCGGAGATGAGTTCGTTTGCTTTCTCGGCAGCGCTTTCGATGTCTTGGATTGCGGCTCGTGCGTCGGCTATTAGGCGGTCGATTTCCCAGGATTCGACTTGTTGCTCAAGTTTGTCTGCCGCCTGGCTGACTCGGGTCGCGGCGGTGCCGACATTGGTGAAGGCATCGGTGATTTTTGGCGAAGAGACGAGGGTGTTGAGTGATGCGATGGCTTCATTGAGCTTTTCTACATCAATTTCATCGATCTTTGATTTTCCAGTCTGGGCGAGAACGGTGAAGCTTTCGGTGAGAGATTCGAAGTCTATCTTCGAGAAGCGCTTGATAGCGGTGTAGACTTCATCTTTTAGGGCGGCGAGATCTGATGGCTTTGGTGGGACGACGTTATAGGTTTCGCCATTGATGGTTGCTTCGAGATTGGTTGCGGGAGTTTCCTCTTCGGTGTCGCTGTAGTAATCAAGATCGAGGTGGAGGAGCCCTGTGATGAATGAACTGGTCTTAAGCTTCGCTCGCAGGCCGCGCTTTACTTGAGCGTAATGGAATGCGGGATCATCGACATGGAGGGAGACTCCAAGGTCTCGGATGACGCGGTCGGTATCGATTTCATAGATTACGGGGATGAGTGAGGTGCCGGTGGGCATGTTTGTAATCGTTGTTTTATCTAGCTCAAGATCTTCGAAACGAATGAGGATGCGTTTTACCCTTCCGACTGGAACTCCTTTGAAGGTGACTTCTGAGCCGATCTGGAGGCCTTCTGCGCTTTCTCGGAAAAAGGTGATGAAGCTTTCACTGTTTTTTGAGCCGAGATTGATTGAGCCGAAGTAAGCGAAGGCGGTGATCACGAGTGCGATCGCTCCGAGGGTGAAGGCTCCTACTGCGGTAGGATTGGCTGAGCGGGACATAAAAGAAGGGAAATGGGAAAGGGCTGATTCTTAGGTTCTGGATTGGCCGTTTCTGGTGAGGAATTTGTAGACTCGGTCGTTTGGAGGGTTTTCTACGAGGTCTTTGGGGCTGCCTTGGGCGGTGAGCGTTTTTTCGTCTACATCGAGGTAGAGGCAGTGATCGGCGATGGCGAAGATGCTTTCGAGTTCGTGAGTGACGATGACGACGGTGGTGCCTAGCGATTCGCGGAGCTGGAGGATGAGCTCATCAAGCCGGGCGGAAGAGAGGGGATCGAGGCCGGCGGAGGGCTCGTCGAAGAAGAGTAAGTCGGGGTCGAGTGCGATGGCGCGGGCGAGGGCGGCTCGCTTGCGCATTCCTCCAGAAATTTCGGCTGGATAAAAGTCTTCAAATCCGGCGAGACCGACGAGTGCGAGTTTGTAGGAGGCGATGTCGCGGACTTTTTTGGGCTTTAAGTTGAGTTCCTTTTGGAGTGGGACAGCGACGTTTTCCGCAAGGGTGAGAGAGGAAAAGAGAGCGCCGCTTTGGTAAGTGACGCCGATTTTGCGGAGGAAGTTGGATCGGGTCTCGCGGTCTGCTTTGGTGAAGGATTCTTTACCGTAAAAGATTTCGCCCGCCGCGGGCTCTTTGAGGCCAATGAGGTGTTTTAAAAGGGTGCTTTTGCCACAGCCGGAGCCGCCCATGATGACGCAGATGCTGCCGGGATTGATCTTAAAATTTAGATCGTTCATCACCACGAAGCTGCCGTATGCCATGGTGATGCTTTCGGCGGTGATTGCAGGGGTAGACATGGATGAGGGGAAGTCTCGATACTAGATTCCGAGGATGGAGAATACGACGGCGAAGATAGAATCGGCGACGACGATAAGGACGATGGAATTGACGACGGCGTCGGTGGTGGCTCGGCCGACGGCGGCGGCGTCGG
Organism: uncultured Verrucomicrobiales bacterium; assembly: GCA_937922595.1. Lineage (GTDB taxonomy): Bacteria > Verrucomicrobiota > Verrucomicrobiia > Verrucomicrobiales > DEV007 > CALAIY01. The sequence goes on along the minus strand of CALAIY010000134.1, from coordinate 7,184 downwards.
TGCCGGAGCGCATTCCGGAGAAGCAGCCGGATACCGCGACGAGGACGGCGAAAACGAATGCTTTCCCGACGCCGATGCTGATCTCGGTGATGTTTACGACGGTCTGCATTTCGACGATGTATTGTGACCAAGAAATCCCGAGCGTGGCATTGGAGATGACGCCGCCGCCGATGATTCCGAGGAATGTGGCGTAGAGTGAGAGCAGCGGCATCATTAGGGTGAGTGCAATTACTCGGGGGAGGACGAGGTGGCCGTGGGGCTCGATGCCAAGGGTGGTGAGGGCATCGATTTCTTCATTGGCTTTCATGCTGCCGATGTGGGCGGCGAAGGCTGCGCCGCTTCGGCCTGCCATGATGATGGCGGTCATGAGTGAGCCCATTTCGCGGGCCATCGAGATGCCTACTAGATCGGCGACATAGACTTCGGCTCCGAATTGCTTCAGCTGCACTGATCCAACAAATGCGAGGATGAGGCCGGTGAGGGTGGCCACAAGCCCGACGATGGTGAGCGCGCCAACGCCGGTCTCTTGGATGAGAAGGTAGAATTCGCGCATTCGGAAGGGGATTCTTCCGCGGAAAAGACACACCGATGAGATCATGAGCTGTCCGAAAAAGGTGATGGCAGCTTTCGTGGTGTCCAAAAAATCGAGGACGCTTTCGCCGGTCCGAGTGACGAATGATTTTTTGGGAAGATCGTCTCGGCCGGTTTCTTTTTCGGGCACTGCTAGGGCGAGTGCGAGGAGGTGCTGGAGATCTTTGGGGAGTGCGTCGGTATCGATGATGGCGCCGGTGTCCCGTGCTTCACCGGCGAGGGTGAGCAAGAATACGGCGAGTGAAGAATCCCAGCTGGTGACGCGGGAGACGTCGTAGGTGATTTTGTTTCCGTGCGATGTGTGGGGGAATTGCGGGACGTCGGGAGTTTCCCCGAGCTTCCAGTCTCCTGCGCACACGACGCGGCATGTACCGCTGTCGCATGAGACGTCGGCGGTAGCGGGGGAGGCGGCGGTTTTTCCTGCTGCGGACACGAAGAACAGGTAGCGAAGGGAGGCGCGTGCGCGAGCAAGGATTGACGGGGGCGGGCAGCGGACGAAGATCTTGATTATGGGGATTTTTCGCTTTGGCCTAGTATTGATCGTGTTTGCTCCGCTTATCGGGGCGCAGCCACTTCGTCTTGCGACGGGGCAGGCGGGAGGCGTTTACCATGAGTTGGGGGCGGGCTGGGCAGAGCTTGAGGGTGAGGCGGTAGGGGGGATCGACATCACGCCGGTGATGACTGCGGGAAGTGGCGAAAGCATGAGAATGCTCGGGGAAAATGGTTGTTCGCTTGCTATTGTGCAGGATGGCACCGCGGCAGATGGGGAGGTGCGGCTGCTTGCTCCGATGCATGAAGAAATCGTTCACGTTCTCGTGAATTCTGGATCCGAGGTGCGAAACCTTGAAAATCTGAGGGGAAAAAGGATCGCGATCGGGCCGGCGGATAGTGGGACTCGGCAGCTCGTGGTGCCGCTATTCCGGCATTTCGGGCTCGGGGAGGGGAAATACACTCCAAAATTCGTCGGAGCGAAGGAGGCGTGCCGTCTTCTCACGGTTGGTGAGATTGATGCGGCGATCGTGGTCACTGGGCTCGGGGCGCCGGTTATTCGAGATGCGGTGAGCCGTGGCGGGCTGCGGTTCATGAGCCTTGGCGATGATCCTGGGCCTGGTGGTGTGATGGCAGGATTCCAGGCGGCTTATCCATTTGTGCGTCCGGTTCTCATTCCGCGTCATGCCTATCCTGCGGAAAATGAGGGGACTTGGGCTGCTCCGCAGAAACCCATTGTTTCGGCAGCGGTGCGCTCATTGCTTGTATGCCGAGCAGATCTCCCCGAGCGCGTGGCGGAGCGTGTGGTGCGCTCGCTTTTTACCGATCGTGGCCAGCTGGTGCAGACTCACCCGGCTGCCGCGCAAATCCGCGAGCCGCGGCCTGATGAATCATTCGGTTTCCCGGTGCATCCTGGAGCGGAGGCATACTATCGGCGAGGCGCGCCTAGCTTCATCGAGCGCTATGCTGAGGTGCTTGCTTTGTGCATTTCGCTTCTCATTGGCCTTTTTGGCGGACTGACGGCGCTACGGCGCTGGATCGAACGGCGGAAGAAAGATCGAATCGACGTCTTTTATGGTGATCTCGATTCTGTGCTAGAACGCCTGCGCCAAGGTGAGTTGACTCGTTCGGAGCTTACGGATGCTGTTGATGAAGTGCGCCGCCTCCGGCACGCTGCTTTTCAGATGCTCATCGCTGAGCGTCTTGAGGCGGATGAATCATTTCGTATCTTCCAGGTGATGACTTCTGATTGCCTTTATGAGATTCGCGAACGTCTTGCAAACGATTGACCTATTCGATAGGCAACTTACTATAATTCACGATGTCCGAACGCCTCCTCCTTATCAAAAACGGCGAGATCATCACCGCTGAAGGTCGCTTTCACGGTGACATTCTTTGTAGCGGCGAAAAAATCGTTGAGATCACCGCTGCCCGTGACGCGCCTGAGGGTGCGGAAGTGATCGATGCCACGGGGCGCTATGTTTTTCCGGGTTTTATTGATCCTCACGTTCATATCACCCTGCCTTTCATGGGGACGGAAGCTAAGGATACTTGGGAAACTGCGGGTAAGGCAGCGCTCATCGGCGGCACCACGACGCTTATTGAAATGGTGTGTCCCGGCCGTGATGAAGAACCGCTCGATGCCTTAGCTCACTGGCAGGCGAATGCCGAAGGTATCGCTCCTTGTGACTATACATTTCATATGGGGGTGACCCGTTTCGACGAAGGAGTGGAGAAGCAGCTTCGCCAGATCGTTGCCGAGCACCACATTACTTCCTTTAAAGTTTTTCTCGCTTACAAGGGAGCCTTTGGGATTAGTGATGAAGAGCTTTACGGCATTCTGCGTCTTGCTGCTGAGCTTGGGGTTATCGTTACCGCGCACTGTGAAAATGCTGAGCTTGTGGCTCAGCTTCAAGCTGAGCTTGTAGCCGAAGATAAGGTGGGGCCGGAATGGCATGAGCCTTCGCGGCCTACTTCTGTGGAGGCTACGGGCTGCCACCATTTCCTTACTTTTGCGAAGCTTACTGGGGCGCATGTTTATATCGTTCATACGAGCTGCAAAGATGCGGTGAAAGTGATTCAGAATGCTCAGAAGAAAGGTGTGAAAGCGTGGGTTGAAACGGTGGCTCCTTATCTAGTACTTGATAAGTCGGCTGCTGAATTGCCGGATTTCGAAGGTGCTAAGTATATCATGAGCCCACCTCTTCGTGAGAAACACCATCAGGAGTTTCTCTGGAAATCTCTCGCTGATGGAACCATCGCAACGGTAGGTACTGATCACGCTCCCTTCGATTTTGAAACCCAGAAACGGATGGGCGATCCGGCCTCTGGCGGAAACTTCACTACCATTCCCAATGGGATTCCGAGTGTCGAGGAGCGGATTAAGCTTCTCTACACGTATGGAGTTGCCAAGAAGCGCATTACTTTAGAAACACTCGTTCGCTGCGCGAGTAGCGAGGCGGCCAGAATTTTTGGGCTTTATCCGGCGAAGGGGGCGATCGCGGTAGGTTCGGATGCGGATCTTGTCATTTGGGATCCTAGTTACGAAGGAGTGATTTCTCAGGAATCTCAGACGATGGCGACGGATTATTCTGCCTTTGAAGGGATGAATACTATTGGGCGTGCGGAGACCGTAATTTTGAGAGGGAGGACGGTGGTGGTAAGAGGGGAGTTTACTGGCAAAGCTCCAGAAGGGAGGCATCTTCATCGCTCGCCCGGCTATCTTTAAAAAATATGTTTGGATTTATTAAGGCTCCTTGCAGCTCGTGTTCCGCATCCGCTGCTTCGGAGTATCGGAGTTGGTTTTGTGGATTAGGGTGTGCGCTCTCGCGAAGTTATAGCCCGCTTGCGCGTTTTCTGGTGAACCATGATAGTACGTTTCTTTCGATTGCAGCGGATCAGGTGAATCCTCAATGTGCGGTGCCAGCGGTGCGCACCTGTTGTAATCCATTGGCGAAGCCGCGGGCGATGTATGCCAATGATTGGGCTACGGATTATGCTGCTGCGGTGACGGTGTGTGCTTTGCGTGTAAAGCTCACGGATGAGGTGGATGATGAGGGTGGGCTGAGGCGTAAGCTCGGGCAGGCGGCAGGGATGATCACGACTCCAGCGGCGGATCGGGCGACGGAGGTGCTCAATACGTTGGGGTTCCCAGCGCGGGAGGTCTGGGGAATTATGGAGGATCGCGATGCTTGCGAGACGCCCAGCTCAGGGCTTCGCGAGGCGGCATCTCCCACGGCAGTCGCTTATCGTAAGATCTTCGAATTTCCTGCGAGCTTTTTCGGTGGGGAAAAGCGGCAATGCGTTTCACTCGGGCAGCTCGGGGAAAGTATGGGGCGCTTGGTCTATTGGAAAGATGCGCTGGATGATCGCGAGGAGGATTTAAAGCAGGGAAGATACAATCCTTTGAAGTACCATCGCGAAGGGCGGCTCATGGATCGGATTGGCGAAGAGGTGGAGAAATTTCGTTTTGCTGCGGCTAATGTGGGCGAGTCGCTGACGCTCCTTCCTTCGCTGGCGAATACTTCTGCCGAGTATCATTTTGCTGCGTCATCAAAATCGAAGAGGAAATCGAAGAAGAAGAGCGGTGAACGGTGGTACGATTTTTGTGATTGCTTCCAATGTTGCCGCTGCACCGATGGCTGTGATGCGTGTGTGGATTGTGGGCCTGGGGATAAGGGGTGCATCGATTGTGATTGCGGCTGCTGTTGCCCGTGTAATTAGTCCTATTCAGGGGAGCTTCGAGATTTTACTTCTTGGTGAGGTGATGGCGGGCGTGGTGGAAGAGGAATTGTTGGGCGTAGCCGCGGTTTGGGCCGAAGTAGGTGTCGGCGAATTCTCGAATTTTTGCGGGGGTGCGGTTCTTTTTGTGTTTTTTGGCGAGGTAGAGCTGGAGGATGATGCGTTCTACCCAGACGTCGATGGGGAAGGCGTCGTGGCGGGCGTAGGCGAAGAGGAGAACGCAATCGGCTACTTTGGGGCCGACACCTCTTAGCTGAGTAAGGTGGGCGCGGGCGGTTTCTAGGTCTTGGGCGTGGGCTGGGGCGGCTAGGTCTACTTGGCCGCTGGCTATGGATTCGGCGGCGGAGGCTAGGGATGTGGCGCGGTAGCCGAGGCCGCATTGGCGGAGGGCTGTTTCGCCGACGGCGGCGAGTGTTTCGGGGGTTGGGTAGGTGTGGAGGGTGTGGCTGCCGATTTGGATTTCTTTGCCGAAGCGCTGGCGTAGGGCGATGGACATCTTGCGGATGGCGGGGATGTTTTTCATCGAGGAGGTGATGAAGGTGGCGGTGCATTCCCAGCGGGGTTGGCTGAGGATGCGGAGGCCGGGGGACCAGGCGAGGGCGGCGGCGATGTGCGCGTCTTGAGGGAAGGTGGCCTGGATGGAGGGGAGGTCGTGGTGGTGACCGAGGTAGTGGGCGATGGTGTGGGGGTCGCCGTGGTGGATGGCTACGGGAGCATCGGGGGCGGGTTGGTGAAGGATGGCGGGGTGATCGCCGTGCTCACCGATGAGGCCGACGAAGGTGCCGGGCTCGGGGTTTTCCCAGTGGAAGATCTGGCCGCTGGCGAGGGTGGCGGCGAGATCGAAGGGGTGGGAGAATTCGAGTGAGGGCACCGTGGGGGGGCTTAACTACTGCTGCCGGGGACGGTGTTTCCGCGGGCGGTGGCTACTTGGTGGAGGGCGTCTTCGTAGAGGCCGCCGAAGTCGATGCGGGTGAGCTCGCGGAGGAGGAAGCGGGTGGGGGAGTGCTCGAAGGCGGCGTCGGCATCGATCTCGAAGATGGAGACGAAGATATCATCGACGGTGTGAATGGATCCGATGTAGCAGGCATCGGCGTCTTCGATTTCACGGATGAGGGTGACGAGGGGAAGGGTGCCGGCGAGGGATTTGAGGAGTGTTTTGAAGTTGGTGAGATCGGTGCCTTCGGGGAGCTCGGGGGTGGTGAGGCCGCGGAGGGTGAGGGCTTCTTCGATGAATTCGCCGTGGGGGTGGGGAAGATCGAGGTGGGTGATGTCTTCGACGCGGATGATTTCGAAGCCGGAGAAATTGATGTGTTCGGTGAGGTTTGCTAGGGCGACGAGTTCATTGCTGTATCCGATGATGTAGCCGGTGGCGATGCTGGGATCGAGGTGGTCGCGCTCGATTTGGACGAGGTTTTTTGCGCCGGCGGCGAAGGCGATTTGGTCGCGGATTTCGCGGGCGGAGGGGTAGTTGCCAAAATGGGACATTGATTGAAAAGGCGGTCGAAATCTGATTGGCCGGGTTATCTGATGAAGTAGGAGAGGTTCTCTAATTCAACTGCTAGGTCTACGGCGTTCACTTGGACGTGGGCGGGGACTTCTAGAATTGTGGGGGAGAAATTGAGAATGGCGAGGATGCCGGCTTCGACGAGGGCGGTGGCGACTTGCTGGGCGAAGGGGACTGGGACGGCGAGGATGGCCATTTTGACGCCGTTTTTTTGGATGAACTCGGGAAATTCGGTGTCGAGCTTGATTGGGATTTGGGAGGTGGTGGCGACGTGGGCGACGCGTTCTGGGGAGCGATCGAATGCGGCGAGGATTTCGAAGCCTTCTTTGTTGAATCCTCCATAGTGAAGGAGGGCGGCTCCGAGATTACCGGCGCCGACGAGGATGACGGGCTGGAGGTGGTTGCGGCCGAGGACGTCGCCGATGGTATCGGCGAGGAGGCCGACGTTGTAGCCGAGGCCACGGGTGCCGAATTGTCCGAAATAGGCGAGATCTTTGCGTAGTTGTGTGGGCTTTACTCCAGCGGCTTTGGCGAGAGCTTCGGAGGAGACGGTCTCTATTTCGTTCTCCCTGAGGCGATCGAGACAACGCTGGTAGATCGATAGGCGGTAAATCGACTTTTTGGGTATCTCGAGCTTTGTGTGCACTTGTGAATTTTCACGTTGTCGGCGTGTTAGTCAAAAGGATTTAAGGTTTTCGGGTTTCGGAATCAAAAAGTGATTCGATGGCGTCGGACCAGCTTGCCCAGTTGGTGCCGTAGTCTTGGCCGATTTCGATGGTGAGGGTGGCGAGAGCGGTGGCTTTTATGGAGGGCTCGGTGTGGGGGGAGGAGGTGATGCGGAGGAGGGCGGGGAGGCGGA
>CALAIY010000133.1 GCA_937922595.1 uncultured Verrucomicrobiales bacterium | reverse complement strand
TCTTGTCGTTTTGCCTTGGATGATTTTCGAGCACGCTTTCCGAAGGCGGGTTCTTGTATGCGATTTTCGGTTATGTTGATGTTGGCTCGGGTTCCAAACGTATTGAAATGGCTGCCGGCACCCGCTTCTGCAAAAGGATCGGACTCTCCTAATTTCTCGATTTCACCTTTGAATGAAAATATGATCTTCTCATTGAGGGATTTCTGAAGATCGGCAGTGCTATTCATTAGTATCTCATATATGGAATCGCGCCGGGTTGGCGAGCGCTGGGCGAGGAGGGCTTTTTCAGCGGCATTGAGCTTTCTGAATTCCTCTGGTGAGTGAAAATGATCCAGGCTCTCATTCAATAGATAGAGATCGAAGAATGTTTTCTCTAGCTTGTAGCGAAGATAGGGGGCGATTGTTTTCTCGAAGAACTCGGGGTCTTTGTTCTTGAGGAAAAGATGCATCTCATGGGAGGCGAGGCGACCGTAGGTTTCTTGTTTAGCTGCGTCGTCTAGCGTGTGCCAGCGCCCGAGGATTCGGAAGGGGGCGATCTTGGGAACGGATGCGGCGAGGGATTCGATATAGTCGGCGACGGTGAAGATGAGCTGGGGGCTGCCGGTGAGGTTTTCGGGCAGGGTGAGCTTCTCGCCAGCGGGGATGACGCGTTCAGTAAGTTCGCGGCTGACCGGCTTGTCCGAGAGCGGCTCGGAGAGACGGAGGTCTCGGGTGGCCGGTGGTTTCGCCTCGCGAGTGAGGCGGCGGGAGATGGATGAGCCGTTGGATGGGGCGGTGGCGAAGAGGGTGACTACCGCATCGCCGCCGAGTTCGGCGGCGGGGATGGTGAGTTTTCCATCTTTGTCTGGGCGGAGGTTGGAAGCGGTCTTGGAGGAATTGGCGAGGAAGCGGAGGGACGCTTGCTGAATTCGCGGACCCGAGTCTTCGACGACTTCTAAGGTTTGCGCTTGAAGCGCACCACTTCCGGATGAAGCGGCGTTGCGTCGGCGTGCAGCGGCAGCTGGTGTGGCAAGCTCGTTGGCCTTTTCGGCGAGCCATTCTTCAGAGTCGGAGGCGGTCTGGGCGATTGCTTGGGATTCGGCGATGACCCATGGGTTGATGAGAACGCCGGGGAGTGGAGCGAGGGAGCCAGCGAAGGCGGGGAGAGTGCGGCGGTCGAGGACGTAGCGTTCTTCGCCTCCGAGTTTTCGTCCGCTGAGGAAGCGGCTGGTGAGGATGGGAAGGGAGAAGGCTTCGGGATTGGTGAGGCTGCCGTGGGGAAGTTCGGAGGTGGCGAAGAATGGGGAGGTGGTGAAGCTGATTTGGGTTTCGGAGGTGGCGTTTTCTAGGGAGATATTGAGATCGCCGTTTTTGGAGAATTTGGTTTTTGCGAACGCGAGTAATGGGGAAGGGGATTCGGGAAGGCTGAGATGGGAAGGAATTCCTGGCTTTGGTGAGACGTGGATTTTTATACCCTCTGGCTCTTCGTTTTCATTGGGTGTGAAGAGAAGGTATTCGCCTGGTTCGAGGCCTTTGATGGAGAGGCGATCATCGTCGCGATCGGTGCCTTTAGTGAGAATGCGCGCGACCTCTTCGCCCGAAGCAAGATAGAATAGAATAGGATCTGCTGAGCCAGGAACGAGCGGGATCGAGATTGGCGAGCCTGCGGTAGTGAAGATTTGATCGGGATAGTCTATCTTCTGAGACGGTTCGATCTCAAGACGGCGACCGAGGATTTCTAGGGAATCAATTCCGGCGAGGTCACCGAGGGTGACGCGTCCGTCTTCGTCGGAAACGAATTCCTGGGAAAGCGGTTTTCCGCCGGAGGTGGAGGAAAATTTGATGCTGAAGGGATATCCGGAATAAGGCTCGAAATTACGACCGGCGAGGAGGAGTGAATATTCGCCGTCGTCTGCGGGAATTAGGAACGGAGAGGGTGAAGCCGAATCGAATTCGGAAGCGAGATCTTTCCGATTGGATCCATCGAGGTCGATGATTTCCCCAGTGCTTATCTTCTTGATGCGTGCGGCGATCTCAAAGACGAGGGCATCCGCATTTGGAGGCACGGGAAATGAGATGTGCTGGCTGGCTCCGGGGGCGGGGAATTTCTTGGGATCGAGAGGGATTGATCGCGAGGTGCCGCGGCTGGAGATAGATAGGGTAAGCTCGGTGCAGAGATCGAGCGAGGTTGGCTCACCGCCGATTCGTAGGTGCGGAATAATCGTGGCGGAGCCGGTGAGGCCGGGGACGAGAGCGGCACTTGTGGAGAGGACTTCGAGATTGAGGCTTATCGTTTCTTCTGCGTGATCGAATTCGGCAAGGCTGGCGAAGCCATCCTTCGGATCGACGAGGACGAGCGGCTTTCGACCGCGGGTCGTGGTGTAAGGGAGAAGGATTTTGCCGGTGTCTTCATCGGATTTGAAGACCGAGCCGGAGAGGCGCACGGCTGCGGGAGAAACCAGTTTGCCGGAGGCGTCGGTGATGGTGAGTTCCTGCCCGGCGGGGGTGGATTTTACTTCGGTGAGGAGGAGCTGGCCTTTGCGGACGAGGGCGCGGCAGCTGCGGCCGGAGCCGACGACGTCGATGACCCAGACGCCGCGTTTTCCGGGGGCGAGTAGGGCGGGGAGGTCGGGGGAGATGCGGGTCTGGAGGAAGGGGGATTTGGCGGCGGTATCGATGCGGAATTCGGCGGTGGGGGCGAGGCCGCTGAGATCGATTTGGGGCTCGATTTCTTTGCCGTTGGCTTCGTAGATGGCGAGGGGATCGAGCTCGAAGATGCGGACGTCGATGTGGGGGACGTTTTTAATGAGGAGTGGGAGGGTGACTTCGTCGTCGAGCGTGAAGACGGTGGGAGCGTCGGGCGCGAATTCGAGATCGATGCGGTCGCGGAGGGCGGTGAACTGTGCGGGGGAGAGCGCTTCGAGGAATTTCTCGGGCTCGGATTTTCCGGCGAGGAGACGTGCTTCGGCGTGGAGGGGACGGAGGTAGTCTTCGGTGAAAAATTTGGTGAAGCGCTTGGTAGAGCGTTCGCCTTTGAGGAAGTGGATGAGGAGCGTGCGGATGAGGGCGTCGTCGTTTTTTACTGGGCGAAGGCCGGTGGTGTTGGTGAAGTTTTCGCTGAGGCTGGCGAGGGGGAGGCCGCTATTTGAGCTGAGGTAGGATTTGCTGGCGTAGCGGGTGGGGCGGGGGAGGGCGAGGTATTGGAGGAAGCGATCGCGGTCGCGGGTGCCGGCGGATTCGTCGACTTTGAGCCGGTGGAAGAGGAGGTGGGCTTTGAGGGAGCTGAATGCGGGCGGGAGGGGAAGGGCGAATTCGAGTGCGGCGTCGAGGTAGGCTTTGCGCGTTTCCCGCGCAGCGGGCGGGCCGTAGATTGGGAGGATTGCGGGGGGACGGAGCTTGCGGATTACGGTGTGGACGTATTCCTGCTGGTTTTCGAGATCGGGAAGGGCGCGGCGGAGGCTGGCGAGTTGATCGAGGGTGAGGAGACTGTGGGCTGGGGATTGGCCGAAGGTGCGGCGTTGTTTTTTATCGGCGAGGTCGGTGCGGATGAGTTCGTAGAGGCCTGGAATATCGGGGGTGAGTATTTCGTGATCGAGGATGGCGCGGCGTTGGGAGACGCTGAGATTACGACCGAGGTTGGAGGCGAGAAGGGTGCGGATTCCGTGGTGGGTGAGGGTGCCGAGGGAGTTGGTGCGGAGGGCTTCTTTGAGGAAGGCGTCGGCGGCGACAAGTGTGGGATCGAGAGATGTGGGGAGTTTCCGCGCAGCGGCGGAGGCTGGTGGGAGGTGCGGAGGGCCGGGGCGGGCGGCTTCGCGGATTTTTCGGAGCGAAGCGGGTTCGTCGATGGTGTGGAGGGCGAGGCGGAGTTCGCAGGATTTGCGTTTTGCCTGGTGGCTTTGGGTGCGGCGCCAGGCTTCGAGGTGTTGGCGGAGGGCTGGCCAATCCTTGAGGTGTTCGAGGTGGAGGGCGCGGTAGTAGAGGGCGTCTTCGCTGCCGGGGACGAGGGTGGCGAGGGCGGCTTCGCGCTCGGCGGGGGAATTGGCGAGGACGAAGGCTTCGGCGAAGCCGATGGGCTCGGCTTGGGCGGTGTGGATGAGGAGTGCGGCGAGCAGCAGACGTTTCATGGTGGTAGTATGACGCAGGTGAGCGGGAATTATGAGTGGGGAGTCGTAAAAAAATTGTCAGGTGCGGGGAGGCGTGGTCGGGTAGCGGCCTGTGAAGATCGATATACTGACCATCTTTCCGGCGGTGTGTTCAGTGCCGCTGGGCGAAAGTATGATGAAGCGCGCGCAAGAGGGCGGGCAGCTTGATTTGGCGGTGCATGATTTGCGCGAGTGGACCACGGATAAGCATCGCCGGGTGGATGATACGCCCTATGGTGGAGGGCAGGGGATGGTGATGAAGCCGGAGCCTTTTTTTGCGGCGGTGGAGGAATTGCGAACGCCGGAGACTAAGGTGGTGCTGATGACGCCGCAGGGGCAGCGGCTAGGGCAACCTGCGGTGGAGGCGATGGCTTCGGAGGCGCATCTGATTATTCTTTGTGGCCACTATGAGGGGGTGGATCACCGGGTGGTGGAGGCGCTGGTGGATTATGAGATCTCGATTGGAGATTATGTGCTCACGAATGGGGCGATTGCGGCGGCGGTGCTGGTGGATGCTGTGGTGCGCCTGATTCCCGGTGTGCTCGGTGATGAGCGCTCGGCGGAGGAGGAGTCGTTTTCCGCTGAAGGCGGGCGGATTTTGGAGGCTCCTTGCTATACGAAGCCTGGCGATTTTCGAGGGATGGCGGTGCCGGAGGTGCTGCTATCTGGGCACCATGGGAAGATCGGCGAGTGGAAGAAGGCGCAGGCGGTGGAGCGAACGCGGGAGAACCGGCCAGATTTGCTGGAGTGAGGTGGCGAATTACCTGAATTCGAATTCGATCAGGATAAACTACGAATGGGAGATTGTAGGGAAATATCTGCTGCGGTTCGGATTTCGTCTACCGTCATGGCTGAAGTATAGCTCCAAAAGCTAACTACTCGGGATATAGCCGGTGTCTTCGCGCTTGTTGTCGCTGTCGGCGGCGTTGGTTGCGAGTTCGTCGCAGCGTTCATTTTCGGGGTGGCCGGCGTGGCCTTTTACCCAGCGCCAGGTGATGTCGTGGTCTTCGGCGGCGGCGAGGAGGCGCTTCCAGAGATCGGGGTTTTTTACGGGAGTTTTATCTGCTTTGTGCCAGTTGCGTTTGATCCAGCCTCGGGTCCAGCCTTTGTTGAGCGCGTCGATGACGTATTTGCTGTCGCTGTGGAGCATGACGCGGCAGGGGCGCTTGAGGGCTTCAAGGCCGGCGATGGCGGCGAGGAGCTCCATGCGGTTGTTGGTGGTTTCGGTGAAACCGCAGGAGATTTCTTTGCGGGAGCCTTTGCTGCTGATGAGGAGGGTTCCGAATCCACCGGGGCCGGGGTTGCCGCGTGATGAGCCGTCTGTGTAAATTGTGATGGTGTCCAAGGCGGATGAAGGGAGGCGGGAACGGCGAAAAGGGAAGGGGAAAGTGCAGAAAATAGGATTTTTTTGAAGGTGTGTTGACAATGGGATTCACGGAAGGCAGTCTCCTGCCCCCTCCTTTTGGAAAACGGGCTGTGGCGCAGTTTGGTAGCGCACTAAGCTGGGGGCTTAGGGGTCGCAGGTTCAAATCCTGTCAGCCCGACCAGTTTCCAAGCCCCGGTGAAAGCCGGGGCTTTTTTTGTGGCTGGAGAGCGCGCTTTCGACGATGAGGAGGCATGGAAAAACCAAAGATCGCGATTGTGGGGGCTAGTGGCTACACTGGGCTTCAGTTGCTTCGGGTGGCGCTGATGCACCCGAATGCTGAGCTAGTGGCGGTGACGTCGCGCCAGCACGCGGGTAAGGCTTTGGCGGAGGTGTTTCCCCGGTTCCGGGGGAATGCGGTGGCAGATGCTCTTAAGTTTATCGCGCCGGATACGGATGCGATCGTGAAGGCGGGTGCGCGCTTCGCTTTCCTCGCATTGCCGCATGGTGTGGCGAGTGCGCATGCGACCGCTCTACTGGATCGAGGTGTGCGGGTGATCGATCTGAGTGCAGACTTCCGGCTGGCGGATCCGGCGGTTTATGAGGAGTTTTATGGTGCGCCTCATCCGGCTCCCTCACTTTTGGAGGAGGCGGTGTATGGCTTGCCTGAAATTCATGGCGAAGAGGTGGCCAATGCGCGGATTGTAGCGTCCCCAGGCTGCTATCCTACGAGTATGATTGTGCCGCTGGTTCCTGTTCTCCGAGCGGGGCTGATTGATCCGCAGAGTATTGCAGTTTCCAGTATTAGTGGAGTGAGTGGTGCTGGGCGCAAGGCCTCGGAAGCGCTTCTCTTTGCGGAGTGCAATGAGAGCGTACGACCCTACAGCGTCCCTAAGCACCGGCATCTGAGTGAAGTTGAGGAGCAGCTATCGCTAGCGGCTGGCGAAACTGTACGCATTTCATTCGTGCCTCATCTCATGCCTGTAACCGCAGGCATTTGCTCGACGATTTTTGCCCAACTCAAGCCCGGAGCTGATCCGTCTGCGGTAGGTGCTTCGCTCGATGAGGCTTATGCCGAGCAACATTTTGTCCGTCTCTTGGGCGAAAATGGCTGTCCGGATACGAAAAACGTTGTTGGGACGAATTTTGTGGACGTCGGGTGGGCGCATGATGCTCGCACGGGGCGTGTGTTCCTCCTTAGCGCGGAGGATAATCTGGGAAAGGGGGCTGCCACTCAAGCGATTCAGAGTTTCAATCTTATGGCTGGGTGTGCGCCTGCCGCTGGGCTAGGGCTGCTGTAATGATGTTTTCGTGCTGGTTTTGCACGAAGGGCTTGATCTTTTACTCGATACCGGGCGACCCTCAGTAATCTCTCATGCCCCGCGGTTTTAAAGTCATTCAAGGATCTGTCACTGCTCCGCTCGGTTTCCGTGCGGGTGCAATTGGTTGTGGTATTAAGAATCCTGAAAAAAAGCGTCTTGATCTCGCGGTCATTGCGTCTGATGTGCCTGCAGTCACTGCGGCCTCTTTTACCACAAATAAGATTAAGGCTGCTCCGGTAAAGGTCTCGCAGCGCCATATGCGCACGAATGGCATCCGCGCAATTATCGTCAATAGCGGCAACGCAAACGCCTGTACCGGCTCTGGCGGCATTGCAGATGCCAAGCTGATGGCTCGTTCTACGGGGGCTGGGCTGGGCCTCAAGGGTGAGCAAGTTCTCGTCTGTTCCACGGGGATTATAGGAGTTCCGATGCCGATGGCGCGTATCACTCCGATGATTCCCAAGCTTGTCACGAAGCTGAAAAGTTCGGGTGGCGATAAGGTGGCTGAGGCAATCCTCACTAGCGATACTTGTGAGAAGAAAATAGCGATCGAATTTTCGCCGGGGACGACTCCGATCCGAATCGGAGCCGTCTGCAAAGGTGCCGGCATGATCTGCCCGAGTATGGCGACGATGCTCTGCTTCATCACTACCGACGCCCGGATTGATAGAGCGGAGCTTAACAAAGCGACTCAAGCGGCAGTGGATCGTAGCTTCAATCGTATTTCTGTAGATGGCGATATGAGCACGAATGATACCGTGATTGTGATGGCCAATGGCGAGGCTAAAAACCGCACGATTAAAAGCGGCACCCCTGCTGCTGCCGTGTTTCGCGAAGCGCTTGAATTTGTCATGCTGAAGATGGCCAAAGCCATCGTTCGCGATGGTGAGCGCGTGACCAAATTTGTAGACGTCCAGGTGCGTGGAGCTCGCACCTACCTCGATGCGAGGAAAGTCGCCGAGGCGGTGGCCAATTCCCTCCTCGTAAAATCATCCTGGCATGGCGAAGATCCAAATTGGGGGCGCGTCATCCACGCCGTTGGCTACGCTCGAGCTACGATAAAAGAGGAGCTTGTCGATATCTACTTCGGCGGCCTCGCTGCCGCGAAAAATGGTGTCGCAGCCGAGACGCCGCTGCCCCGCCTTAAGAAGGTAGTTGAAAAAAACGAATTTACCCTGACTATCGATCTCAATATCGGCACCGCCGACCACAATGTTTACACGAGTGACATATCGCCAGAATACGTTGACTTCAATCGATCGGAATATTCCGCGTTGAATGTAATTCCCTGACGTCATTTTACTGAACTAGAGAAACTCTCTTCCCTTTCATCATCGCCGACGTCTCCCGCTTCAGGGATTGTACGTCGGCGATTTTCTTTTTATACCTATACTCCATGATTGATATCGAAGCCCAAACGGCCAAAGCCGCAGTTCTTGTCGAAGCTCTGCCCTACATGCAGAGTTTTCGCGGTCAGACATTTCTCATTAAACTTGGCGGTAGCGCCATGGAAGATCCCAAGTTCGTGAGTAGTTTACTTCGTGACGTTGTTTTTCTTGAAGCGGCAGGAATCAATCCGGTTCTCGTCCATGGGGGAGGGAAGGCGATTAGCCGCGCGATGGAGGCAGCAGGGCTGGGAGCCAAATTTATTGGAGGGCTTCGTGTGACTGATGAGGCTGCGATCAGCATCGTCCAGGATGTGCTGGGCAAGAAACTCAACCCCGGAATCGTGGATACACTTCGTTCTTTTGGGGGGAAAGCTGCTGGTCTCGCCGGAACGCACGTCTTCTCAGGAAAGCGAATGGTAGGTGAAGGTGGCGAGGATCTTGGCTTTGTTGGTGAAGTGACCGAAGTGGATACTGAATTAGTTTTAAGTGAGATCGCCCGTGAGGTTGTCCCTGTAGTGACTCCGTTAGCGAAGGAGGAAGGGGCTGGTGCTGTCCTTAATGTAAATGCTGATCTCGCCGCCAGCGCTCTAGCCATAGGCCTTCAGGCGAGTAAACTCATCTACCTCAGTGACGTCCGTGGAGTTATGCAGGATCACACTGATGAAAGCACTCTTATCTCCACTGTAGATACTAAAGCCTTTAAAGATCTATCCGCTAGCGGAGTCATCTCTGGCGGTATGTTGCCTAAAGTGAGCTCCGCTCTCGATGCAATAAGACAAGGCGTGGGTAAGGTTCATTTGGTCGATGGTCGCATCCCGCATTCGCTCCTTCTCGAAGTTTTCACGATTGATGGTATTGGAACCGAAATCGTCGCATAAAATCATGAAGCGTGTTGCTTCATCCTGACACACCGTATCTTGCTATGAAAAACCTCCTCTCTCTTGAATCGCTCAGTGCAAAAGAGATCTCCGATATCGTCGATCTTGGAATCAAGCTCAAAGCCGATCGATTGGGGTATAAGCCGCTTGTTGATCAGGTGTGGGCAATGATTTTCAGTAAATCCTCCACTCGTACTCGCGTCAGTTTTGAAGTTGGAGTGCGTGAGCTGGGTGGTTCAGTAATGATGCTCTCACAGCGTGATATGCAGCTTGGTCGGGGAGAGCCGATAAAAGATACCGCCCGGGTTCTTGGGAGAATGGTGGGAGGCGCAATCATTCGGACATTTGATCAGAAAGATGTCGATGATTTTTCTGAGTACTCAGGCGTGCCAACTATCAATGCCCTCACGGATGAAGAGCATCCCTGCCAGGTTCTCGCTGATCTCATGACGATGCGTGAACTTCAAGGTGGTTGGGAAGGGAAGAAGGTGGTTTATCTAGGAGACGGGGATAACAACATGGCTCGTTCATGGATCTGGGCCAGCGAGCGTCTCGGCTTCGAGTTTGTAATTGCTGCTCCCGAAGGCCATCAGCCATCGGCAGAATACCTTGCTAGGTTGCAAAATGGAACGGTAAGCGTCATTTCGGATCCTAAGGCCGCCTGTGAAAATGCGGATGTTCTTTACACTGATGTTTGGGTGAGCATGGGGCAGGAAGACGAAGCTGAAGAAAAAGTGGAAAAATTCGGAGGCTATCAGATTAACCGAAATTTGGTGAGTGCGGCAAATAAGGATGCACTCGTCATGCACTGTCTCCCAGCCTACCGAGGCTTAGAAATTGATGAGGAAACGCTCGAAGCGCACTCCCAAACTATTTTTCAAGAGGCTGAAAATCGCCTTCACGCGCAGAAGGCCGTCTTGGTGGAAGTATCCAAATTCTCTGCTTAGGAGCATTTGGCGGTGTGGGTGATGTATTATATAAACTAAAAACCCTCCTTCCCCGGGTTAGGAGGAAGGAGGCTGGACTGAGGCGATTAGGTTATTTCTAAGGAACCTGGCTGAAGGATTCGCGCTTTAGCGCGCGATTAGATTTTTAATTCGTGGGTTCATTTTTCCTTACGGCGATAAAATAGGTCGCTCCTTCTGGTATGGTCGATAGATCGGTCGTAATTGTGGTGCTTGTGCCGCCGGTGTCTGCTGTTGCAAGTTCAGTCCAGCCGGACTGTGGACTGGAGAGGTCGGTAGAGCCAATCACGGTATAGGTCGTCCCTGCTTCGGGATCCGAATCGAATGTGACGGTTGCCGAGCCGCCTTCGTTGAAGCTGAAGTCGCTAATGAAGAAGGTGGAAAGCGGTGTCACTGCAGGTACAGGAAGGCCGATGGCTGCTCCGCCGTTGCGGAAGACTGAGAGCATTTCATCTCTACTGAGGGTGCGGTTCCAGACGGCAACGTCGTCGATTCGTCCGTCGAAATCACGTTGGCTTTGGGTGCCATCGCTGCCGTCTCCACCGATTGCCCAGCCAGTGCCTGAAATGGTGGAGGCTCCGTCGTAGTTGGCTTCGATAACCTCTCCATTGAGAGCGTAGCGATAATTGAATTCTTCAGTGTCTCTATCGATATCAGTATCGACACTCATAATAACATGGTGCCATGTCTCGCCATCGGGAGTGATCAGCTCGGGGAACGAGGTGCCTCTCGAAGATGTGTCGGCGTTTGAGTAGCGGAAGTCGATGGTGGTGTCGTTTTGTTTCAGTGCGACGCCCCAGTTTGTTGGGCGGGACATGAACATTCCGTTGTAGTTTTCATTATTGACGTCTGCTTGAAACCAGAAGGATATCGAGAATTGGGTGCCTCCATCGAATGCCAGGGTATCTAGAGTGAAATACTGTTGTGAACCATTGTCGCCATCGAGATTGGCTGCTCCTCCGATTTGGCCATCGCTGATGAAAGTGATCGTATCGTCGGTGCCGAACCATTCGGCATTCACTCCGCCTATGAGATCTCGAGCGAACATGATGCCATCACCATCGGTGAATGAATCATCCGCATCCATTGTCCAGAGGTGAATGAGGCCTTCAGTAGGCAATTCTGGGAGTAGCTCAGGATCGGAGGGATTGGTGGGATCGCTACCGTTGGCGATTTCAACGTTGTCGTTGATCCCGTCGTTATCCGTATCTGCTTTAAAGGGGTTGGTGACGAAATTGTCTAGGCCTGCACTAACTTCCTCGCCATCGAGAATCATGTCGCCATCGACATCGTCTTCGAGGGGGTTGGTGGAAAATGTGGTGATTTCTTCTCCGTCCTTGAGCCCATCATCGTCTGTGTCGTCGTCTTGTGGATCTGT
>CALAIY010000132.1 GCA_937922595.1 uncultured Verrucomicrobiales bacterium | reverse complement strand
GGTGCGGTGGAGGGCGCGGGCTTTGCGGTGGAGGCGGTGGGTGGCTGCTTGCTGGAGGAGGGATTCGATTTCTGGGGTGGGGAGATTGGCGAGGGGGGCGGAGCAGCGGCCGGGCTTGGATTCGGGGAGGGGGCGTGGGAGGGGAAGGGGGGTGGGCTCGCCGGGGATTTGTGGGGGGTGGGGGAGGATGATTTGGGGGACTTGGCGGTGGTCTTGGGTGCGGGTGAAGTATGTGGCTTTGGTGCCGGTCTTGAGGAAGAGGTGGAGGATGGTGTCGTTGTAAGTTGGGTTTTCGGCGTGGCCGTGGGTTTCCCAGGATTTTGCTTCGAGGTCGATTTCGATGGGGCCGGTTTTTTGGTGGCCATCGATTTTGATGGTGGCGGCGAGGAAATCGGGGCCGGCGGCGTGGTTCCAGGTGCCGAAGTGGATGATTTCGGCGGTTTTGCCGCAGGTGGTGCGGAAGTGGGAGCCGTAGCTGGCGGCGAACCAGCGGGATTGGATTTCGAGTTCGCCGGGGAGGTCTTTGGGGGGGGAGCTGGTGGGCTCGTGGAGGTGGCGGGGCTGGAGGAGGGCGGCGTAGCGGGCGGCGGATGGGGGCATTTTACTGCTGGGGTGCGGCGGGTGCGGGAGGGGGCGGTGGTGGCGGATCCATGGTGAGGATGAGCGCGTCGAGGGCTTTTACTTCGGGGATGGTGGCGAAGGTGGGGCGGATGCCTCGGAGGTAGGCGGCGGCGGCGAGGGGATTGGTCTTGCGGATGATTTCGGCTTGGAGGATGCGCTGGCGGAGGATGTCTGTGGGGGTGGTGTAGATGGCGGCGGCTTTTTCGAAGGCGGTGTTGGCGTCGATGGTGTTGTTGTCTTGGAGGAAGCTGAGGCCGAGGGCTTCGAAGAGGTTGGCGGATTTTAGGGAGACGCCTCCTTTGACGAGGTTCATGCGGAATTGCTTGGGGTCGGTGCGGCCCCAGCGGAGGTAGGCGACTTTGTGGGCTTTGTAGTCGGAGTCGATTTTGGGGTCGCCGGGGAGGCTGGATTGGGGGCGGAAGGGGCGGTAGAGGGGATCGCCGATGGCGACGCCCATCCAGGAGGCGGCGGGGATGGCCATGTGGGAGGCTTCGGCGAAGCAGTAGCCTTGGAGGATTCGGGCGGTGAAGAGATCGAGCTGGTGGGTGAGGGAGAGGTAGGGCTCGTAGACATTGCCGAGGACGGCGGCGGCTCCGCGCTGGAGGAGGATGGAGGCCCAGGTGTGGTGCTGGCGGAGGGTGGTGGCGCTGAAGGAGTAGAGGTGGCAGGCGATGGCTCCTTGGCGGAATTTCATGCGGGGATTGGTGAAGGGGCCGTCGGGCTTTTTGGCGTACCAGCCGAAGTAGATGGCGGCGTCGCTCATGGGGTAGTGGTGGGCGAAGCGGGGCTTGTGGGGGTCGATGATGGTGGGGATGCCATTGCCGGTGGCGGTGGAGGCGACGTTTTGGATCCATTGTTCGCCGGTGGCGTAGGCTCCTTGGGTCTTTTGGGCGAGATCGATGTAGGCTTTGCCCCAGAGGCCGGATTTTTCGGCGGCGATGGCGTCGGTGATGAGGGTGCGGGCGGCGGTGTAGGAGATGCCGTCGATCCTGCCGATGAGGATCATCCAGGGGAGGGCGGTTTCGCTGAAGGCGGTGTCTTGGCGGTGGTAGCGGTTTTTGTGGGCTCCGTTGCTGGGGAGGTCGTACCAGCCGAGGAGCATGAGCTCGGAGTCTACGGAGGCTTGGTTTTGCTGGCCGGTGGCGGGCTTTTTATTGATGAGCTGGCCGGTCTCGGGGTGTTTTACTTTGGCTCCGTATTCTTCTGCGATGCGGAGGGGGATGTCGCGCATGAGGGCGACGATTTTGATTTTGTTGGTGGTGGCGCGTTTTGCGCCGTCGGATTTGGCGAGCTTCCACCAGCCGCGTTTGGTGAATTGCTTGCGGAGGGGGTCGCGGATCCAGGCTTCGTATTCTTGGCGGGAGATGGTTTCTTTTTGGGGGCAGTCTAGGCCGATGAGGTTGGCTTTCGGGATGCTGCGTTGGGCGCAGTAGAATTCGGCGAGGGCTTTGGATTCGGGGACTGAGGAATTGTAGATGACGGCGGTGGCGGGCGCGTAGTCGATGACTTTGGCGGAATTTGTCTGGGCGGAGGATGCCGAGAGGGCGAGAAGAAGGAGGGCGGCGAGTAGGGGAAAGCGCATCATCACGAGTGAGGGTGGGGCTAAATGGGGGGAGAGTGAAATGTGAATGGCGAAATTTTTTAGCAAGTGAGGCGGAGGCCATCGTGGGCGAAGTGGACGCTGGAGGGCATTTTGGGCTCGTCTCGGGCGTGGGAGATGGTGTGCATGAAGTGGGTGAAGTAGGTGCGGCGGGGGGCGATGCGGGCGGTGGCGGCGAGGGCTTCAGCGATGGACATGTGGGTGGGGTGAGGGGGCTCGAAGCGGAGGGCGTCGAGGACGAGGGTGTCGGGGGGGGATGTGGTGAGGAGCGTTTCCGCCGCAGGTGAGAGCGTCTTGCAATCGGGGATGTAGGCGAGGCGGTGGGTGGAGCCGGTGGAGAAGAGGAGGCCGATGGTGTCTACTTTGCCGTGCTGGACGGGGAGGGGGGTGATGGTGAGGGGGTGGGTGTGGCCGAGGGTGAAGGGGGCGTCGGCGATGGGGTGGGGATCGGGCTTGATGTAGCCGGGGTAGCGGTTTTCGCCGCTGAAGGCGTAGTGGAACATGCGGGCGAGGTCATCGAGGACGGGCTGGCGGGCGTAGAGGGGGAGGGTGTCTTCGGCTCGGGGGGTGAAGCGGCGGAGTTCATCGAAGCCGAGGATGTGATCCATGTGGGCGTGGGTGTAGATGACGGCGTCTGCGTGGGCGATGCTTTCGCGAAGGCATTGGGCGCGGAGATCGGGGCCGGAATCGACGAGGATGCTGAGTTCGGGGGTGCGGAGGAAGATGGAGGAGCGGGTGCGATTGTCGCGGGGGTCGGTGGAGGTGCAGACGTCGCAATCGCATCCGATCATGGGGACACCGACGGAGGTGCCGGTGCCGAGGAAGGTGATGTGGAGGGGGAAATCTTCTGGAGAAACGGCGGTGGGCATTTTGATAAAGTGTGCGCTAGGATGGCGGTGATGTCTCATCTAGGAAAACGCCATCTGCTGCCTGTAGTGAAAATTCATGATGGGGGGATTGGTGTGTATGTGGATGCGGGTGGAAAGCTGGGCGAACTTCTTCTGCCGAAGCGGTATGTGCCGGAGGGGGTGGAATTGGGGACGGTGCTGGATGTATTTCTTTATCGGGATTCGGAGGATCGCCCGATGGCGACAACGGAGCGGCCGTTTGCGGAAGCGGGGCAATTTGCGTGGTTGGAGGTGATCGGCGTGCATCCGAAGATTGGTGCGTTTCTTGATTGGGGGCTTCCGAAGGATCTGCTGTTGCCGTATAGTGAGCAGCCGAATCGCGTTCGGTTGGGAGAGGGGGTGCTGGTGTATGTCTTGCTTGATGAGAAGAGTATGCGCGTCGTCGCTACGGCGAAACTGGGGAAGTACCTTTCGCATGATCCTGCGCCGTTTAACCCTGGCGATTCGGTGGATATTCTCGTGGCGGGTAGGACGGATCGTGGGATTGAGACGATTGTAGAGAATGCTCACCGTGGAATGCTTTTTCATAATGAGCTTCCTAGCCCTCCGCCGGCACCGGGCACGAGGATGAAGGCATTCGTTAAAGATGTGCGCGCTGATGGCAAGGTAGACCTCACTGTGCATGCGATGGGTTATGGGAAGGTAAAACCGCTTGGTGAACAAATTCTGGAAGCGCTTCGCGACCAAGGCGGGGAGCTGCCGCTTAATGATAAGAGTAGTCCGGAGGCGATTCGTGAAGCTTTCGGGGTCTCTAAGAAAGCATTCAAGCAGGCGCTTGGTGCACTCTATCGGCAGCGGCAGGTGACGTTTAGCGAAGCTGGAACGGAGCTGTCTTGAAAGTTCTTAAGAACAACTGTTCAAATGACTTGATCTTTTGCTCCGCTTGAGCAAATACTATGGCAGATCCCCACTGCCATGCTCTCCGTCCTCAAAATTCAGAACCTCGCTCTCGTAGATTCTCTTACTTGGGAGCTTGCTCCCGGTCTCATTTGTGTCACTGGCGAGACCGGTGCGGGTAAGAGCGTCATCGTGGGAGCGGTGAAGCTCGTTTTAGGTGAGCGTGCAGATCGAGGGCTCATTCGCTCCGGGGAAAGTGCCTGCACGGTCGAGGCGCTTTTTGATCTGGCGGATCCCAGCGCGATCAATCAATCTCTTGCTGATGCAGGCTTGGATCCTTGTGATGAAGGAGAGCTCGTCGTCCGACGTGTCATTGTGGCTTCGGGCACTGGGAATAAGCAGTTTATTAATGGAAGCCCGGTCACACTTGCTACGCTCCGATCTCTTGGCCATCATCTTGTGGATCTTCATGGGCCGCATGATCATCAAAGCTTGCTGGCTCGTGAGCGACAGTTGGCCATGCTGGATGCTTACGCAGGCTGCGCCAAACAGCGCGATGCGTATTCAGAATCGTATGCCATTTGGCGCCGCACTCAGAGTGAGCTCACGGATCTTGCCAATTCCGAGCGCGCCTCAGCCCAAGAGCTTGATCTTCTCCGCTTTCAGACGCTCGAAATCGAAGAGGCAGACCTCAAGCCAGGCGAAGAGGATGAGATTGAAGCTCGCTACAAAGTCGCTTCCAATGCTCAGAAGCTAGTCGAAGAAGCTGCGGCGGCTCTTAATGTGGTGAAGGAAATTGGCAATCCTATGGCTGATCTTCAGCGGCATCTTGCCGTCCTCGCTCGCACGGACCCTTCTGTAGAATCCTTCGCCGCTGGCGCGGAAACAGCGGCTCTCGAAATCGCTGAATTAGAAGCCTCGCTTACCGACTATGCGGCGGGTCTTGAAATCGATCCTGCCGAAGCGACCGCTCTTGAATCTCGTCTCGACCTGATTCACACCCTCAAGCGCAAATACGGGAGTTCCGTTGAAGAGGTGATTGCTCATTACGAAGAAGCCTCTACGAAGCTTGCCCGTACCGAGAACCGCGCCGGCGAACTTGAGCGTTTGGAAAAAGAATCTGCTGCTGCACTTACGAAATTACGGAAAAATGGAGTGGCATTAAGTAAGTCGCGAAAAAAGGCGGCTCCGAAGTTAGCTAGCGAAGTGAGCTCTCACCTTAGTGAACTTGGCTTCAAACGCGCTACTTTCGAAATTGCTCTAGAGGCGCTCGATGAGACATCCCCCGCCTCTGATGGGCTAGAAGCCGCAGATTTTCTTTTCGCTCCCAATCCTGGCGAACCAATGAAGCCACTTCGCCAGACGGCAAGCTCTGGTGAAATGTCTCGCACAATGCTCGCAGTGAAGAGTGCTCTTGTGAAAGAGGATAATATCCCGCTCCTTATCTTTGATGAGATTGATGCGAATGTGGGGGGAGAAATCGCAGCTGCCGTAGGCCGCAAAATGGCTGAGCTTGGCCGTGGCCATCAGGTGGTGAGTATCACGCACCTTCCCCAAGTTGCGGCTCTTGCTGCGGGGCACTACGTCGTGCACAAAGATTTCACGGATGATCGGACTCGCTCGCATGTGGAGGAAGTGGTGGGGGCTGATCGAGTGTCCGAAATCGCGCGAATGCTTGGAGGTGACACCGTTTCCGCTCGCGCTCACGCTACTGCGCTCATGGGGGAGCCGGAAAGCGAAACAATTTCAAGTGATCAGGCGGCGAAGCCGCCAAAAAAGGCCAGTCCGAGAACATCCAGGAACGGCGTATGCAAGGCGTCCGGTAAAGCCAGTTCTCCCCGAGCCAAGCGGACCGTCGCCTGATCCTTGACCTCGCTTTAATGCGGTATTTCGAATTTACGGATTCGAGACTCTTGCCTCCTGGTGGGGAATTATTGGAAAGAAATTATGGTGATCTTGCGCGTCACGTAGTAAAACTACCCGCTATGGTATTCTGGTTCTACGGTAGGTCTGCTGCAGGAAAAACGACGCTTGCTGATGGGCTGCGCGCTACTTTGAAGGCGCGTGGTATGTCTGTTATCCTGCTGGATGGAGATGAGGTGCGTCATGGGCTGTGTCGAGACCTAGGATTCGAGGAGAAAGATCGCACTGAAAACCATCGGAGGGTGGCAGAGGTAGCCAAAATACTTTCGGATCAAGGCATTACAGTGCTCGCCGCTACGATGGCTCCCCAAAGCGGGCACCGTAGTGTGATTTCGGAGGTGCTCGGTAGTGATGTGAAATGGATTTTTGTTGATGCTCCGGTGAAAGTCTGTGCACAGCGGGATCCGAAAGGGCTTTATGCCAAGGCCGCCGGAGGGGGATTGACGCTTTTTAAAGATTATCCTTTCGACCTCCCTGGGGAAGGGGAATGCGATCTACGCATCGCT
Source organism: uncultured Verrucomicrobiales bacterium (assembly GCA_937922595.1). GTDB lineage: Bacteria > Verrucomicrobiota > Verrucomicrobiia > Verrucomicrobiales > DEV007 > CALAIY01. Next base: position 9,228 of record CALAIY010000132.1, on the reverse strand, counting down.
ACGGATGAGGGGAGTATTGCGGACTGCATTTCCTCAATGGTGGATCATTTCAGCGTGTTTTTGGAGGAAGGGGAGTGATAAGCAGGCTTTTGTGAAAAGGGAGTGTGGCTGTCGCCCTAGCAGGCGGCTCTTCGCGGACTGCTATTTTTTCAAAGTGGCTAGCTCTAGCGATTCAATTTCTTAAACTTGAAATGGTATTAAACTTATGGTAAATATAGCTCTTAGCCTTATTTTCCATGGTTCCTCCTCCTATTTTTAATATTTTGGATCACGAGCACGTTCTTCTTGAAGATGTTCAAGGTATTCTCAGGACGGTTCTGGATCACATGCCCTCGCGGATCTTTTGGAAGGATAAGGATTTACGTTTTCTTGGGTGCAATCGTGCATTTGCAGAAGATGTCGGTTTTGATAATCCCGACGATATTATTGGGCTCACTGATTTTGATGTGCCGTGGGGGCAGGAGGCTGCGGAGCGCTATCGGGAAGATGATCACTTGGTGCTGGAAACAGGCGTGATGAAGTCCAATTACGAGGAGCCGCAAATGCGTTCTGGAGGGAAAATTGAATGGCTCGAGACGAGCAAGAGGCCGCTTCACTCCGCTGATGGCAGGTTGGTAGGAGTTCTGGGAACGTACCAGATTATCACGGAGCGCAAACAAGCTGAGATACAGCTTCGCGAGGCACAAGCGGCTGCGGAACAGGCGAATCGAACCAAGAGCGAGTTCCTTGCCACGATGAGTCACGAAATTCGATCGCCGCTCAACGTTCTTCTTGGCTACACCGATCTCCTAAAATCTAGAGAAACGAACCCGGAAAAGCTCGGTATGCTTCAAACGATGGTGGCCAGTGGCCAGTGTCTGCGGGATATCATTAATGATATTTTAGATCTTTCGAAGATCGAATCGCAGGAGGTGGATATCAAAGCTGAGCCGTTTGCTCCTGAGGAAGTGCTTCGTCGCCAGTTTGATATCATGGCGAGTGTTGCTGCTGAGCGTAATATTGGTTACGAGATTCAAATCGATCCGGGCATTCCTGCTGCTGTGAGTTCTGATGCTCCCCGTTGGTCGCAAATTATTCGGAACCTTATTGGTAATGCGATTAAATTTACGACTGAGGGTAGTGTGAAGATTAGTCTTTCGGCGAAACCTTCCCGTGTGGTTCCGGGGAATGTTGTGATTACAGTGACCGTTACGGATTCGGGTATCGGCATGTCTCAAGAAACGGTGGCGAATCTTTTTCAGCGTTTCTACCGAAGCGATTGCGTAGAGGCGCGTGAATTTGGAGGTACGGGATTGGGGCTTTACATCAGCCGCCGCATTGCACGGCTTCTCGGAGGTGATATTCACGCCGAGTCGGTGCGAGGGGAGGGGTCCACTTTTATTGCCACGATTTGCAGCTCAGTTGTCGAAATGGAGGATAGCGCCGGTGTAGATCCGAGTAGTTCTCGAGTGCCTGCAGCTGATCGAGAGTCGATGGAAATTGTGGTCGTAGATGATATGCCATCGAATCTTCTCTTGGTTCGTGCGTTTCTTAAGCAGGCGGGTTTTAATTGCCACACTTTTCCCGATGTGGATGAAGCTCTAGTGCACCTTGAGGAATCACCTGCGGATATTATCTTTACCGATATTGAAATGCCTCGGCGCAATGGTCTTGATTTTGCGCGTGTCCTCCGTGAGCGAGACGCTACTTCGCCAATTAGCGGCAAGCCGGCTACTATCGTAGCAATGACGGCTGGCGTTCTTTCTGAAGAGCGCCAGCGCTGCTTCGATGCGGGAATGGATTCCTACATTTCTAAGCCTTTTCAGATGGAGGATCTTACGTCTGCAATTGCGCTAGCGAGCTAGCTCATGGTGCTTTGGAGGGTTTAAATCGGCTAGATTTTTTGCCTCATGAAGTGGCGGGAGCGTAGCTTTTTTTGAGTGCTTTTGAGGTGCCCGGAGGATGGAGTAATTCGCTGACGCCTGGTGAGCCGAATATAGCGATGGGCTCGAAGCCGTGGTGGGCGAGAGCGTGATCGAGAAGTTGCTCGGCGGTGAGGCAGACACGGCCTGCGCGTTGGGCGGGGGTGAAGTGGATGCCGCCGATGCCGTGGTAGGTGCGGTAGATGACTTCGGTGCAGACGAGTCTATCGGCGCGGCGAAAATCGAATTCGAAATCGTATAGCTTACCGACGTGGGTGCGGGCGCGGGCTAGAGCGGTGGTGAGATCTTGTGAGGATAATTTCGGACGGATGATGGTGAAGGCATCTACGGAGAGAGTCTCTTCCAATTTGCGGAATTTCACGCCGTCTTTTTTTGCTTCGAGGACTTCGTGTTCTTCGTCGCCAAGATAGAGGGCTGCGTGGGGCCAGAAGCCGGGGAGGAATAGGTTGCTCATGGCGTCGTGGTGTCGGGTGACAAGGACGTCGCCGGGGCGGAGTAGGGAGCGGGCGGATTCGCGGATGGCGGGGGTGACTTGCTTTGGCTTGCCGAGGCGCATTTCGGCTACTGCTCGGCCGGAGACTTCGAAGAGAGCGAAGAGGACATTGCTCAATGTGGCGCGGCGTCGGCGACGGAGGCTGTGCGTCCAGTAGCGGAGTCGGTGGTTTACCAGGATGCGTTTGCGGATGGCGGCGGCGTGGGGGCGCTCTTCTTTGAGGATTTGGATGATGGGGGCGATGAGGGGATCGGCTGCTAGGGCGGCGATTTCTGCTTCGTGGTCGCGGGCGTAGCGGAGGGCTTGGAAGAAGCGGTAGAGATTGGCTGGGCGGGCGAGGGATTGGTAGATTTGGGTGAAGGCTTTCCGGGGGATGCCGGAGTTTTGATCTGGCTCATCGAGTTTTTTGGCGATGGTGGGGTGTTCTTCGCAGAGGCGTACGAGGTAGCGTGCGGAGCGCACGAGCATACAGGCGGCGGCGAGGGCTACGGCGAATGCGGGGAGGTTTTCATCGCCGTTTTTCCGGACGTGGGGGCGGAGGTCTTCGATGGTCTGAAGTAAAGCCGCCCTCGCTCGCAGGTAGCGGGCGAAGGCGGCGCGGGCTCGCTCGTCCTCGTCGGGGAGGAAGTAGCCGCGGGCTGCGGCTCGGCGAGCGTCTTCTAATTCGGATTCGATATCGGCTTCACGGGGCAGCGTGGGGGCAACGGCGATGAGGGTGGTGGTGCCGTTGTGCAGCGCGTCTTGAAGCCTGGTCATGGAAGTTATTTTTTCGGCTCCCATTCCTGGGCGTCGATTACGGCTTGTAACTTAGTGATGTTTCCTTCGGGTGCTGAGATGCGGTTGTGTTTTACGAGATACTTGAGGTTGTTTCTCAGGCCGATTGCGTTTTGCTTCATTGCTTCGAGGGCTTCGCCTTCGGAGGCTTCTAATTTTGCTACGAATGCATCGGCGAGGGCATCGGCTTCTTGGTGGGCGGTGGGGTTGGCGGCATAGGTGAGGGATTCGTAGAGGAGGGTCATGCGCTCCATGCCTTTTTTGTCTGCGGCTTTATCGAGGATGTCGCGGGCGATGGCATCGCGCTGGGCAAGAGTGGCTTCTTCGCTCATTTTACCTTGGGTGCCGCCTTCGACATTGCGGGGAGGGAGCTCGCGGAGCCAAATATTGCGAAAGCGGACGGGGTTGCCGTGGTCCTGGAGCTTAAGCGGGCCAGCATTAGGGAATTTTTTCGTAACGGAGCGCTTTTTGTGACCGCCGCCGCCTTCGAGGGGCTGGTGATCTTGGACGAGGACGCCATTGACCATCACAGTCATGTAGCCGGGGTCGATGAGCTTTCCTGCGTCGTCGTGGAGTGGGCGGCGGAAGATGATGTCGTAGCTTTGCCACTGGCCGGGGGCGCGAAGGGGATTGGCCATGGGTGGATTCACTCCATAGAGGGAACCGGCGGATCCATCGGGGTAGGAGGGGTTTTGGAAATTATCGAGAATTTGGACTTCGGCCATGCCCATGAGGAAGACGCCGCTGTTTCCCCGGCCTTGGGATTTACCTTTGGGTGGGGTGGGGGCGCTCCATTCAACGTGGAGCTGGACGTCGCCAAAATTCTCTTTGGTGCGGATGTAGCCGCCTTTGGGCTTACACTGGAGTGCTCCATCGACGACTTCCCAGGTGATCGCTTCGGTGGGCTTTTTGTCGCGGAGCCAGTTTTGGAGAGAGGCTTCGGTGCCATCAAAAAGAACAATGGCGTCCGAGGGCGGAGTGCCGGGTTTCTCGTCCCGAGGGAATTCTGCAGGGGTGATGACGGGGGGCTGGGGGCGGTTGCGGTCGTGGACGGCCCAGGGGTGGTTCGCGTCGGGTGGGTCGCCGTAAAAGGGCTGTTGAGCGAGCGAGGCTGAGGTGGCGATGATGGTAAGGGTAAGTGCAGTACGCATGGTAGGGATACTCGATTACCCTTGACCGGCTTTCGCGCATCCAGTTTGTTTTGTAAGATTGAGAAGCGAACTTTCCAGCGCCACAGCAAGCCTGCCCGGAGGGGAGGAATAGGAGGCGTTCGCTCGGGGCAAAAATTGCTGTAAGCCTTGGTCCCAAGTCTCCGTTTCCGATTCATTAATTCATTCGTAAACACCAACAGCCAAAGTTATGAAAAACACTATCGCCCCCGTCCTCGCCCTTGCTGCCACATTTCTCAGCCCGCTTGCCCTCCCGCAGCAGGCTTCTGCCCACTGCCAGGTTCCTTGCGGAATCTACGGAGATGAGCGTGTCTTCGGCGAACTCGAAGAGCACGCCACTACCGTCACCAAGGCGGCCAAGCAGATCACCGAGCTTGCGGGCAAGACCGACGCTCAATCTGCCCATCAACTTGCTCGCTGGGTGGCAAACAAAGAATCCCACGCCCAGTCGATCCAGCAAATCGCTCTCGATTACTTCCTCGCCCAGCGCATCAAAATGCCCGCTGGCGACGACAAAACGGCCTACAATAAGCATCTCGGCCTCGTGCACGCCATCATCGTTCATGCCATGAAAGTGAAGCAAAATGCCGATCCCGCCCACGGTGAAAAGCTAGCTGCCGCCATCGTTGCCTTTAAAACGGCTTACAACGCGAAGTAATTCCTTCGTCTCAATTTGGTCGCTTCGGCTGCATTTCGCAGTCGCAGCGGCCATTATTTTTTCTGGAGTTTCCACTCCTTAGTTAGCTTAGCGGCCTTCCGGAATAGATTTATTCGTTTCCGCGTCCACTTCCCATGAATAAGCGCATCCCTGTCTTCGCCCTTGTGGCGCTCCTCATCCTTGGCATTCGCCTATGGCCCGCCCCTGCCGTGAGCGCAGCCGATTTTCCCTCCGGGATGCGAGCCGCCACCTTTTCCATGTGGTGATATGATCTCGGCTCGGCCGCCGTGCGCGGCCTCGATGGCGTCTATTCCGATACCAAGCTCATCCGTCGAATCCCCTTCGGCGAATGGGTCACCGTCTATTTTGATCCGAATAAGCACACGGAAAAACAGCTTCTCGCCCGAATTCGCGCCACCCGATGCCCGAAAGCCCAGCACGTCACCGCCCCTGGTATCCGGACGCCATTTGTGGCCGCTGGCGACGTCGTTCAGCTAGACATCACCTCCACCATCACCCGCATCGAAGCCCCCAAAGGCTGGCAGCCCATTCTTGGCACCGCCAATATCCAGCTCCCGAAGAACGCTAAATCCACCACCCTCACCGCCCACTTAGCCGATGGCAAAACCCTCACCGCGAAGGTAAACGTCGTCACGAGAGTCGGGCGCTAGCCGCCCAAGGAACGAAGTGACTTGCTCTCTCTGAGACTTGATACGTTGGTGTCGGCTTATGGCCGATTTTATCCCACAAGCCCCAGAAGGAGGAACTCTAGCACCTTCGCCCAAAGCCCCACGCACCGCTGTCGCCAGCCTCGTCCTCGGCTTACTCAGTTTTATCTTCAGTATCTTCACCGGGATTGCCGCCGTCGTCTGTGGCCACAAAGCCCTCGGAAAAATCAAACGCTCTGGCGGCCTCATGCCAGGAAAAGGAATGGCCATCACCGGCCTCGTCACCGGCTACCTCTCCATCGCCGCAATACCAATGATCGTTGGGTTGGCAGTTCCCGTTATTGCTAGATTCCAGGAAAATGCCCAGATGACACAGGTCATGACTGATGCTCGCGAAGTTTATCTCGCAGCCGCTCTCTACCAAGGCGACAATGGAACCTTTCCAGAAAATCTCCAACAGCTCGTCGAAGGGCAGTATCTCGAGAGCGATGCCTCTTTCTCATCCGCGTCCTACCCCACGCTCACCTATGATGGTGGCGCACCCGAAGGGCAGCTCTTTCACTATTTCCAGCCGGAGGAGGGCGCAGCGCCCGATACCGTAATTATGATTTCTGATTGCTCGTTTGCAGGATCCGATAGCAAAGTGCGCCGGATTGTGGCCATGCTAGACGGCAGTATCACGATCGAGCGTTTCCCGAAGGGGGAGCCAGTGCGCTAGATTTTTCTTGGATACGAGCTTCAAAGTCTGAGTCACCCACATCTGTAGCAATGAGCACGTAGACAATCCGCTTGACCCCGCCTCCCCCTAGCCAACGGTTCGGGACTTATGCGAAACGACGCTTTTCCCGATATCCCAAAGATCGCCTTTGAAGGCGCTTCCTCAAGAAACCCACTTTCCTTCAAGCACTACGACGAAAACGAACTCGTCGGCGGAAAGAGCATGAAAGAGCATATGCGTTTCGGGGTTGCCTACTGGCACGCGATGCGCAATGGCCTCTCCGATCCCTTCGGCGGCCCCACCGCCCAGCGCCCCTGGGATGATGGCTCCAATTCCGTCGAAAATGCGCAAAACCGCGTTTACGCCGCGTTCGAGTTCATGGAGAAGCTTGGCGCTCCCTATTACTGTTTTCACGACCGCGACGTCGCCCCCGAGTGCAACAACCTCGAAGAAAGCAACGCCGCCCTCGATGCCGTAGCCGATGTGCTCGAAGCCGAGCAAAAGCGCTCCGGCATCAAGCTCCTCTGGGGCACCGCCTGTCTTTTCTCCCACGAGCGCTACAATCAGGGAGCGGGCACCTCGCCCTTCGCCGATGTTTTCGCCTACGGCGCTGCCCAGGTAAAGAAAGCCCTCGAAGTCACCCATCGTCTCGGTGGTGAAGGCTACACCTTCTGGGGAGGCCGCGAAGGCTACTCCACTCTCTGGAATACCGATATGAAGCGCGAGCTCGATCACCTCGCCGCTCTTCTCAAGCTTGCCATCGAGCATAAAAAGAAAATTGGTTTCAAAGGAGCATTCTACATCGAGCCCAAGCCCCGCGAACCCTCCACTCACCAGTATGATTCCGATGCAGCAGCGTGCTTAAACTTCCTCCGCGAATACGGCCTCGAAGGCGAGCTCACCCTCAATCTCGAGACCAACCACGCCACCCTCGCTGGCCACACCATGATGCACGAGATGCGCGTCGCCCGCGATGCCGGAGCCCTCGGCTCCATCGATGCAAACACTGGCGATGAACTCATCGGCTGGGACACCGATCAATTCCCCACCGACATCTATCTTACCACTCAGATCATGGTCGAAGTGCTCAAGATGGGCGGTCTCACCACCGGTGGACTGAACTTCGATGCCAAATGCCGCCGCGAATCCTTCGAGCCCGTCGATCTCTTCCACGCCCACATCGGTGGAATGGATGCTTTCGCCCGTGGCCTCAAAATTGCCCACGCCATCATTGAAGACGGCCGACTCGATAAATTTGTCGACGACCGCTACTCCAGCTTCAACTCCGGGATCGGAGCCGATATCGAAGCCGGTAAAGTCACGATGGAAGACCTTCACGATCACACCGTGAAAAACGGCGAGCCCACCACCAAGAGCGGTCGCCAAGAGATGATCGAAAACCTCATCAACGAGTTTATTTAAGGAAGAATCTTTCTTCGAGTTATCTCCGTAAAGGGGTGGAGCACTCGGTGCTCCACCCCTTTCTATTCCCATGCCAGTCCTGCCTCTCGCCTTCCTCGACGACCCTCTTTCTGCCGCGTTTGCCGCGTTCCTGTTTCTTTGTGCCCTGGTTTTTTTCGGCTCGATCCGCCGCGCAATCGTCACGGGTAAGCTCACGAAAAAACTCTTCTTCACCGGTCTCACCGCTTGCGTGATCCCGGTCATCATCGTCCTCGTCAGCCTCTTCCCCGCTCCGCTCGATCTCACTCCCGAGATTTCACCCACTGATGATATTCTCGGAAAATACACGATTGCCGAGCGCTCCATCACCCTCTTTGAAGATGGCACCTACACCGCCATCAATTTTAACGATCTCAATGGAGGCACCTGGAGTAACGAAGGCTGGCGTCTCACACTCAATGGCTCAGACTTCATCGCAGCCCGATTCGTAAAGCGCGGAGACACCTTTTTTATCGCACCGTACTACGATCCTGAGTTCGGAAGACTTGGCCCGACCCTGAAGAAACGGTAAGCACTACGAATATGCTCCGCTTTAAACTCTTCGGTTTCCCGATCTCCGTCCATTGGATGTTCTGGCTCGCTGCAATCTTACTCGGAGGTGGCTTTTCCACTGGTAGAGGTAACCCCACGATCCCGCTTCTAGCATGGACCATTGCGCTCTTTACCGCGATTTTGTGGCACGAGCTCGGCCACGCATTTTTCCAGCGCAAATATGGTGGGCGGCCCGAAATCATGATTCATGGTATGGGCGGCTACTCGAGCGCTTCAGTAAGGCTTAATCAGATGGAGAGCATCACGGTTTCATTTATGGGACCCTTTTTCGGCCTCTTGCTAGGTGGTGCTGCTCTTCTTTGGCTTAGAAATATTCTTCCAGAAGAGCTTATTAAAAAAATACCTCCGCTACTGTTACTGAAGCTTAAAGTGCTTCCAAACAATCCTAGTTTTTTAGAGCAAACGCTCTTTTTAATGATCAAAATAAATATTTTCCTCTCAATCGTGAACCTCCTCCCGGTCCTTCCGCTTGATGGTGGTAAGATCTGCGAGGCGCTCTTTGGACCGCAGCGGCACAAGACGGTTATGCTCCTCGGAATGATCACAGCAGGCGTCGCTGCGGTGGTTCTTCAGTTTCACTACGGCCAGATGTTTCTCGCAATCTTCTTTGGCTACTTCGCCTACCAAAATTACAAAGCTTACAAACAGGGTTACGGTAAGCCCAATCTCCCTTTCTAATCATGTCCGCCCAATCTAATCTCGACGAACTGTTCACCCTCCTGCGTTTCCCCAGCGTCTCCACCGCGAGCGCCCACAAGCAGGACGTCCGTGATTGTGCAGACTGGCTTCACGCCCGTCTCAGCACCGCCGGGC
>CALAIY010000131.1 GCA_937922595.1 uncultured Verrucomicrobiales bacterium | reverse complement strand
AGAGACCTGTTTCGGCATCCAGGGGCTTCGTGCTGAAGCGGTGGGCGAAATCGTTTTTCTTCGCTCCATCTGAGTAAGTGGTATTCCCGAAGGCATCGTATTCGTAGTTCGCTTGAACCGCTCCGCTGGAATCGAGGTATTCGCTGACGTTTCCGTTCCCGTCGTAGGTGGGGTAATATGTTGATCCCCCCACTTCGTTCACGGCGAGGAGGCCACCGACTCCGCCGGCTCCTTGCATCGATCCGCTGAGATCCATGCCCCAGGTGTATTTTTTGCCTAAAGTTGCCCCGTTGTATTCCGCGATGATATTCCAGCCGTCGTAGATGTAGCGGGTGGCGGTTCCAGAGCCGACTTTTTTGCTGATCCGACGGCTTTGGGCGTCGTAGCTGTGGGAAACCTTTGTGCCGCCTACGCGATCGACTTCGATCAGGCGATTTTCTGCATCCCACTTTAGAGTGGTATTTCCTGTGGCGACGGGGAGCGACCCTTGGGTTTGGTAGGAGGAGGCGGGAAGCGTTACGTTATCCGCTATGCCGTAGGCGAATTTCACCCGTGCCAATTTTTTTCCGCAGGGGCTTACCTTCCTTGAACACTTGTCTGGCGGGGCGAGTTCCATTTTTTGCTGCCTCATTCTAGCAGCTTGGCCAGCTAAAGCGAAGAGCTTTCGGCGGCCTCCAGCTAGCCGACTACCACTTTGTGCTTCGCGGTCACCTCATTGCATTCGGGAGTTCTGGGCTTCGAGTTCACTGGCGCGGGTGTTACGGGGAAGACTGGCCAGCGCAGGCCGAGCGGCGGGGCTAGCGTGGCCGGGGCACCATCCGGCCTGCGGGAACTAGGCAGCGGGCTTTTTACGAACATCATCCTCCAGCGGTAGCGACGCGCGCCGCTGCCTCCGGTGGCCGCCGGTTCGGTGGGCGCTTTCGGGGCTTGCTGCCTAACTCTAACTCGGGGGCACAACGCGGCGAGGTGGTGGTCTTTCAAGTGTCAACAGATCTTAATCGACACTTTTCATTTTTTATTTCTTTTTAGAAGCTGAAATAATTTCATCGATTTCCCACTGCACAACTACTGGAAGTTTCTCAAAAGCAATACCAAACGCCTCCTCTGCATCTAAATTCAAACGACTAACAGAGTATTCTAGAAAACTCCTTTCACGAATTGTAAGATCTTCAGCAGTGAGGCCAAAAAGATAGCTCTTCATCGAATCTACATCACCCAAATAGGCTCGCTTCAAAAGATTTTCATCTCCACTAACAAGGCTATCATATACGGCATCAAAACCATCAGTTATCGGACTCTTGTTGCTAGACCCCAAAGAACAAGAAAGTGTAGCAAGAGCCAGATACACGCAAAAAACCAAATTTATTAAAGAACTAGAACTCATGTATCCGTAAACTTAACCCCCGCTTTAATATTATTGGCTCAATTTTGGTTTCGCAACGCGATAAATGTGTTCGCTCGAGCGCTAAGGGAGTTCTGGGTCGTTTTAATTCAAGATTAGCCGTCGAAAGTATCGGTTTAGAATGCTGAATGACTGCACCTTGTTACTCCGTGGGTGGGGTCAGTTCTACCTTCCCGATTTCATGGATGAATAGTCGGTAGTCGTTAGAAAAGAGTTTTCCGCGGTTCGTTTTCATTTGAACAGTCACTTCTAGGATCGATCCGTTCACCCACTTCGATGGTAGCTGTCCCGAACTTCGCAGGGAATCTATTTCCACTCCCAAGTCACTTGCGCACCGTTTAAGAAGATCGGGAATAGGAAGACTCATAGTGCCCGTGTTCGTTACACGAAAAATATGTAATTTTGAATGCTTGGGAAGATTATCACTCACTGAAATTAGAGATGAGTCGCTGCTCCACTGTATAATTGTGCGCCCTTTGTGGGGCCTGTCGGTTGCATGTTCTGTGAGTATCGGAAGAGAATCGATGTGTTTAGATCTATTCGATAGGGCGATAACTACAGAGTTTTGCGTAGTGTCACCATGGAACACTTCTAGAATCACGAAACGTTTGTCCGGAGATTCTGAATTAGGTAGCATCTTGCCGGAGGCAAGATTTGAAGGAGAAATCGATTCCGCGAATACTGCCCCGATTCCAAGGGCGAAGGTAATTGTTAGCGTGGCGATCTTCGTCATTTTCGCAGGAACGAAATACATGCATTACTGGTGCGTAAGGAATGTCGAATTTACATCGACCGGTAATGCCGATCAATCTGTTGCTTGAATCGCGCCCACTTCGTGCCGGGCTTTCCGCCGTCCATCAAGAAATGCGGGCAGTTTTTGTGGCCTAGGTCGCGGCCGTCGCTGTAGCGGATTTGGCGCCAGTGTTGGTGGGGGACGACGTTTGAGAGGGGGATGCGGTGTTGGTGCATGAGGGCGGCTACGAGGCGGGCGGTGCGGTCGACGGTTTGGGTGCGGTTGCTGTCGCTGTTTTCACACATCTCGATTCCGATGGTGGTTTTGTTTCCTGGGCCTTCGTAGTCGGCGTGTTCGCCGCGCTCGTTGGTGGGGAGTGATTGGTAGATGGATTTGTCATCTACCGAGAAGTGCCAGGCGAGGTAGCCGAGCGAATTGTGGGTCGCGGTGAGGCCTCCGCGATGGAGGATGCGGGCGTGGGTGCG
>CALAIY010000130.1 GCA_937922595.1 uncultured Verrucomicrobiales bacterium | reverse complement strand
GGAGGATTCCCCGACATGATCGATGATACACGCACGGGACGACTCGTCTCTCCCGTAGGCGATGCGGAGGCAATTGTGGACGCTGCCATGCAGTTCAAAGCCAATGCGACTATCAAAGGGTGTCGTGAATCGATCCAAAATTGCTTTAGTCTGGCCAAGCAAAATGCGGCCTACAGCCAACTCTATCAATCGATGCTCGGAAAAACCGCGCGCTAAGAATCACTCTCATGCCCGCTGGTTTTATATCTGAGATGTCCGCAAAACCCGTCCACGGTGGCGGAGTCACTTTAGCGCGAATTCTTGGAGATGATCTGAAGCGCTTCGATTGGTTTGCTAAGACCGTAAATTACCCCCACCAGGACACACCCCATTACCCACCGGCTCGGAGCTATCATTTCCCGATTGGAAAGCTTGAGCGCGCGCTCCGCCCTATCATTGGCTGCTCACGTGCGCATTCAATTGCGGCCCATCCGATGAGCCGCCGCCGTTTCGCGAAGCAAGTCGCCAAACAATTGCTCCAGCACGAGTCCACGCTGGCCGAATCTCGTATTCTCGCCTGCCCACAAGCGGATATCTCACTCATCGTCCTTGATGAGATTCAAAAACGAATTCCGCTTTCCTATGTGAGCTGGATGATGGACGACCACCTACTCTCTTGGGAAAACGACACTTGGCGATATCCCAAAGGCTTTGAAGATCTGATGCACCGACATCTCACCGGAGCCCAGCATGTCTTCACGATAAGCCCGGCAATGCAGGAATTTTATCTTGAGCGCTTCGGAGTGAATTCGAGTGTTTTGTGCGGCTCAGCAGAGGAACCTAGGGAAAACGCGCTCTCCTCGACGGCGAACACCCCAATTCGACTCGTCTATTTTGGTAGCCTTGGCCGCTGGCAAAATGATGCCCTCGCCCTCCTCGCGGGTGAACTTACTAAAGGCACTATCTCCCTAGATATCTTCACCCATGCCCCCGAGGCACTTCCCTCTGTCTTACTCAAGGCGGGAGCGACGCTCAAGAATGGGATCCCCTCAGACACAGTATTAGAAACAGCTGCGCTTTACGACAGCATCGTCCTCCCCATTAGTTTCCTCCCGGAGTTACGCAATATGAGCGTCTTCAATATTGCGACGAAGTTTTCTGAGTGCCTAGCCGCTCCCGTCCCAACGCTCATCATTGGACCTCCTGAAGCCTGTATGATTCGTATTGCTAGCGAAGCGGATGGTTGCCTCACTATCACGGAGCAAAGCGAGGGCGCTGTGTCTTCAGCAATCCAGCGGCTCGCAGATACAGCGGAAAGAGAAGGCGCTTTGAAGGCGGAGCGTGCGCTACTCAATCAACAATTCACCCCATCAGTCATGGCGGCTCGGTGGGCACCTGCGGCGCAGTTTTTATTCGATGAGTGAGGATACATTGAGAGTCATTGTTGTTTCGTCCGTACGCCCGGAACCAAGCTCTGCGGGATCGATCATTCTTCACCGCCATCTCAGTGGATGCTCTGAGCTCCAGGTGGAAATTCACGGCGCAGAATTAAATCGGAGTTCGATCTTCGGAGCCCTGCGCCTTTTGATCGCGAAATGTGTGAGACCATCCGCGCTCCGCGAAATGGCCTGGACGCTTCTCGCAGGACGCTGGATCAAGCTCCCTTCCTTTCCTGCCTCAGATCAGCCAACGGTGGTTCTCACTGTTGCACACGGCGATGGGTATCTGGCGGCAATGCGCCTGGCCAAGCAGGAAGGGTGGCCACTCGTTTCGATTTTTCACGATTGGTGGCCGAACCTCGCAGCTCCTCCGGGAGCCATCCGGCGGTTTATCGAGAAACGTTTTCGGGATCTCTATAACAAATCCGATGTGGCCCTCTGTGTGAGCGAAGGAATGCAATCTACTCTTGGCGAGCATTTAGATTCGAGGATTCTCTATCCGATTCCAAATGAGACCGCTCTCTCAGACTTCTCTGAAGTGAGCCAGGCCAGCAGCCCTTTTAAAATTCTCTTCTTTGGAAACTTAGGCGTCTACGGAGATCTCGTAGGTCAAGCGCTTGAAATATTCTATGAGCATCCAGAAATTCGCTTTGAAGCGCGTGGCGGTGGCGCTTCATTTTCTAATGAATTTGAAACTCGGATGCGCGCTAGCGGACGGCTTCTCTCCCACACATCAGACGTAGATTCATTTCAAGAATGGGCGGGCACTGCAGATGCCTTCCTCATCCCTCAGTCTTTTGCTAAAGGGAGACGATTGGAGATGGAGACCAATTTCCCATCGAAATTACTCGAGGCCTCTCGCTACGGAAAGCCGCTGATCGTCTGGGGACCAACCTGGGCGAGTGCGATTCGCTGGGCGAATGATTCACATGCAGCACTCGCGGTTACTAAACCTAACGCTGAAAACTTACTTCACGCAGTTGAAAAAATCGCTGTGGATGCAGCCGAACAGAAGAGGCTTTCGAAAGCTGTAATACAGCAGGCCAACACAGATTTTAGTCCCAATCACCTTCAGGAAATGTTTATTCGCGTGCTTCGTGAGGCCGCTGATAGATAGATTTCTCGCTACTCTCTCAGGCGCACATAAAAACGGCCCGTTCGCTTTCGCGAACGGGCCGTTTTGCGTTTTGGAAATTAGAGCTCTAGCTCGAAGCCGACGTAGAAGACGCGGGGTGCTCCAGAGCGGGGACCTTCAGGAAGGCGGGAGGTGACGTAGGATTCCTCGAGGATGTTTTTGACGCCGCCTAGGATCTTGAGGTTTTCAGTGAACTGATAGCTCGCGGTGAGATCGACGAGGAAGGCTTCCCCGGTTTCGCCGAAGCGGGAGTCGCGGTTTCCGAAGGAATCGACTTGGCGAGTGGTGTTATTCGCGGTGGTGTAGGTCGCAGGGGTGTAACTTGCGTCTACGTGGAGACCGAATTTTTCACCTTGAATTCCGGCTCCAGCGGCGATTTGGAATTCAGGGATATAAGGAACGCGGTTTCCATCTTGGCCGCCGCTGAAGATCGATTCGGCGGAGGCGGAGGTGATGTCACCATCGAGAGTGGCGTTCGTGTAGGTGAAGGCGAGGTGAAGAGGGACGCTGATGTCCCAGTCTGCGGCGATGCCTGGGTCGTAGGCGAGAGCAAATTCGAATCCGGTGGTATCTACTGATCCGAGGTTATCGGTGGCAAGGCCTCCGCTAGCGCCAACGGTATCGGGGACGATGAGGTCTTCGAATTGGGTGTGGAAACCAATGAGTTCTGCTTTGAAGGCATCAGTGGTGTAGCGGACTCCGAGTTCGTAGCCGGTGGAGGTCTCTTCATCGAGGCCGTTGCGGGCATTGCCGCGTGGGCTTGGGGTGGAGAGACCGCGGAAGACGCCACCGAAGGCGGAGAGTTCATCCGAGAATTCGTAGCGAGCGCTGATTCCAGGGGCGATGAGATCGAGTGAGGACTCTTCGAAGCGGGTCACACGATCAGGGTTTGCACCGGAGGTGTCGAGGTCTCGGGATTCGAGGTTGAGGTGCTCGTAGCGAATTCCGGGGGTGACGGTGAGATTACCAATGCTCACTTCATCTTGAAGATAGATGGAGATTGCTTCGGTGTCCTGCTCGCGGTTTCCGCCGCCGCCGAGGGGGCCGGTGCTGCTGCGGGTGATGCGTCCGGAATCGTCTTGGAAGAAGAGCTCGTCTTGCTGGAAGCGGTCGATCCCATCGCGGTGGTAGCGAATCCCGGCTTCGAGATTGTGGGAGATGGCACCAGTCTCGAAGGCGAAGTCGATATCTTCCATGATACCGTAGCTGTAGTAATCGCGGGCGTTGTTGCGGTAATCTAGAACGCCAGCTGCGCGGCCTTGAAGAATGGCGAGTTCCTCCCCTCCCCCGGCGATGGCACGGGCTAGGTTGCTACGGTTTCCTTCGGCGTCGCGAACGCGGTTGATCTTAAACCAGTTTCTTGAGAACTGATTGTAGTAGGCGGTGGTGGTGAAGGTGAGGCCGTCTTTGGGCTCAATGATATGACGAAGGTAGGCGCGATATTGCTCGGTCTGGATGTTATCGAAGCGGGAACCTGCGTAGCGGCGGTAAGGATCGTTGGCGAAGTCGCTTTCGGTGAGACCAAGGTAGGTCTCATCGGCTTCGAAATCGGTGTAGCCGAATTTTGCTTCGAAGCGCTGGTAGATATCAGAATCAGGCTCGAAGTAGACTTTGAGCATGGGCTCGGTGCGGGTGAATCCAGTGTCGTCGCTGCCGCTGAAGCCGGGGGCAGAATCAATGGTGCGGAAGCCCTCATTCTGGCGGTGATAGAGTTCAAGGAGGTAACCAATGTTACCTGCGGAGGTCTCGATGACGTCTCCCCAATAGGTGTGGGCAAGGATATCATTGTCCGTGCCGTAGGTGGACTTGAGGTAGAATGTGGCGTCATCCGGCACGCTCGTAGAGCGGAAGTTGATCACACCACCAGTGGTGTGCGGACCGTATTTCACTTGGGAAGAGCCTTTGAGAACTTCGACGCCTTCCATGCGGCCGACGTTTGGGAAATAGTAGGCAGAGGGCGAGGAATACGGTGCAGGGGCACTAATGATTCCGTCTTCCATGATGGTGACTTTGGAGGAACGGCCACCATCGACTCCGCGGAGGGAGATATTCGGGAAGTTTCCGAAGCCATCTTCTTCACGAAGATAGACGCCGGGGACGCGCTGAAGGACGCGGTTGATATTGCCATAGCTCTGAGCGCGGATGTCTTCGGCGGCGAGATATGCGCCCGATCCTGGCAGGTCGGGGACGGCGTCTTCGGAGCCGATCACGTAGACGGTGTCGAGTAGAGTGGAGCCTCCGGATTCCGGGGGGGCAGTTTCCTGAGAAAGGAGAATGCCGGGGAGGCCAAAGGTCGCGAGCGCGAATGAGGATAGTGATTTCATCGGAGGAAAATTTGTTGTTGAGACTGTGTCTCGTTTTCGTATCGTCTGACCTAAACCATTCGTCAATGAAGTTTTGATACAGAGTCTCAATATTATCGATCTATTTGAACGCGGAGGCGCGTTCATGTGGCCAATCCTGCTGTGTTCGGTGGTCGCGCTTGCCGTGGTGATTGATCGAGCACTCTTCTTTTTCCGGCACCGCTACCGTCTGGACGCCTCACTGGGCGAGGTGGAGAGGTCGCTTGGCACAGCGGTAGGATCGGTGGAAAAACCATCCGATCCCCTGCTGGCAGTTTCTCAAATCTATCGCTCGAACCTCGATTCTACCGATGAGCACAGGCGAAACATCCTCCAGCGCGAAGCGGGCAAAATCGTGCGGCATTCGGAGAAGCGGCTGCGAGTGCTTTCAACGATTGCCACGCTCTCACCACTGATCGGGCTTCTCGGAACGGTGTGGGGAATGGTGGAGGCGTTTTCCCAAATTCAGGCGCTGGGCGACCAGGTAAAACCGGCGGATTTTGCGGGCGGGATTTGGTCCGGATTGCTCACGACAGTCTTTGGACTAGTGGTCGCGATTCCGGCGACGGTGGCGGCGCGTTGGTTTGACCGGAAGCTGGAGAAGCTCGCCCAAGATATGAATCATGTAGTCTCGCATCTCGACGAGTGGACCGGAAATGCGACCTGATTCCAAAGCACTTTTCGCCTACCGGCGCCGCACGGATGATGGGATCGATATGACTCCGCTGATCGATGTGGTGTTCCAATTGCTGATTTTTTTCATGGTGAGTTCGCAGTTCGTCCAGCGCGAGGCGCAGATCGAATTGCCGATTGGCGGTGGTGGTGTGCGCGCGGAGCAGGTGAAGCCCTTGGTGGTCGAAGTCACAAGCAGTGGGGAAATCTTGATTAATAGCGCGCGCACGGAGCGGGGCAGTTTCGCCGATGCATTGAAGGCGGAGATCGCATCGGTGGGCATTGCTGAGGTTCACTTCCGAGGGGATAGGGAAATTCCTTACGGTGATTTCGTGGCTCTGATGGAAGAGGCGAAAAGTGCGGGGGCGACTAAATTTCAAATAATCAAAAAGATCGACACTCCCCGTGATTGACCGGTTTCCCATCATCATTGGCGGAGCGATCGGCGTGCATGCGCTGGCGGCGATTTTGCTTGCCCAGCTCCCGGAGCAAGCCCCGATCGTGAACGAACCTGAGGGCGATCCACTCGTGGTCGCGGAGCTTGAGTTCATCGAGGAATATGAAATTCCTGAGCCAGAGCCTCCGATCGAAGAGCCTCCGCCGGAACCCGAACCGATCCCCGAGCCTGAAATCGAGGAAGTCGTGGAGCCCGAGCCCGTCCCTGAGCCAACCATCGTCGCTCCCCCCAAGCCGAAACCAGTCGCAAAGCCGAAGCCCAAGCCGCGCCCAAAACCCATCGCAAAGCCAAGGGCGAAGCCGCGCCCAAAGCCCAGAGCAAAGGCTCCCTCCAAGCCCAAAGGCGCGACAAAAGCCCGGCCAAAATCACGGATCAAACCACGCTATCCGAAAATGGCGCTTCGCAAAAAGCTCCAAGGCACCACGACCGTCTCGGCATCAATCGGCACCAATGGCCGAGTCACGTCCGCGAGCGTGAGCCGAAGCTCCGGCCACGCATCACTCGACAAAGCAGCCGTGCGCGCCGTGAAAACGACGCGGTTTTACCCAGCGACGCGCGGAGGAAGCGCGGTCGCGGGGAGCGTGATGGTTCCGGTGAGCTTTCAGGTGCAGTAAACTACTGCCCTAGCTCGATCGAGCGCGCAGTGGCGGTATCGACCGCCCCGATCATTCCTGCCCGCACTCCCGCAGCCTCCATCGCGCCGAGCCCGGCAATAGTCGTCCCTCCAGGACTCGTCACCTGATCGCGAAGCACTGCTGGGTGCTCACCTGTCTCCAAGAGCATTCGGGCTGCGCCGGAAACCGTCTGTGCCGCGAGCGTCAGCGCGACATCCCGCGGAAGCCCATTTTTTACGCCTCCATCTGCCATCGCTTCGATGATCGTATAGACGTATGCCGGACCGCTTCCGCTGAGCCCAGTCACCGCATCCATCAATTTCTCGGGAACCTGCTTCACCACGCCCACTCCACTGAGCACTTCCGCCACGAGCATCGCATCTTCTTCAGAAGTATTCCCACCCAGCGCAAAGGCGGAAGCCCCCTCCCCGATCAAGGCCGGAGTATTCGGCATCACACGCACCGCACGGGCTCCGGCGCCGAGGCCGGATTCGAGGGTTTTCAAAGTTACCCCAGCAGCAATCGAGACCACCAGCGCCGAATTCCCGCCCGCTTTGATCGCCGCGAGCACCGCCGACACATCCCCCGGTTTTACACAAATGAGAACCATATCCACTGCCTCCACGACCTCCAACACATCGGCTACGAAAACAGCTCCATCCAATTTCGAAGCCAGATCTTCTGCCGCAGGAGTATAAGAATCGAAAAGCAGCACATCCGCAGCGTCCACCACGCCCGCATTTGCCGCACCGCAGACGAGTGCCGACCCCATTTTTCCACATCCAATGACTCCAAGCTTCATGGGCGTGATCCTAACCGCCCGGAATAAAAATGCCACCCCAGAGCCCTATTTTTAGAATCATTCTTGATCTAATTTCAGACTGTGCTCGTATCACCTCCCCGCACTGAATTCTATGATCCTGCCCGCCACCAGTTCTGCCCCCGCTATTCCGGCTCTCCCGGAAGGCTTCCGCATGACGCGCCAGCGCCAGCAGGTCTACGATGTGCTCCGCGATCAGCGCGATCACCCGACGGCTGCCGATCTCTTTGAGCGCACCGAGGACATTTCTCTCGCCACCATCTACAATTGCCTCGAAGCACTCACCTCCGCAGGCATCGTCCGCCAGGTGAGCACCGATCGCAGCTCGGCGCGCTACTGCCCGAATCTTCACGAGCACGCCCACTTCCACTGCTCCGCCTGCGGCAGCGTCACCGACGTGGACCCGAAGCCGCGCGCTTGCTCCACTACCCCCTGGTCACTTCCCACCGGCTCCGCCGTCGAAACTGTCGATACCGTAATCCACGGCATCTGCCCCTCCTGCTCCAATTAACCTTTTTCTTTCCCAAAATGTCCTTAGAAATCAAAGACCTGCACTGCAAGCTCGCCGACGAAGATACTCAAATCCTCAAAGGCCTCACTCTCACGATCCCCAAAGGTGAAGTCCATGCCATCATGGGACCAAACGGCTCCGGCAAAAGCACCCTCTCGAAAATCCTCGCCGGCCACGACGCCTACGAAGTCACCCAAGGCAGCGCCCTCATGGACGGCAAAGACCTCCTCGAAATGGAAATCGACGAACGCTCCCGCGCCGGCTTCTTCCTCGCCTTCCAATACCCCATCGAAATCCCCGGCGTCTCGAATGCCAACTTCATTCGCGCCGCCCTCCAAGCACGCATGCCCGAAGGCGAAGAGCTCGACGCCGTCGATTTCTACAAAAACATGTACGCCAAGATGGACATTCTTGAGATGGATCGGAAGTTCACCTCCCGCGCGGTAAACGAAGGATTCTCCGGAGGAGAAAAGAAGCGCAATGAAATCCTCCAGATGGCCATGCTCGAGCCCGAATACTGCGTGCTCGATGAGACCGATTCCGGCCTCGATATCGACGCCCTCAAAATCGTTTCCAAAGGAGTAAACGCCATGCGCTCACCCGACCGCGGAATCCTCCTCATCACCCACTACCAGCGCCTGCTCGATTACATCAAGCCAGACCACGTCCACGTCATGGCCGACGGCCAGATCGTAAAATCCGGCGGCGCTGAACTCGCCCTCGAACTCGAAGACAAAGGATACGATTGGATCAAAGAAATCCAAGCCGCCGCCTAACTCCCCCTTTCACCTCTCAACCGTTTCACCTTTTTATGTCCGACGAAACAGCCACCGTAGAACAAGTCGCCCTTGAAAAGGACGACATCGGTAACTTCAAATTCCCCGAACGAAACAAATTCGACGCGGGCTACGGCCTTTCCGAAAAAACCGTCGATTACATCTGCGACGTCAAAAAGGACGACGACTGGGTACGTGCGTTTCGCAAACGCGCCCTCAAAGTATTCGAGGAGAAACCCATGCCTACTAACTGGGCAACCAAAGACCTCGAGAACATCGATTTCGATAAAATCCGCTATTACCTCTCCGATGGAGAGCGCCCCAAGCGCTCCTGGGACGAAGTGCCAGACGACGTTAAAAAAACATTCGATCGCCTCGGCATCCCCGAGCAAGAACGTGCCTTCCTCGCCGGAGTTGAAGCCCAATACGATTCCGAAGCAGCCTACTCAAACGTAAAAGACGCACTCTCCGACGAAGGAGTCATCTTCGTCACCTCAGCCGATGGCCTCAAAGACCACCCAGAGATTTTCCGCAAGTGGTTCGGCAAAGTCATCCCCACCGGTGACAACAAATTCTCCGCACTGAACAGCGCCGTTTTCTCCGGAGGTTCCTTCATCTACGTCCCACCCGGCGTAAAAGTGAAACACCCCCTCCAGGCCTACTTCCGGATCAACTCGGAAAACTTCGGCCAGTTCGAGCGCACACTCATCATCGTCGATGAAGGAGCCGAGCTCACCTACATGGAAGGCTGCACCGCACCGAAATTCGAAACCGCCACACTTCACAGCGCCGTCGTCGAACTCGTCGCGATGAAAGACGCCAAGATCCAATACATCACGGTGCAGAACTGGAGTTCCAACGTCTTCAACCTCGTCACCAAGCGCGGCCTCGCCCACGAAGGAGCCGAAATCCGCTGGATCGATTGTAACATCGGCTCACGCCTCACCATGAAATACCCCGGCGTAATCATGAAAGGTCGCAAAGCACGCGGCGAAGTCATCTCCATCGCCCTCGCCAACGACGGCCAGCACCAAGACACCGGAGCCAAGATGGTTCACGCCGCCGACGAAACCACTTCCAACGTAGTTTCGAAAAGTATCTCCGTAGGCACCGGCCGTTCCACCTATCGCGGCCAAGTCCACATCCCCAAGCACCTCAAAGGCTGCAAAAACAACACCGAGTGCGACGCCCTGCTCATCAACAGCAAAAGCCGCACCGACACCTACCCAGCAATCACCGTCCGCGGCAACCAACACGCCACCCAGCACGAAGCCAGCGTCAGCCAAGTAAGCGAAGACCAAATCTTCTACATGAAGCAACGCGGCCTCAACGAAGGCGAAGCCATGTCCCTCTCAGTAAACGGCTTCGTTAACGACCTCGTCCGCGAATTCCCGATGGAATACTCCGTGGAACTAAAGCGCCTCATCGACCTCGAGATGGAGGAGTCGGTCGGCTGATAATCTCGCTTCTCTATCAAATGAAATCTTTTTCTCCATTACCTGCAGTTGTTATTTCGCTATTTTCTGCTTCTTCGGTTTACGCCACAGTCTATTCTTACGCTTTCACGGGCATTGTTACCGACGAAGCTCCAGCTTCCAACCCGCTTTCAGGATTTGCCAACATTGGCAATCCTGTTACTGGAACAATAACATATGATAGTGACCTCTTAGCCCCCGAAATAGTGACGCTTGAAGGCGGATTTTATTCTGCAGCACCGGGAGGCGTGAACATCGAAGTGATCGTAGGTTCAAATACGTGGCAACTCACAACAGCTCCTGATTTGATAGCTTTTTTTGGAGCGGAGGGAGTTATCACAAACAATGACGCAGGAGGTAATGACTCGTTCTCAATCTCGACCGACCACGGGGATTTCGGAGGAGCTACAATCCCGGGAGTATTTCCTGGTAGCGGAACCGACGCAGTTATCGGCTTGGGAGTTCTGCTTCTTGACGACACTTCCCCGTTCACACTTCTTTCATCAGGATCCGACGACCAGCCACTCGGAGACATTTCATCTGGAGCAGGGTATATCGGATCAGGAGTCTTTGGAACAGAGGGAATTCGGTTTAGTATTGGAGGTATCACACCTATCCCCGAACCATCAGTCGCTGCACTTTCGCTCGTCGCCTTTGTAACCACAGCGTTACGTCGAAAAAGAACAACCTAATAACGAATATTCGTTTTCCCGTGTCCCTAGCCGCACCCCCAAATCCTGAAGTGACTTCGATCACCCTCCCCCCTGTTCCGAACCGTAAAGAGGAGTCTTGGCGTTTTGCTGATCTTTCTCAGCTCAAATCGCTTGAAGATTTGCAGCCGGCTTCGGCTGTTGAACTCGATTCTGCCGGACTTTCCACGATTGGCGTCGAGGAAGCTTCTGCACGGTTTGTTTTTGCGAATAGCAAACTTATCTCGCAGACAGGCGATGCACTCCCTGATGGTGTGATCGTACTATCGCTGGCCGACGCACGTGAGAAACATAAAGCATTGGTAGACGAGCACTTCATGGCTCAGCCATTCGAGCTTGGTTCTGCTGGATATGCGGAACTCCACCGCGAGCACACCTCGGAGGGCGTTGTCATTTATGTCCCTTCCGGCGTCGTGATCGAAAAACCTATCGAAGTCACGCACTGGCTCGGTGGCGACAAGACAGTAATCTTTCCGCATACCTTGGTGGTTGCTGAAGCGAACGCTCAGGTATCGGTGATCGATCAGTTCGTTTCTGCTGATGAGACGTCTGCGAGCCTCTCAATCGGAGTTTGCGATCTGATCGCGAAAGACGGCGCGAATATTACCTATGCAAATATCCAGCGCTGGAACTCTGCGACTCGCGGCATTCAAATCGCCAGCACATCGGCGGGTAAAGACGCCAACGTAAAGAGCTTCACTCTGAACCTTGGTGGCACCTGGATCCGCAACGAAGCAACTTCCCACCTCAATGGCGCTGGAGGAAACAGCGACATGCTTTCGGTGAACGTGGCTTCTGGCTCGCAGCAATTCGACCAGCGCACACTTCAGCTCCACCACGCTCCGAATACGACCTCCGATCTCCTTTATAAAAACGCGCTTTACGATACGTCGAAGACGGTTTTTGCCGGACTGATCGTTGTCGATGATGGCGCCCACGGCACGGACGCTTACCAGACTTGCCGCAACCTCTTCCTCAGCGACGACGCCGAGGCGAATTCGATGCCTGGTCTCGAAATCAATGCAGACCAAGTAAAGTGCTCGCACGGCTCAACCTCTGGACAGATCGAAGACGACGAACTCTTCTACTTTCTCGCTCGCGGAATCAAGCCCACCACTGCCCGCCAACTTATCACGATTGGCTTCACCGCCGAAGTTGTGGACAAAATCGGAAACGCCGCGCTCCAAGACTTTGCCCTCGCGCGCATCGAAGAAAAATTCGCCAATCTCCCCGTATGATACCAAACGACATCCGGGTGAGACAAGGCGGAGCGGCAGATGACGCATTGCTCCGCTGGGCATTCCCTAAATTATACCATCCAGGCAAAGGGAATGCTGAAGCGCTCGTCGTCGCAGAACGTGCACCAGCCGAAGATGGATCACCACGGCCACATGCCGGGTTCGCTCTAGCTTCTGTCCCCAAAAATAGCGTCGCTTCGATGGTGCCCGCGCACTTAACCCTCGCCGTAAATCCAGGGCTACGCCGCAAAGGTATCGGATCCGCACTACTCAAAGCTGTGGGCGATGCCGCCTACGATCTGGGCAGCCAAGCACTCGAACCTGCACGCAATGTGGAGCCGAAAGATGCAGGCGCGAAATTTCTCGCCGCAGCAGGCTTCACCGAGACCGATCGCTTGCATCATTTCCAAGCCGGAGTCGCAGACCTCGCAGCAGTGACCCCGCCCCCAGGACGAATTCCTCGCGGTGGACAAGTCGTGTCTCTCCGCGAGGTGGCCAAGGCAGATGTCGGAGAATTTCTGAAGCGCCAGATGAAACTGGTATCTCCCGTAGTCGCAGATCGTGTCCGCGATAACATCAACGGGTTTTCAGCGAAAGCCTCATCGGTCGCATTGGTAGGCGAAGAGATTAAAGGAGTGCTGCTCGTGACATCTCAAAAAACACACGCTACCCGTGATCTCGAAGTAACCCTCGCCGGAAAGTACAATGAGTGGATCCTCCCCCTCCTTCGATCCCTCACACTAGAATCACTTTTGCGCACCGGCACAGAGACGCTCCGTTTCTCTCTCCCCAGCGGCCAAGCAGCCGAAAGCGCCTCTTCAGCGATCGTCACTAAGCGCGGCGAATCAATCCTCTTCCGCAAATCGCTCTAAGAGAATCAGCCACCTCTGCTGAAGGAGACGACAGCATCGGTGCCACCCGTGTATTCGCCACCAAGCCTTACGGGAATCTCATCAAACTCCGGAAAGTAAACGGGGCGTCTCCCCCGAATCCACCAGATGAGTAGTGTCCCGATCGCACCAAGTGCAGCGAGGACGACCGGAAGAATCGCTTTCGCCGGTGGCACTTCGATATCCTCTTTTTCATCAAGCCCGACCGTCGCCATTGTCGCACGAGCTTCCTGAGCGATATTTTTCTCTAGTTGATAGGTTTGCACCGAGTATTTCACGCAGAAGCGCTCAAGCTGCCCGCCGGGAAACGGGCTTTCGAGAGCATCGGAGACACAAGTATTGAGAAGCGATTCGAGGCGTTCATTCCCAGCACTTTCAGCAAATGCCTGACCCAACTCAATAGCCGTCGCCTCAGGCTCTCCCATATAATAAAAGACGATTGCCCCCTCCCCTTCGGGAAACCACCGACGCCAGATGGCGCGCGTGGATAGCTCAATCGGAAATTCCTGCCCCTTCTTAAACACGAGCACGTAAGTCGTAATCTTAGACTCAGAGGAATGATAGGTAAGGAAGCGCTCCACATTTTCGCGGAATGGCCGCGCAAGAAGATTCTGGGGATCGGCAAGATACGCGGCAGGACGATCCGCAAAGTATTGATTGAATAATGCGTAACTAAGAAGCGTTCCTTGCCCGGCAGGAATCACCAAAGATCCTGGAGACAGCGGAATAATCTCTTCATCTACATTCGGAAAAATCTGAATCTGCTCGGAAGGCCAGAGCCCTCCACCGAGGTTCATCTGCCTTAGCCCCGTATCAATCTTTCGATATTCATCACTGTCCCAGACCGGTAGAGGAAGATCCAGCTCAGGAATGGTCGAAGTAGGCTCAGGCTCAATAGTCTTCGTATCTTCACCCACCGGAGAAGAATAAGCCGCTCCCGTGAGACAGAGCGCAATCAATAGAATACGGCACCTCATTCTTCGACCTCCGTTTCTTCGGATATCAGCTCAGAGACATCTTCGGTCGGCCGGACTTTTTTAAGAAACCGATGCCCGATTCGAAGCGGGACAAGACCGATCCCCTTGCTCGGTTCAATGAGTCCACTTGATCCGAAACGCTCCGGCTGGCGCGCCGCCCTCCGCGAGCTCGCCGCGAGGCGTTCTCCAAGTTGCTTTACGCAGTCGCGCAGCCCACGTCCGTAGTCTTGGGCAGCGAAAGCGCGGGTGCCGACGCGAAGGATTTTCCCACGATCAGCGTGAGAAAGAAAGGGTTCGACCTGATAGCCAAGTGTAAGCCCCACCGACTGCCCCTGCAGATCAACAACAAAGAGAATCCCATGATGATTAGGACGACCCACATCCACGCCATTGATGGCAGCGCGATTCATCAGCCAGAAGCCGAACTGCCGAATCGTGGTCACCTCGGGAAGGTAGCCAAGATAAGTCGCCACGAAAAGTTGGGGAAAACGGTCATCAAAGCCTTCGAGTGTTTCAGCAAGGAGAGTGCGTTCACGTCCCCGGAGTTCGCCAGTTGGGTCGGTCACACGATCGAGGAAAACCACCTCTTCCCCAAAGACGCCATCGAGCGATTCGAGGTCGAACCCACAATGCTCGCACTGAGACGCCGCCCCAGCGAGAAGCTGAACGCAGCGAGGACAACGGAGGTCGGGATCTTCGGAATATTCCGCCATGGATAAGTCATTAGGATAGCCTTACGAAGGCACGATGGCGAGACCGAATCAGACAGCGGGAAATAAAAGATTCCGCAATCTTTTTAAAATTTACTGGTGAGTACGACACTCCGTTCTAGGTTATAGATTACCCTTTCTCATGGCGACCACTCTCCGCGACCAGCTCAAAGACCTTCTTCCTGATATTCTTCCTGAAAGTCCATCAGAATCGGTGAAAGGCACCGAGCTGATCAGGCTCGTCCGTCTTCGGATCCCACAGGAATACAGCGACGCCACGCTCCGCTACCACTTCTCGATCATGTGCTGCGACCCATCGTCGCCCATTGCCAAAGTCGAGCAGGGACAAGGCTACTACCTTCGGTCCTATTCGGTGGGAGGCTTCAGCAGTGATGCCATCCACTCCTCCTCCCAGCCAAGCCTCGAACCCGGCCTTTTCGAGCAAGCTCCAGGGAATGTGGATCTCGCCATCACGCGCGCTCGGAAATTTCGTGCCGTAGTGCAACGCATTGCAATGGGGACTGGGCAATACCCCTTCGCTTTTGAAGACTCCTTCAGCTCGGGAGCGCCACTGGCAAACCTCTGGAAATTCCCCGATCTCGCTCTCGTCGCCTGGCACGTACTCACAGAAAACTCAGATGGCCGCGTGTCTCTAGATCGCCCCGCAATGGCCGTCCGCGCTGCAGCCGGCTTACCCTCCTTCAGTATCACGACGGCAAAGCTCAAGATGCACGTCACTCACGAAAATTTTCGCGAGAGCTTCTTCCAATGCGTCAGCCACTCCGAATGGGCAAATGCTGGCGCCCTTCACATCGCAGGTGCAATCAGCGACGGCCAGCTAGCCGATCAAATCCGCACTCTCGGAGCCCACCACGGAATCGGCGTCACGACCTATGGCCTCACCCCAGATGGCCTCGACCAGATGCCCGACACTGCAGAACTGCGAAAACTCCGAGACTCTGAATTCGACGCCCTCTGCGCCCGTCTCGACATCCGCATCCTCTCCCCCGCCCGGCAACGCCCGGCAACCGATTGGGCAGCTCTAGAATCCTCCGCCGAATCAAATTCAGATGCCAAGAGACTCATCAGCTGGCTTCGCCAATGCTTGGAAAGCGAGACATTCTAGGCAGCAGCACGATCACACGCAATCGCCAGGAGAAAATCCTTCTTCGTAAGCCCGCCCTCACTATGAGTCGTGAGCCGCAGCGTCACCTTTCGGTAATTAATCGTGATGTGTGGATGATGATTTTGAGCCTCAGCCAAATCTGCGACCTTCGCCACTAGCTCCACCGCTTCACGGAAACTCCCGCACTCGTAGCTACGCGTGATCTCATCACCTTCGATATTCCAATGTGGCACGGAATCTAAAGCCGCAGCGAGTTCTTTCGGTTTCACCCAATTTCCCTGGACTCACCAAGGCTAAACCACAAGTGGCGTTTGCATTGAAGTCCACGACGCCTTAAAAATACCCCATTACCCATGGGCAATATTTACAACAACATCGTAGAAACCATCGGGCGCACGCCCCTCGTGAAACTGAATAAAGTCACCAATGGCTGCGAGGCGACCGTCCTCCTTAAATGTGAATTCTTCAATCCCCTTGGCAGCGTAAAAGATCGAATCGGCAAAGCCATGATCGAAGCCGCAGAAAAGGACGGTACCCTCAAGCCCGGCACCACCATCGTCGAGCCTACCAGCGGCAATACAGGAATCGCGCTCGCCTTCGTCGCGGCAGCCAAAGGCTATAAAATCATTCTCACCATGCCCGAGACAATGTCCCTCGAGCGCCGCACCCTCCTCGCTCTTCTCGGAGCCAAGCTCGTCCTCACTCCAGGCCCCAAAGGCATGAAAGGTGCCATCGAGAAAGCAGAAGAGATCGTTTCCGAAACGGAAAACTCCTGGATGCCCCAGCAATTCAACAACAGCGCAAACCCCGCCATTCACTCCGCCACCACCGCCGAAGAAATCTGGGAAGACACCGATGGCAGCGTGGACATCATCGTCTCCGCCGTAGGCACCGGCGGCACTGCCACCGGATGTGTCGAAGCACTGAAGCCACGTAAAGAATCACTCCAAGTCATCGTCGTCGAGCCCGAAGACTCCCCTGTAATTTCCCAGACGCTCGCCGGCGAGACCACCACCCCCGGACCGCACAAGATCCAAGGCACAGGAGCCGGTTTCATCCCAGGAAATCTCCACCTCAAAGACAGCAACGGCAACGCCCAGATCCTAGAATCCATTAAAGTATCAAACGACGAGGCCTTCGCCATGGCGCGCAGAATAGCCAAAGAAGAGGGAATTCTCGCAGGCATCTCCACCGGAGCAAATGTCGCCGCAGCACTTAAACTCGCCGCCCGCCCAGAAAACAAAGGGAAAACGATCGTCACCATCGGTTGCTCTACCGGCGAGCGTTACCTATCGACTCCACTCGCAGATGAGGCACGCGCAGCGGTTGCCGTATAACTGAGAAACGCTCATTTCTTCCCCGCACCGACGCCCCGCAATTCCGATTGCGGCACAGCTGGCGTGCGCTTTACTACCCGCCCCTCCGGTACCCCCATTTTTTTCCTAAATTGCCATGGCAGATCCAGTCCAGCCCCCATCCAGCCCATCCAACTCCCCTTCCGACGCACCCGCTGAAGAAATGGAATTAATGGGAGCACCTTCGCCACTTGAAATGGCTCTCCAGGAAAACCGCAAAGCCATCTTCGGAGGCATTGCCGCAGTCTTCATCGTCACATCTGGAGTCCTGGTCTATCTTGGAAACAAAGACGCCACGCAACTTGCCGGAGCCGAAGCCTTCACCGCAGCCACGACCATCGAAGAATTGGAGAAAGTGACCGCCGAGCACCCCGGCACGCTAGGAGCAGGAAATGCACTCATCGCAGCAGCCAACCTTCTCGCCTCAGGAGCCGATGCAAAGCCAGATGAAGCCATCGCAAAACTGGAAACATTCCTCTCCGAATTCCCCAATCACCCGCTTCGCCCGCAAGCAATGTTCGCCATCGGAATGCAGCAGCAAGCCGCAGGCAACGGAGCAGAAGCAAAGGCAGTATTTGAAAGCATCCTTTCCGAGCAACCCGATAGCGCCGTAGCCCCCGGAGCCCTCATGCGTCTTGGCGATCTCGCCTGGGACGAAGGAGATACAGAAGGCGCCCGCCGCCAGTACGAACAAATTGCCTCGCAGAAATATGCCGGAAACGAATTCATCACCCGCACCGATGAGCGCCTCCGCCAGCTCGACGAGCCAGCACCTTCCCAGCCCTCCGCAAAGCAGAAAGAACTCAAAGAAAAAGAGGAAGCAGAGAAAGCCGCCCGCGAAGCTGAAGTAAAGAAGGCTCAAGAAGATGCCGCTAAAGCAGCCGCAAAGGCTGCTGAGCAAGCCGCCGAAGCGACGGCCAAAGCCACCGAGGAGCCAGAAGTAACTGAGGAGGAAGCTCCAGAAACCGAATCTGAGTAAACCGCGCCTCGCCGCAGGAGAAGGCATCACGCATTTCTCCAATACCCGCTCACAAAAAAAGCCCGGACGGATTCAAATCCGTCCGGGCTTTTTTCATTTTTAGAATCAGGCCGGTGCGCCCGCTAGGTCTGGCGGGAGTGTCCCATCACCATTCTCGCTAGGCTTATCAGCGCCGGTAGCAGCAGGCTCTGGAGGGGCCGCCGGTGGTGCGGGAGGAGTTGGCGAAGATGGCGGATTCTGGATGCTGCCATGCTCCATGATCTCTTCGATATGCTTACGATCGAGCGTCTCGTATTCGAGGAGCCCTTCAGCAATCGCATTAAGCTCCCCGCGGTGCTCGGTGAGCAGCTGGGTAGCGGTAGCGTAGGCGTTATCGATCAGTTGCTTCACTTCCACATCAATCTTCATGGCAGTGTCTTCAGAAAATTCGCGACCACGGTTGATATCACGGGCAAGGAAGACCTCTCCGCCGCTATCGCCATATTCGACCATTCCGAGATCATCGCTCATGCCCCAGGAACACACCATTTTCTTGGCGATGTTCGTCGCTTGCTTGATATCGCCAGCAGCACCGTTGGTCACATCACCAAAGACAATTTCTTCAGCAACTCGTCCGCCCATGGCGACCACGAGATCATCCAGCAGCTCATTCTTACGGTTCGTGTATTTATCCTCCGCAGGAAGCCACATCGTGGAGCCCAATGAAGGCCCACGTGGGATAATCGTCACTTTATGCAGTGGCTCGGTGTGATCGAGACGCATCAGACAGATCGCGTGACCAGCCTCGTGGTAAGCGGTGTTTTCCTTTTCCTTATCGGAAAGCGCAAGGCTGCGGCGCTCTTTGCCCCAGCGCACCTTATCCCGTGCCTCTTCAAGCTCTTCAGTATCGATGGCTTTCTTTCCCGAGCGCGCCGCTAGAAGCGCCGCCTCATTAATCACATTGGCCAACTCAGCACCCGAGTAACCTGGAGTGCCTCGAGCAATCACATTGAGATTTACATCCGCCGCCATCTTCACCTTCTTGGAGTGCACACGGAGAATTTCTTCGCGGCCTTTCACATCTGGAAGCGGAACCGTAACCTGGCGGTCAAAACGACCAGGACGAAGCAGCGCGGGATCAAGCACATCCGGACGGTTTGTCGCGGCGATGATGATCACGCCCTCTTGGGTATCAAAACCGTCCATCTCCACGAGGAGCGCGTTCAGCGTCTGCTCACGCTCATCGTGCCCGCCACCCATTCCATGGCCACGGTGACGCCCTACGGCATCAATCTCATCGATGAAGACGATACAAGGAGCGTTCTTCCTGCCCTGCTCGAACATATCGCGAACCCGCGAAGCGCCGACTCCGACAAACATCTCAACAAAATCCGAACCGCTAATACTAAAGAACGGCGCATCCGCCTCACCCGCAATCGCGCGAGCCAAGAGCGTTTTACCCGTTCCTGGAGAGCCAACAAGAAGAACTCCCTTAGGGATCTTACCACCAAGGCGTTGGAACTTTTTCGGATCGCGAAGAAACTCCACGATCTCCCAGACCTCCTCTTTGGCTTCATCCACTCCGGCGACGTTCTTGAACGTCACCTTGTTCTTATCCATCGAGAGCATCTTCGCCTTACTCTTGCCGAAGCTCATAGCTCCTTTGCCTGCCATTTTCATCTGCTGGCGGAAGATAAAGTAAAGAATCAGGACGATGAAAATGAAAGGCAGGAAGGTGAGCAGAATTCCGCCCATCTGTGAATTCCGCACAATCGGGTTCGCTGTAAGCCCTTTCGCCGCAAGAAGCGCTTTAAGGTCATCGCCAAGGTAATTAATATTTACCGTAGTGCGAAAGCGTCGCTCCGTCGGTCCCGTGCTCGAATCGGCCCCTTCAGCAGCCGCGAGGACTGCGGGATCTTCCTCGTAATACCCAGAAATATACTCTTCTCCGGCAGCATTGTCGGTGACGAGGAGAAGTGGCTTTTCCTTGTTTCCTTTTATAATTTTATTTGCCTCGACGAGTGCCGTGAATTCCTGATAGGATTTTTCAATTACCGTACCATCCAATTTCCGCCAGCCAAAGGCTGCGACGATCAGCGCGATCGCCACGGAAAGCAGGACTAGGCCACGCCAATTAAAATTATTGTCCCCGTTTCCCTGCTGATTGCGGGGATTTGAGGGAGGCTCGTTCGAGGATTTGTCGTCGGACATTAGAATAAAGGGATCGGTGCCAAGTGGCGAGAACAGCGTTGGAAGGCGACGCTATCACACGCTACGGATGGGTGCAATTTGAGGGCGCAAACCCTGGCGCTAGGAGCCGGACGCGTCCAAGACTATTCCCTCCCCAATGGACGATTTTCCTGATACCGAAACGCAACGCCCCAGTGACACGGCTAGCGATGCCCCAATTCCGGAAACGCATAGTGCCCCGCACAAGCCAGCAGCCACCACTCCAGCAAGGATTACGCACTCGAAGCCCCCCGCAGTCTCCCGCCTCTGGCGAAAACTCCGCCCCCGTCGTGCCCCCTCCGCCCGCGCGATGCTCCCGCTACTCATCAAGGTGTATGCCGGATTTTCGAAGGTCGATGGCCGCATTATCGAAGAAGACATCGATTCTTCCCTCGGATTCCTGAGAGCACAGTTTCCCGAAACGCTCTATTCCGAGCTACGCACCCTTTATAGAGACGCCCTCAAAAAACCTCCCAAGCTCAACGACGTCGCCCAGGAACTTTCCGGGCAGCTCGATATCGGCGAAAAAATCCTCCTCGGCGTTCAGCTCTACGTACTGGTCTCCCGAGCCCGTTTTCAGGGACAACAACTTTTGGCGTTTTACCAATTCATGACGAATCTCGGGGTCGCCACCGAGGCTATCGATATCGTCTACCAGCTCAATACCAGTAGCGACGAAGGCGAGCCGCCACCCGATCCCGATATGGAGCGCCCCTTGGAGAGCCTCTTCGTCGCAGGCCGCACCCCCGGTGATGTCGTTCTCCCTCCCCTCCCCGATGGCTACTCGCTCGCAGCGTTCCGCTTCGGGAACCTCATGCTCCTAAAAAACGTCGGTGAGCTTCCCATCATCGCCCGCGGACGCCAGGTCGCCAAAGATGAATTTTGCCGTCTCTTTGAAGGCCAGAGCGCCGTGCTCGATGAATTTGTCCTCGATCACGCAGATCTCGATTTCTACTTCAACGCGAAAAAAGACGTATCCTCCACAAAACTCTACCTCACTTGCAGCGACCCGAATTCCAGCGGCACCTCCACCCCGCACATCGATAAAATAAAATCGCGAGACACCCACCTCGAAATCCAATTTGGTCTCGGCGTCCAAGTACGCGCGCTACGCGAAACTCCCGCCTCCGTCGCCGGAGTGCCACTCCACAAAGGCACCGTCATCGAAGCGACCCTACTCGATCGCATCACTTTCGACGACAGCTCTGAAATCGGCCTCGACGACCTCCGCCGCCGAGCACGTGAATTCGGAGGCAGCTTCGATCTCCTCGCCTCCCGCACCGAATACCTCGTCTCCGACGACCCCTCCAAGCTCCGCCAAGGCGACATCCTCCTCTCCGAGCAGGCAAAAAACGTCGGCCACATTCTTCTACGAATCGTCTGCGACTACGAAAACCGCATCGGCACACTCGAAGTCCTCCACGCCGACCGCCCCCCTCTCGTCAATGGGATCGAAATCCGCGATCGCGCCACCCTTCGCACCGATGAGACCATCGCCCTCGGCGAAGGCCACTACCTCCGCTGCGACTTCGCCGATCGCACAATCGAAGAAGAGCACACCCTCGTCGCCACCCTCGAAGCCCGGGACCTCAGCCACCGCTACGGCCCCCGAGCCCCCGCCCTCGATGGTATTTCTTTCACCGCAAGACGCGGCGAAATGATCTGCGTCATGGGGCCCAGCGGATGCGGCAAATCCACCCTTCTTCGCACACTTGCCGGCCACCTCAGCCCCCAAGGAGGCCAAGTGCTTCTGAATGGCTTCTCCCTCTATCGCCACCCCGAAGAGCTCCGCCCACTCATCGCCTTCATCCCCCACGAAGAAGCCTTCGATCCCCTCCTCTCCGTGCAGGAGAACCTCACCACCGCCGCCGCCATCCGCGTCCCCCAAGTCTCCAAAAAAGACCGCGCAAATCGCGTCGGCAATAAGCTCAACGAACTTGGCCTCCACCCCATGCGGAATCGCCTCGCCGGCGACCCCTCCGATAAATTCCTCTCCGGCGGCGAGCGCAAACGCCTCAACCTCGGCATGGACATGGTCGCAGCCTCCGACGTCTTCCTCATCGACGAGCCCACCTCCGGCCTCTCCTCCAAAGACTCCGAGCACGTCCTCGAAATCATCCGTGGCCTCGCCCACAACAAAGTCGTCCTCGTCTCCATCCACCAGCCCAGCACCAAGCTCTTTCACCTCTTCGACAAAGCCATCCTCCTCGACCGCGGCGGCCGTCTCGCCTTCTACGGCACCACCGACGACGCCCTCGATTACTTCCGTGCCGCCCACGAAGAGACCCTCGCCCCCACCACCTCCGACGCCGAAATCCGCGCCACCGCCACCGACTGGCGCCAGCCCGACGCCATCTTCGATGTCCTCGAATCCCCCCTCCGCGACCTCGGTGGCGATATTCTCTACGAAGAAGACCGCCGCGGCCACTCACGCCCCGCCCGCCGCTTCACCCCCGAATACTGGTCCAACCGTTTCCAAGCCCACCGCATCGTCGAAGAAGCAGAAACAGGGCCAGACACCACCACCACCATCACCCTCACCGAGCCCCCAGCCCCGGCCCGACTTCCCACCCCCCCAACCCGGCGCCCCCGCGAAACTCGCGTCACCTTCCGCGCCCTCCTCCACCGAGCATTCTTCAGCCGCCTGAGAAACCGCTCCAACCTCTTCACCACAATCCTCGAAGCGCCCGCCCTCGCCGCCCTCGTCGCCACCGTACTTCGATACTCCGAAGACGGCGGCTACACCTTCGCCAGCGCCTTCCACATCCCCGCCTACCTCTTCCTCACCCTCGTCGTAGGAATGTTTCTTGGCCTCACCAATTCAGCAGATGAAATCATCCGCGACCGCGCCCTACTCCAGCGCGAGCGCAATCACGGGATCAACCCCTTCTCCTACACGCTTTCCAAATTCGCCACCCTTGCCTTCTTCGCAATCCTCCAGTGCGCAATCTACCTCCTAGTCGGCAACGCCATTCTGGAAATACGAGGCACCGGACTCGTCCACCTAGGCTGGATGTCCCTCACCTCCATCAGTGGCGTCGCCATCGGACTCTTCATCTCTTCCATCGTCAAAGATTCAAAGACCGCCCTGAATTGGATTCCTATCATCCTCATCCCCCAAATCATCCTCGGCGGAGCCCTCATCAAGTATGAGGAAATGAACCGCGACCTAGACTTCCTCTTCAGCATCCGCCGCTGGGTCGCCCCCGCTGCAGACGGCACTCCCACCGGCAAAGCTCCAGAGCCACCCGATGAACTCAGCGTCCCCCTCATCTGCCAATTTATGCCTCTTCGGTGGGCCTACGAAGCAGCCATCATCGCCCAAGCCAATCACCACCCCATCGCCGTCACCCAAAGCGAACTCGAAGAAAAAATTAATTCCCTCATCGAATTCGAAGTCCTCACCCCCGAGCAAGAAACCCAATTAGATGTCGCCAAACAAGCACTCGCCGTCATCGCAGGCCTAGAAGCCGAGACCTCTACCGCCCTCGCCGATCTACTCACCACCATCCGCGCCCAATTAAGGAGTGGACGATTCGACCCCGCGGATTACACCACCGGCCTCCCCGACTCCGTCGAAACTCCCGTCACCGCCGACGACGTTTACATCAACCAAAAGGTCCTCGACCTCGTCACCAAAGCCGAAATGGAACGCCTCGACTACCGCGACGTAAAACGCCGCAACATCTTCTTCGGCACCCGCAAAACCCTCAAATTCCTCCCGCCCGCCACCAACGAAGACGGCACTCCCAAAAAACGCAGCGGCTTCAACACCCTCTACCTCAATGCCATCGTCCTCACCCTCTTCATCGCCGCAGCGCTCCTAGCCGTTACACTACGCCTTCGCTACATATTGCAGAAAGTGAAGTGAACCAGTCTATTGCTCAAAACTAGCTACAGCCTGAGTGAACGCCTTCAAATCAGGCACGTCGAGCAATGTATTGAGTAAGTCCGCAAGCTGCGCCGCGCTGAGAAACCTAATTTTTTTCTCTAGATTCGCATCAACAGAGTCCACTCCAAAGCGCTTCCTGGCGATGAAAAGAATACTCTCCTCACGTCCTTCCTCGCGCCCCTCTTCACGTCCTTCCTCACGCCCCTCTTCGAGAAGCTCTCTGCCTGCACGTGTGTCTTTAATATCCGGTAGTTCTAGAATCATAGCGATTTCTTCTTGGGTTCGGTCAGTAAGTCTTTCGAGCAGCCAGTGAAGGTAAACTTCCCCGAGAGCTTCGGATTGCTCCAGACTTAGTTTATTGCTGTTCTTGATCGTACGGTAATGCTCTGCCGCGCATTTTTCAAGCACCGCACCATCAGGCTCGAAGACTGGCTTAAAAACGGCAACCAACGGATCATTCGGAGCCACCGCCTCGCGCTCGATCAGCACCTCATCCAAAATCACAGAATTGACCACCCGCGTCCACGGCAGCACCTCCGGATCCAAGCTCCGTGTCGCAAAAAAGATGACACCCTTTACTGCCCGGTTCTGATTCTCATCCTGGATCGCCGCCATTTCGATCACCGTTCGGCTGTAAATACTCTCCGATCGTTGGAACTGCACCTCCACCACCGTCAGCGGACGCTCTGGATCTACCGGTCGCACGAGCCCATCCATACTCCGCTGGAGAGCTTTAATCGTCACCGATTCCATCGAAGCCGGCCCATCCTCCTCAAGCCCGGCAAGACTCGCAACAAACTCGGGACATTTTTGGAATATCCGGAAAATTTCTTTATCTGTCCTCATCGCTTACTCCGGCACATTTTCCTCAAGCTCCCGAATCCAGACAGCCGCACTACTATCACTCGGAGCACGCCAATCCCCACGAGGACTAAGGCTCCCACCACTTCCCACCTTCGGAGAATTCGGCACACAAGTACGCTTAAACTGACTCGTCTGGAAAAACCGCCAGAGAAACACTTTAAGCCACTTTTTAATCTCTGGAAGCGCATAACTTCCCTTCCACGCATGCTCCGCAAGGAATGCCACCTTACTCGGTCGAAAGCCGAATCGCGTAATATAATACAGATGAAAATCCTGTAGCTCATAAGGTCCCACCTTCGCCTCAGTACTCTGCACACCCCCGCCCGTATCTGGGACCAGTTCGGGAGTAATCTCGGTAGCAAGCACCGCGCGAAGAGCAGCACTCGCATCGCCACCAAATTCCCCAGTTTCCGCGACCCAGCCAATAAGATGCTGAATGAGAGTCTTAGGCACCGAAGCATTGACGTTGTAATGACTCATGTGATCGCCCACGCCATACGTGCACCAGCCAAGAGCGAGTTCACTAAGATCCCCCGTTCCAAGCACCATCGCACCTTGGTGATTAGCCAAGCGAAAGAGATGGCTCGTCCGCTCTCCCGCCTGGACGTTTTCAAACGTAACATCATACTGCTCCTCGCCCTTCGAATACGGATGCCCGATATCTTCAAGCATCTGTTTGCTAGAAGGTTTAATATCGAGTTCGTGCGCAGTGACGCCAAGCGCCGTCATCAACTGATGAGCAATCAACAACGATTCCTTACCCGTAGCAAAACCAGGCATCGTATAAGCCAGCACATTTTCCCGGGGTAACTTCAATGCATCCATTGTCCGGCAAGCAACAATAAGAGCATGAGTAGAATCAAGACCACCAGAGATCCCGATCACTAACTTCTGAATCCCACTCGCATCGAGACGTTTCTTCAGCCCAGCCACCTGGATATGATACGCCTCGTAGCAGCGAGCATCCCGCTCAGAAGCATCTGCCGGCACATACGGACGCGGTGCAATCGTACGCACAAGCGGCAACTCCACCTGAGGAACCGCAAACGTAAAGGGAACCTCACGAATCGCCGCCACACGATCGCGATGCTCAGAAGCAGCCTCATGAAAACTCGTAAGGCGAAGCCGCTCAGCAGCAAGACGCCCGAGATCAATATCCGTCACCGTGAGGTGAGGCTCCGCACTAAACCTCTCGGATTCAGCAAGAAGCCCACCATTCTCATACACAAACGCATGTCCATCCCACGCAAGGTCAGTCGTAGATTCGCCCGGACCAGCCGCAGCATAAAGATACGCCGAGACACAACGCCCGGAATGCCCCGCACAAAGAGTCTTCCGCCAATCCGCCTTGCCTACTGTAATATTACTCGCAGAAAGATTAGTAAGAACCGTAGCTCCCGCGAGAGCCGCAAACGTACTCGGAGGCACCGGCGTCCAGACGTCTTCACAAATCTCCGCATGCACCGCAAGATCCGGAATATTCGTCGCCCGGAAAACAAGATCATTTCCGAAAGGAACCGTTTCACCAAAAATTTCGACCTCATTCCCCAGCGCATGACGCGCCGCACAAAATTGGCGCGGCTCATAGAACTCCCGATAGCCAGGCAGATACGTCTTCGGAATGATCCCAAGAATGCGCCCTTCATGAATCGCCACCGCGCAGTTAAAAAGCTTCCCCCAAAAAACCAGGGGCACCCCAACGAACGAAATAGGACAAAGCCCCGCCGTAGAAGCCATCACCTCCTCAAGCCTCGCCAAAGAATCCTTCAAGAGCGCATCCTGATGGAACAAATCATCACAAGAATAAGCAGAAAGACAAAGCTCCGGCAGCACAAGCACCGCAGCCCCCTCCTCATGCGCATCCCCAATCATCCGTAACAGCGAAGCCTTATTCTCTGAAGGATCCGCCACCTCCACACTAGAAACCCCCACCGCCACACGGGCAAAACCATGGCGATAGAGCGAGCGGAATGGGAGCGTTTCTTCTTCGGGCATCTTACCCCCACCCTAACACCTCTCCCCAACCCTGCTCAACCCCCGTGCTTGACCTCTGATCTCCGGTCAAACACACTCTCACATCATGAAACTCCGCCCGTTGCTCGCCCCCGCCGCAGCTTTCCTCTTCGCCACCTCCGCCCATTCCGCCGATTGGAGCCAATACGCCGGCCAAGCCGGAAACCGCACCACCACCGAAGCAATCCCCCTCTCCGCCTTCAAAAATAAGCCCGCATGGAAAGTCGAGACCCCAGCAGGCTTCAGCTCATTTTGCATCGCTGAAGGACACGCCTTCACCATCGTGAAAATGACCGATGAAGATGGCCTCGACCGCGAGACTCTCATCGCCCTCGACGCCAATACCGGTGAGCAAAAATGGACCGCCCCACTCGGCACCGCCCGCTACGACGGCGGCGGAGACTCCGGCAAACGAGGCAACAAAGGCGGTGATGGCCCCCGCTCCACTCCCTCCTTCAGCGACGGAAAAGTCTACACCCTCGACGCCGAAGTCAGCATCTCCTGCTTCGATGCCGCCTCCGGCAAACTCCTTTGGAGCCAAGACATCCTCAAAAAACACGATGGCGAAAACATCAGATGGCAAAACGCCGCCTCACCACTCATCGAAGGCGACCTCATCTTCCTCGCCGGTGGCGGCAAAGGCCAAGCTCTCATCGCCCTCGATAAAACCACCGGGAAACGCAAATGGGCAAAATTCGATGATAAGATGACCCACGCGACCCCCATTGCCGCCACCATCGGCGGCACCCGCCAGATCATCTTCTTCACTCAAGAAGGTCTCATCTCCGTCATCCCAGAAAACGGCA
Source organism: uncultured Verrucomicrobiales bacterium (assembly GCA_937922595.1). GTDB lineage: Bacteria > Verrucomicrobiota > Verrucomicrobiia > Verrucomicrobiales > DEV007 > CALAIY01. Next base: position 21,040 of record CALAIY010000130.1, on the reverse strand, counting down.
CAAAGCTCTGGAATTACCCCTTCAAATTCGCCGTTTCCACCGCCGCCAGCCCAGTAGTCTACCAAGACATCGTCTACTGCTCCGCCGGCTACAGCGTCGGATCCGCCGCCGTAAAAATCACCGGCAGCGGCACAACCTTCACAGCCGAGGAAATCTGGCGCAAACCCAAGAAAAATATGAACCACTGGAGCACACCCATCGTCCACGATGGCTTCCTCTACGGAATGTTCAGCTTCAAAGCCTACGGAAATGGCCCGCTCGCCTGCATCGACATCCGCACCGGCGAAGAAAAATGGAGCAAAAAAGGCTTCGGTCCCGGCAATGTAATCCTCTCCACCGCCACCACACCACCCACCATCCTCGCCCTCAGCGACGCCGGAGATCTAGTAGCCGTTTCAGCAAAGCCCGAAGGCTACAAAGAACTCGCCCGCACCCACATTCTCGATGGAAAATGCTGGTCATCCCCCGTCCTAGCGAACGGTGCCATCTACGCCCGAAGCACCAGCGAAGGAATGAAGCTCTCTTTACAGTAGATCGGGCATTGCGAACCCGCCAAGAGATGCGAGGGAATCCCCTAACCTCCCCCGGAATCTCCCCGTGTCCGATCTACTTCAGCACGAGTGCGGCATCGCCCTCGTCCGACTCCTAAAGCCACTCTCCTACTATAGGGAGAAATACGGACAGTCCCTCTGGGGCTTCCAGAAACTGTTCCTCCTCATGGAGAAACAGCACAACCGAGGCCAAGATGGCGTCGGCATTGGCTGCACCAAAATAAACATGCCCGCCGGGCAGCCCTACATGTTCCGCGAGCGGAATATCGAAAAGGACTCCCTCGCTCAGCTCTTCAATGAACAGCTCTCCACCTATGATAAGCTCATAGGAAAAGGCATCATCGATGAAAATCGCTCCGAAACAGTCAAAAAACACTTCGAATTCGGCGGCGAACTCCTCATGGGGCACCTCCGCTACGGCACCTCAGGAGACTTCGTCTTAAACTCCTGCCACCCCTACATCCGGCGCAGCAATTGGCCCACGAAGACCCTCATGGTACAGGGCAACTTCAACATGACCAACACACCGGAGCTCAACGACCTCCTCATCTCCCGCGGTCAGCACCCCGTCTTCGGCACCGATACCCAGACCGTCCTCGAAGAAATCGGCTACCACCTCGACCAAGCCCACGATTTCCTCTACCACGAACTCCGCGACGGAGGAAGCTCCGGCACCGATACCGCCGCAGCCATCGCCCACGAGCTCGACCTCGCCCAGATCATCCGCAAATCCGCCAAAGCCTGGGACGGCGGCTACGCCATTTCCGGCATGGTCGGCAATGGAGACGCCTTCGTCTTCCGCGACCCCGCCGGAATCCGCCCCTGCTCCTACTACAAGACCGATGAAGTAATCGCCTTCGCATCCGAGCGCGCCCCGCTCATGACCATCTTCGATGCCGAAAAAGAAGACATCCACGAGCTCGAGCCCGGCCACGTCGCCACCATCAAAAGCAACGGAGCCTTCGCCATCACCCGCTACGCCGAAGAGCGCTCCCCCGCAAAATGCTCCTTCGAGCGCATCTACTTCTCCCGCTCCAACGACCCCGAAATCTACCACGAACGCCAAGAACTCGGCCGCAGGCTCTGCCCCCAGATCCTCAACGCCGTAGACAACAACCTTGCCGATACCGTCGTCTCCTTCGTCCCCAATACCGCCGAAATCGCCTACCACGGCGTCATGCTCGGCCTCCGCGAGCACCGCCGCCACGAAGTCCACGCCAAGATCAGCCAAGCAATGGCCTCCGGCGAAACACTCACTCCAGAAGCCATCGATAACCTCGTGCTAAACAACTGGCCGAGGGGCGAAAAAATCGCCCACAAAGACATCAAGCTCCGCACCTTCATCTCCCAAGAATCCGGCCGCGAACGCCTCGTCTCCCACGTCTACGACATCTCCTACGGCGTCGTCCGACCCGGCGATAGCCTCGTCGTCGTAGATGATTCCATCGTCCGCGGCACCACCCTGCGGAAATCCATCTTAAAGATCCTCACCCGCACCAATCCTGCGAAAATCGTCGTCGCCTCCACCGCCCCCCAGATTCGCTACCCCGATTGCTACGGAATCGACATGGCAGAATTCGGCAAATTCATCGCCTTCGAAGCCGCCATCTCCCTTCTCAAAGAACGCGGAGAAAACGCCCTCCTCCACGAAGTCTACACCGAATGCCTCGCCGAACTCGAAAAGCCCGCCGCTGAAATGGGCAACCCCGTAAAGAAAATTTACGCCCCCTTCACCGACGACGAAATCTCCGCAAAAATCGCCGAATTCATCTTCCCCAGAGACGCCGAATGGAAAGGCGAAATAGAAGTAGTCTACCAAACGGTGGGAAACCTCCACAAAGCCATCCCCGAACACACCGGCGACTGGTACTTCACCGGTAACTACCCCACCCCCGGCGGCAACGTCTTCGTAAATCGCGCCTACATCGCCTTCCACGACGGCAAATCAGGCCGAGCTTACGACCTAGTTTAATCCCGTTCCTCCGACGGCAAGTTCACGCACTTCCGTCAAAAAAGCGCTAGAAAAGGGAATCTCGCCACTTATTGAGATTGAATCCCACTATCTAAAGATGGCGAAAACACTCTGTGATTGGTCGAAAAAAGACATCGAGAAAAACATCAGCAAGCTGCGCGCACTCGTCGAAAGCCCTGAATACGTGTGCAGCAAATGTGCCCGCGCCTGCAGCATCAAGCGCGCGCTTTGCCGCCCAGTAGCCCTTCCCTCAGCAAAAAGCACACACCACCGTAAAGCCGGTTAAAGCCTGCCCACCCACATCTCGAAACCGCTCCATCACTCAATTTTATCCAAAAACTCTCCCGCACCAACTCCCCAGTCTAATCTAGATTTCCAAAATGAACCTCTGAAACATCGAGGATCAACGCCCGGCCACACTCCTCTACCCTATTCCCGCTCCCCGTAATCGGCTGAGGCTATACCACCCAGTGCTTCTGAATATCCGCACCACCGGTAGTCCTCCGGCTTTTTCACTAGCCCAGCCCTCACCGGATTGAGATCGATATACGCCGCCATAGTCTGCAAACACCCACCATTCTCCGCCATCACGCTCTTAAAGCGCGCCATCCAAAGCGTCCCCTTCCTCGAATGCTTCTTATTGAACCAACGGGACTGCCCGCCGCGAAAGCGGTAAATCGTACGCGAAGCCCACTTGGCAGAGCCGAGCGGAGGAAGGATAACATGTATTTGTATTTCCCAAGATCGGTATTATGGATTTTTCAGTCAGCGCAACCATTCTCAAGAATAGCTTCGGTCATTGCTCGATAAAATTAGAAGTGCTGAGATTATGAGGCCCTACCCTTTTAATAATCAAGATTGTCGAGAGACACTTGCTCAAGCCATGTATCGAAGGTTGGAAAGATACCTTTTTGCTCATGTCCAGCGGACGCGAAGTCATGAATGACTACAACTGCCGAGGGGTTCTTGTTTTCCCAGCATGCTACATCATCATTGTCGTCTCGAACCGCAAATGGAAATAGATCCCTTGAAGGATATCTTTCAGACAATCCGGCTCTCTTAGCTCTTATTCGGTCAGCCTCGATAAAATACCACACCTCAAGATTTCCGTCTTGTTCTGAAGCTACTTTGTCGAAAGCTTGAGGATACTGGAGCCAAGTTGGGCGTTCCTGTGCGTCGAGATGAAATTTTGTTTTCATATTATTCCCGAGATCCCGTAACAGGAGAGCCACTAGAGTGTCTACCGCCTAAAGGACATGTATTTCTAAACGACATGTATTTTATTTATGTATTTTTCGCACTCCGCCTCATTTGCGGGATGCGCTTCGACGCAGAAGAAGATCGAAAGCTCTATCTCGAAGAAATTGAGGGCTCTGGATCCTAAAATGCCGTTCGCATTACAATATCATCTTACCCTATTGACTGAAAACCATCAGTCCCAATAAACGCACATTCCTACCTCCCCCAGAATTCTTTCAAGATCTTCTTTGAGAGCAACGATGAATGGGTGCTTCGCTATCTCTTCCCGATAGCGAGCCCAATCATGGGGAGCTCCGTAGCCGTAAATTGAAACAGAAAAACAGGTAGAGGCAAATAGCGTTCCTTCCTCATTTTCCATCATCTCAAAAATATCGTGTCTGCCCGAACATATACTCACTGAACCTGGTGCGAATGTATCACGAAGTTCTTCGGGAACCTTTTTTGTCTCCTCCCATGCTTTTTTACCAAACTCCCGAGCCGCGACATCTATGTAAAGGCACTGATTTTCTTCCACTACGATTTCCGCCAGGCAATCTATCTCCTTTGTTTCCACTTTTTGGGTGGAAGCATCATAATCGTAGTCATCTTCGTGACGAGCGCTGAAATCAAGACTACTGCCGGGAACAGTAAAAACGTTCGCAGTAAATGCTTCCTTCGCACCGAGTAAATTGCCGATTTCCCGAATACAACGGGCTTGATCGTCAGGTTTATCCTCCGCGTAAAATTGGATTCGTCCAGAAATTGACATTGGTAGTTTCTAATAGAGTAATTCTTCAGTCGCAGCTTACGGAACGAACACGCCAGCTCCAGCAGCCAGAACCCTGTAAATCATTATGGTTCCAACGATATTTGTAGCGTTCGTCGGGACTAAGCAACATGCTTTCTGTATAAGTGGGCGTTCTTTAGGATATTTTTGGTGGTGCGTTAGTTCAGGTTCAGATTTAGAGATAGATTGGTTTTAGATAGGCTTTCTCCGTCTCCCACTCGCCAGAGGTCTATGCTCTCTTGCTTTACCTCTTATCGCGAACAATGATTGAAACACGAATCCAGTGATCTCGGATCATCCACCACTGAAGCAAGGGAACTCGAATCTTGGGACGCCTATTGATCCTTGGCTCGATCTTCTTTTGAAGCCACTCACGATCAAACCCCGACCACTCGCCAGCTACGCTTCGTAGATTACAGATCAACACTGGATAAACTTCAAAACGAAGAATATCCTCGATATCCTGAATCGAATACGGAGACGAGACCAAAATTCCCGCAATTCGATGATAGTCGCTATCGTCGAACTCTGTGTCCAAAAAAAGCTCGAAAGCGCTTCCCACACCAGCAAGCGATCATCGATAGAGCTCATTTTTTCTGGTGTACAAAGGGCGTTATTTTAGTAAACATTAGATCGTGGATACTATCCCACTTACCTGGAGGGCGCTGCTGCCGTCTGGCTTTCGGGTGACGTTGATTTGGACGCCGATGCGTTCTTTTAGGACTTCTACGTGGGAGATGATGCCGACGGTTTTTTCTTGGAGGCGGAGGGATTCTAGGGCGGAGAGGGCGGTGTCTAAGGTTTCGGTGTCTAGGGTGCCGAAGCCTTCGTCGATGAAGAGGGAATCGATCTGGACGTTTCTTCCGGCGAGGTCGGAGAGGCCGAGGGCTAGGGCTAGGCTGGCGAGGAAGCTTTCGCCGCCGGAGAGGCTGCTCATGGGGCGGCGGGCGGAGGCTTGGTAGAGGTCGATGATGTCGAGGTCTAGGGTGTCGCCTTCGGCGCGGCCGAGGTGGTAGCGTGGGTTGAGGCGGCTGAGGTGTTCGTTGGCGTGGCGGAGAAGGACATCGAGGGAGAGGCCTTGGGCGAAGACGCGGAATTTTTTGCCGTCGTGTGAGCCGATGAGGGCGGAGAGTTGGGTCCAGGTTTTGAGCTGGGCGGTTTCCTCGACGAGGGAGGCGTGGATCTCGGCTTGTTTTGCGCGGGCTTGTTCGTCGGAGCGGAGGGTGGCGGAGAGATCGGCGCGCTGGGAGGCTAGTGCCTCGAGCTCTTGTTCTGCTTCCGAGTGCTCGCTGCGCAGTTTTTCCAGCGCCTCTCCCTCGAGCGCGGTGCCACCGGGGAGGGCTTTCAGCGCTTCGTCTGCGCCCTTTTCTAGTTCTTTTAGCGTGGCGGTGGCGGCGGCGAGTTCCCGGCTCCGCTCGCCTACGGCTTCGGCGGCTTCATCGAGTGAGCTAAAATCGCTGTTGGGCTCGGGGAGGGTGCGTCCGTCGATTATTTTTTCAAGCTTGGCGGTGCGTTTGGCTAGCGCCTCGCGGTCGGCAGTGGTGCGAGCTTTCTCTTCGGTGGCTTTCTCGAGGGTGGCATTGGATTTCTGAAGAGCCTGCTTTCGCGACGTGTAGCCGGACGCGCGCTCCCGGAGAACTTCGGCGAGCCCAGAGGAGTCCGGTGTGAGGCCGAACGTTCTGAGCTGACTTTGGAGAGAATCCAACTGCTCTCGCGCTAACGTCTCGAATGATTTGAGTGCTGTCTTTTGATCGCTGATTCGCGCTTCCAATGCGGTGGTAAGCTTGCTTGCCGCGCGGGCTTCGGATTCGGCTTCCCTCTGGTCGGCTTGGGTGGCGAGTGCGCTCTCGCGGGCTGCCAGGAGCGCCTTTTCCGCTGCTTCGATCCCGGAAATTTCGGCTTCTTTGTTTTCCTGGAGCGCCTTGAGGTCTTTGCTGCCTCCGGCGATATCGGAAGCGAGCCGGGCAATTTCATCCTGGATTTTTGCGGCACGGGAGCGGTCGCTGGTTAGCTTTTTTTGGGCTTCTTCAATGCGGACGGAGAGCGCGGTATGTGCCGATTCGGCGGCTGTGCAGGCGGTTTTTTGTGTCGCGGATTTTTTACGTGCCTGGCTCAGTTCTTTCTCTAGCTCGGATGTGGGTGTGGGTGTGGGCGCACCGGAACAGTAGGGGTGCTCAGTGGCTCCGCAGAGCGGGCAGGGATCGCCTTCGGCGAGGGCGGTGCGCTTTTCTTCTAAGCTCTCGTGAACTTTGGCATCGGAGTGGTGGCGGAGGAGGAGCGCGACGCGCTCTTCTGCGTGGGCGAGTTCTTTCCGAACGGAGGCCACTTTGGCGGCGGCCTCCGGGAGCTTTTTTTCATCGGCGGCGGAGGCTTTTGCGGCCGCTCCGATCTCGGAGGTGAGGGTGTCGTGCTCGGCGGTTTTGGTGCGTAGCTGCCGGATCGAATCAATCTCGGAGCGGCGCGCGGCGAGGGGGCGTCCGGCCTCGATGGTGGCCAGCGTCTTTTCAGCGCTCCGGTGTTTAGCGGAGGTTTCTTCGGATTTTTTTCGTACCTGGGTGAGTTTTTTTTCTAGTGCGGCGCTGTCGGCGAGGGCTTTTTTCCGGTCTTGATCGAGGTCGGCGAGGGTTCGAGTTGCCGTTGTGGTATTTTTTTGGGTGTCTGCTAGGGAGGTGAGCGCTGCTCGGAGGTCTGGGAGGAGTTCGGGGAGCGCGCGGTCGGCGGCGTGCGCGTCCAACCAGGCGCGGGCGGTGGCCGCTTCTTTTTCGGCGTCGGTAATGGTGGTGCTGACCGCCTTGAGGGCAGCCTCTTTTGCGGAGACCTGCTTTTTTCCAATAAGGTGGGCGGCGGCGAGTGCCTGAAGGTGGGCGTGAGATACATCTGCCAACCCGGCGCGCGCTTCTTCTGCCCGCGCGCGGTAGCTGGCGGCGCGGGCGGCGGCTTCTAGGGTAGCCGCCCGCACTTTCTGGGCTCCGGCTCGGTGCTCGATGGTTTTACCGGTTGCGACAAGCTCCGCCTTCAGCTCTGCGAGGGCTTCGTCTTCGAGAATGGAGATCAGGCCGGCGGCGGTCTGCTTGGTGGTGAGTTCGCGTTCGCGGCGGGAGTGCTCGGCGTGGGCGGCGGCGCTGAGCTCGGAGTAAATTTTGGTGCCGGTGAGGCTTTCGAGGAGGGCGGCGCGTTCGTCGGGCTTGGCTTTGAGGAAGCGGGCGAATTCTCCCTGCGCGAGCAGGACGGAGCGCATGAAGCGGGCGTGATCGAGGCCGCAGAGGGCTTCGATCTTTGCGTCGGCTTCTCGGATTTTTTGGGTGAGTATTTCGCCGGAGGCGGTGGAGATGACGCGCTTGGGGGGCTGGATTTTTCCTTCGGGTTTCCCTCTTGCTCGCTTGAGGTGCCAGGCGGCGCGGTAGGTCTCGCCGGCGACTTCAAAGGTGACTTCGGCGCGGCATTCGCCGGTGTGCCGAGACATCATATCGGCGGGATTGGACTCGGAGCCGTAGCGGGCGGCGCGCCCGTAGAGGGCGAGAGTGATGGCATCGAGCAGGGTGGTCTTTCCAGCTCCGGTGGGTCCGGTGATGGCGAAGATTCCGGCGCCTACGAATGGCTCAGCTCCGAGGTCGACGCTGTGTTCGCCGCGGAGGGAATTGAGATTGAGGAGACTGACGCGGCGGATTCTCATGCGGAGTCTTGGTGTTGCTCGAGGAGGGTGCGGAAGGCGGTTTCGAGGGATTCGCGTTCGGCGGGGAGGAGGTCGGGCTCGGTGGCGAGTCGGCGGGCGAAGACTTCGGCGGGACGCTGGAGGAGGTCGTCTTCGTGGGAGTGGGCGGTTTCGCCAGAGGCGGTGGTGGAGAGTGCTGCGGGAACTTCGCGGGTGGTGAGGACGCGGATGACTTCGAAGGGGCGATCGGCGGCGGCTTGGCTGGCGATGGCAAAGGCATCTTCACCGAGAAGGGTGCCTTCGATGATGAGTTCTACCCATGCTGGGAGCGGTGCTTCGGGTGGGGTGAAGGCGGCGAGGGTGCTGGCGATTTGATCGCGGGTGGTTTTGAGTTGGATGAGGGGGCGGGTGAGCGGGATTGGGATCGCGCGGCTTTGGGTGAGTTTGCCTTGGGCGAATTCGAGGAGGCGGAGGGATTTTTTGTCTTTGGATTCGGAGAAGCTGAGCGGAATCGGTGAGCCGGAGTAGCGGATGTGGGCGGCTTCGCCACAGGATTGGGGGCGGTGAAGGTGGCCGAGGGCTACGTAGCTGAATCGCTCGGGGAAGGTGCCGGCGGTGACGGCGCCAAGGCCACCGATGTGGATCTCGCGCTCGCTTTCCGATGTGGACGATCCGGCGACGGTGAGGTGGCCGGTGGCGAGAGCGGCGACGCCAGGCGGAAGTGCGGCGGCCACTTCTTGGTAGCGGGCGGTGATCCCGGCGACGAGGGCGTGCTGGATATCGGTAGCAGATTCATCGGCGGCGCTGGTGCGGAGGTCGCGGTCGCGGAGGAAGGGCACGGCGGCGACGGCGAGAGCGGGATTTTCAGAATCGGGGTAGCAGATAATGGCGTCGGTAGGATCGGCGGGAGCTTCGCCGACGACGGTGATTTCGAGGGCTCCGAGGAGGCGCTTGGGGGCGTCGAGGCCGGAGGGGGAATCGTGATTTCCTGCGGTGATGAGGACGCGGCATGTGGTGGTCCGGCGGAGGGTTACGAGGAAATCGAAATATTGTTTTTCGGCAGATTGTGGTGGGTTTGCGGAGTCGAAAACATCGCCAGCGATGATGAGGAGATCGGCGTTTTCCTGGGCGATGGTGGTGAGGAGGAATTCGAGAAAGCGCGCGTGTTCGTCTTCGCGTGAGAGGTCTCCGAGCGTTTTTCCGAGGTGCCAGTCTGCAGTGTGGATGACGCGGAATGCGCCGTGGGTGGCTAGTGAATTGATCATACTTCAGCGAGGGCGCGGACGTAGGCGGAGGGGGCGTGATCGGCGAGGAAGGCGGGCGGGTCGCGGCGCTCGAGGGCGGCGCGCCATTGGCGGAGGGTGAGGCGGTTTCCCGGGTGAGGGTCGCTCTGGCCGTGAAGGCTTAGAGGGGTGCCGATGTGGGTGTAATTGAGCCGAGAAACGGCGCTGACTGGAGCTGGTAAATCGGGCACGGGATCACCACCACAGGTGGCACGGGTGATGGGGATTTCGGCGTAGGCTTCGGCAAATTCGGCGTTGCCGGCATGGGGAGCGCCAAAGGTGGCGGTGTGAGAATGGGCTGAGGAGCCGTCCCATCGTGCGGCGGCGAGAGTGGCGAGGGCACCTCCGAGACTGTGCCCGGTGAAATGGATGCGAGCCCCCTCCCCTGCTAGTATTTGGAGCCGTGGCTGAAGGTGCGGCCAGACGTGGGCGAGAGCGCGGGCGAATCCTGCGTGGGTTCGCCCGTTTCCTGCCCAAGTGCGGGGCATGGCGTCTACATTGTAGACCCATTGGCGGAAGCCGACGGTTCCACGGAAGACGACGTAGGCAGAGGCTCGCTCATCTTTGGAAACGATGAGCGAGCAATCGACCCCAGAGCAGGAGAGGAAGAGCCACTCTTCGAGTCCGGCTTCAAGGAATCTCTCGGCTCGTCCGCCATTTTCAGCGGCAAATGGGAAATAGCTTAGCCAGGAGAGCGCCGCGAGGAGGCGAAGCGTCTCCGGGGAGTCCCCGGCGAGACCGGATTGAGGAGTTTCCGGTAACGCCGGTGCACCAGCTGCCGAGCGACCAGGCTCGAGGACGGCCTGCCAGGCGGCGTTCATTTGTGGGGGGACGACTCGTGATTACTTCGCGTCGGTGATTTCCTTGAGGGTCATGGAGACCGTCTGAGTGGTGGGCAGTGCAATCACTTCTTCACCATTATTCATTTCCATGACCATATCGGCGACGCCTTCAGTGACGACGACGACATTTTTTGATGGGTCGTAAAAGAGGTGCCCTTTCATCTCCATCTTGGAAATATTCATCGAGACGCCTTGTGACTCGATCTTAGCGCCCTCTTTCATCGAGGCGGTGTAAGTGACTTTGGGAAGCTCTCCTCCCTGGTAGGTTTCTTTACCGACGTATTTGTAGACGGTGGTGATGTCGATTGGCTCGGCTTGAGGCACTGGAAATTGTGTGGTGTGCTCCCAGGTATCGCCTACGGAAACCGCTTTTTCTGGGAAATGATCGCCGCTGAGGTTTTCGACGGTTTGCGCCAGCGAGTCTTTCCCGAGACCGAAGCCTTCGAGCATTGGATTACCCGCGCCATCGCCGGTGACTTCTACGTCTTTAAGCGTGCCGTCTTCGCCAAGTGTACCGGTGACGGTCATCTCCGTGAGGGACTTGAAGACGGGGGCGAGCATTGGATTTCCAGAACCGGGTGATGCACTATCGAAGGACATCTTCTGCCCCATCATCTCCATATCCATCTTGGCGTTATCATAGGTCCAGGTGAGTTTCTGGGCTTCGCTATTTTCTACGTCGGTGACGTTGATTCCCATGACGAATTCAGCAGCGACGTTTGTGTCCATTTCGAGCTCGCCCATTTTCATTTTCGACTTACCGCCCATGCCCTGAGAGAAGACGTAGCGCTTACCACTCTCCCACTTAGGAGCGAAGGTGACGTCTTCGGCCTGCACTGCCAAAGGGGCAGTGAGAACAAGAAACGGCGCAGCAGTGAGGGCGAGGGTGGAACCAGAGATGAAACGTGAATGAACAGACATGGTGCCGGATGATAAAACGCCTCGGAACCGATTGCGAGCACCGAATATGATCGGGCTCTGCAGAAAGACTCGAATCCGCCTTTTTTTCTTCGACCTGGCACGCAAGCGGCTTATGCTTTGATCTCAGCCACGCGCTGAAATGCCTGGCCAATTCCGGCGCTCCGCTGTGAACCCTCCTCAAACATCGAATACAAATCTCAGCCAGACCTCATGAAAAAAGTCGAAGCCATCATCAAGCCCTTCAAACTAGAAGACGTCAAAGAAGCTCTCTCCGAAATCGGAATTCAGGGCATGACCGTGACCGAAGTAAAAGGCTTCGGTCGCCAGAAAGGGCACACGGAAATCTATCGAGGCTCGGAATACACCGTCGATTTTCTTCCGAAAGTGAAGCTGGAGGTCGTTGTTGATGACGCTCGCGCGCAGGAGGTAGTCGAAGCAATCGTGAAAACTGCTAACACTGGTAAGATCGGTGATGGCAAGGTGTTCGTCTCCAGTATCGACAACGCCGTCCGCATCCGTACCGGCGAGACTGGTGCCGACGCTGTCGCGGCTAGCGACGCGGTATAATCGCCGCTGTCTTTTTCAAAAGCGCCCCGCCACCCTTATGTGGCGAGGCGCTTTTTTTATACTTCCGAGACGAGCCCCTGGAGTTTCGCCTTTGCGGCACCGGAATCGAGCGACTGCCGCGCCCTGGAAACCCCCTCCTCAATACTCTGAGCTACTCCCGCGACAGTGATCGCCGCGCCCGCATTCATCACCACGAGATCGCGCTTCGCACCGGTGATTTCACCATCTAAAATACCGGTGAGAATCTTGCCATTTACCGTGGCATCGCCGCCAGCGAGATCCGCTAGCGCGGGAGGATTGAATCCATAGTCTTCAGGCGCGATTCGAAATTTCTCGCCGCCCACCGGCACGACTTCCGTCGCCCCGAGCGTCGAGCACTCATCCATCCAGCGCCCATCACCGGCGCTGCCGGAAACCGCCCACGCCGTCTCGCGCCCCAGCCTTCCAAGGATCAAGGCATACATGTCGAGAAGACCGGGAGAGAAGGTTCCGAGCAGCTGTCTTGCCGGTTTCACTGGATTGAGCAGCGGCCCGATCATATTAAAAACAGTTCGTTGCCCCCGATCCGCGAGCAGCTTCCGCACCGGGACGACCGCAGCAAACGCAGGATGATATTGAGGAGCCATCATGAAGCCGATCCCATGCTTTTCCATGCACTCGCGGAACCGCTCCGACGGCAAATCGATCCGCACACCAAGCGCTTCGAGCACATCCGCACCGCCACTCTTCGAAGTAATCCCACGGTTCCCGTGCTTCACCACGCCGACCCCCGCTCCCGCCACGACGAACATACTCGTCGTCGAGACATTGAAGAGATCTAGTTTATCCCCACCCGTCCCACACACGTCGAGAAGCGGTTTCCCCACCGCCGCCTCCGTCACCCCGGGATCGACGGAATACTTAAGAAATGCCTCTACAAATCCCGCCACCTCCTCGGGAGTTTCCCCTTTTTTTGCCAGCGCTTCCAGAAAATTCGCCCGCGCCTCCACACCCGCATCAGCATCGATCAGCGCCTCCGCAGCCCCAGCCACCTGGCTTCCATTGAGGGCGTTTCCGGCATGGAGAATCTCAGTGAGTTCAGCGAGCAGAGAATCGGTAATCTTCGGCATACTTCACCCTAGCGAAATCCCGGTGGAAGTGCCAAGTTTTCCGTCACCCAATGGCCGACGAAGATTTCAGCTCCGAAAAGGATAGCTCCCAAGGCTCCCGCCTCGATTTGCGAGGCTCACTAATCCTTGCAGATCCCTCCCTCACCGATCCCAATTTCGAGCGCACCGTCCTTCTCCTCACCGAGCACGATGCGGAAGATGGTGCCCTTGGCTTCGTCCTCAACCGCCCGCTGGGCAAAACCGTCAGCGATGTGCTCAATCCTGATGAATTTTCCCCCCTCAGCGACATCCCCGTTTACCTCGGAGGCCCCGTGAGCACCGGCCAGCTCACTTTCGCAAGCTTCCACTGGCGTGGCGAGCAAGGCCTCACTTACGAGACCCACCTCTCCGCGGATCAAGCAAAATGCCAACTCGCCGAAGGCTTCGATGTCCGTGCCTTCGTCGGCTATGCAGGCTGGACAAGTGGCCAACTCGAAGCCGAGCTTACGCAAAACGCCTGGATCACGCGCACTCCCGATGATTTAGTATTTACCGACGCCCCACCTTCGCAAAAGTTGTGGACCTCGCTTCTCCGCTCAATGGGCCCCTTCTACCACCTCCTTTCAGAAATGCCCGACGATCCCTCCAAGAACTAGCACCCCTTTCCCCTTTCAAACCGTTTCCCATATTTTATGAATCTCACCCTCAAAATCTGGCGCCAGGCCAATGGCACCACGGATGGCCACATCGAGACCTATCCCGCCAAGGACATCCCCACCTCCGCGTCCTTTCTCGAAATGCTGGATATCGTAAATCAGCGCATCATCGAAGATGGTGGCGATCCAGTCGCCTTCGATCACGACTGCCGTGAAGGCATCTGCGGAATGTGCTCGCTTACGATTAATGGCGTCCCCCACTCCAAAGAACGCGGCGTCACCAGTTGCCAGCTCCACATGCGCAGCTTCTCCGACGGCGAGGAAATCTGGATCGAACCCTTCCGCGCAAAAGCATTTCCGATCATCCGCGACCTCACCGTAGATCGCTCATCCTTCGATCGCATCCAACGCGCCGGAGGCTACGTCTCCGTCCGCACCGGCGCTGCCGTGGATGCCAACGCAATTCCAATCGGCAAGGAAACCGCCGATGAAGCTTTCGACGCCGCCACCTGTATCGGCTGCGGAGCATGTGTCGCCGCCTGCAAAAACGCATCTGCCATGCTCTTCGTTTCCGCCAAAGCGGGCCACCTCAATGTGCTCCCCCAAGGCCAGGCCGAAAAAGACCGCCGCACCCTCGCCATGGTCGATCAAATGGACGAGGAAGGCTTCGGAAATTGCACCAACCAATTCGAGTGCTCCGCCGCCTGCCCGAAAGAAATTAGCGCCGCTTGGATCGCCCGCCTCAATCGCGATTACGCCGCAGCCTCCGCAAACGAAGCCGCAGCAAAAGGCGGCAGTAAAAACGCCTACACCGACCACGAGACCTCACTCATGTAGCGCACCTCATCGGCAACATTTTTCATGAAATAATTATCAGCCGAAGAACTCTTGATTGAATCCTTAGGACTCCTTAAGGTATTCTGAATCCTCAATACATAAAAAATATGAAAAACGCTAAAAAATTCCTCACCATCGCCTTCGCTTCATTCGCCCTCGTCGGCTTCAGCTCCTGCGCCTCCTGCGGCAAAAAAGCATGCTGCGGTAGCGAGTGCGCCTCCTCTTGCTGCGCCAAAGCCTGCCCAGCAGGCTGCACCAAAGCTTGCTGCACGAAGAAGAACTAGGCCATCACTGGTAAGAACTTCACAAGCCTCCCACGCAAGTGGGGGGCTTTTTTTGTGGGGCGGGGTGAGGAAGATTTAAGGCTCGCTAGATGAGGCCTATTGCCCCAAGCCAATGCAGGATCGCACACCTTTCCACATCCAAGCGCTACCCAAGCACCGGCCTTAAATCTCTTACCCCGTAGTACGCAGCCCTGAAGCGACCGCATTAATATTCAAAAGAAGCGTATCCAACGCATCTTCTCCTGAGCGCCACGATTTGAGGAGGTCGACCTGCTGGAGATGCAAGCGATGAAGTAAGTCCGCGCGCATTTGGAGCGTGTGCCCCATGCGTGGGCGGCGCTGCTCGAAACTTCCGCCGAGGAGATCGGAAAGATACGTTTTTGTATCTTCGAAGTCGGTGAGAACGAGCGTCATGAAGCGGTCGCGCAGAGCATCATCGGTGACGAGGCCTGCGTAAGCGTGCATGAGTTCAGTGCTCGCAGAGACGGTATTCGTCTCGATGTTATTGAAAAGGTAATTCAACACTGGAGCATCGCCAGACGCTATAAGGTCGCGCAATTGATCAAAGGTAGAGGTATCGGAGGCGAGTGCCTTCAAGGCAGACCCTGTGCCGAACCAACCAGGAAGATAAAAGCGCGATTGCGTCCATGAAAACACCCATGGGATCGCCCGGAGATCATCCAACGTATTCGTGCCCGTACGACGCGATGGACGGGAACCAAAGGTGCCATGCTCAAGTGCATCGATAGGCGTCACCTGGCGGTAGAACTCAATAAATCCTGGAGCATCAAGAAGCGTGCGATAGCCCTCCCTACCAAGAGTAGCCAGCTGGCACAAAAGATCCGTAGTAGCAGCAGTCGTCTTCGATGGCGGCACTTCGGCAGCCTTCGTACTAGCCAAGAAAGTGCCCGCAAGAAGTGATTCAAGGTGGTGACGAGCCGATTCTGGATTCGCGTATTTATGAGGAATACTTTCCCCCTGCTCGGTAAGACGAAGAGACGGAGAAACCGATCCCACAGGAAGCGAGCGCAAGAACCACTTCGTAGGTCCAGCTCCACGGCTCACAGTACCTCCCCGACCATGGAAAAATTCAATGCCCACGCCATGCTTCACACCAGTGGCCGTCGTCTCGAGTTCGGATTTGTGCAGAGCATACGCGCTGGCGAGAATTCCTGCATCTTTATTGGAATCCGAATAGCCGACCATCACCGGGGCTAAGATCCGGCCACGGGAATTAATCTTGTGGCTAAGCTTAGCCGGAGTCGTAGCAAGATAGGTGTCCATTATCTCGGCAGCAGCATCAAGGTCGCCAAATTGCTCAAAAAGCGGACATACAGGAAGCGGGCTGCACCAATATCCTTCCTTGTAAGTGGCAAGCCCAGCTTCACGCGCCAGGAGGTGAACGAGGAGAAGATCAGCCGCGTGGCGACTCATGCTCACGATCAATGAACCTAAGCCTTCGGTGCCAGAGGATTCTATTTGTTGCGCGACTGCGCGCAACGCACCAAGCACAGTGCTCGAAGCTTCACCTACAGCCGCGAAATCCTGAGACGATTCCGAGGCAAGTAATGGAGTTTCTGAGCGAAGCTCAGCGAGAAGGAATTCGATGCGCTCTTCCACACTGAAGCTCTCGAATTTTTCAGCATCATCGCCGCGGCCTGCTGCCGTGAGAATCTCGGCCAGCGCGCGATCGTGCATAGCGCTGTTTTGCCGGATATCGAGCTTAGCAAGATGATAGCCAAATGTATCGAGCGTGCGGCGCAGCGGGCGGAGACATTGGCGCGCCGCCATTGTAATCCCAGCATCAGCAAGGGCATCCTCTACGAGGACGATATCTTCACGAAGTGCAGCAGCCGTGGGGTAGCCACGGTCGGCAGGAAGGTGGTCGTTCTTCTCGCGGATGAGGTAGAGAAGTTGGCGCCATGGCTCATCGCGGTTGCGCTCAAGGAGTGCAGGCGCGGATTCAGGAAATTCTGCGGCAAGCACATCACGGCGCTCCACCAGAGCGGGCGGAAGTGTCGCAAAAGGTGAGGAGAGCGGAAGCTGCTTAGCCGCTGTGTGAATCCCTCGGCGGTATAGCTCACGAGCATGAGAAGCCAAAGTCGCAAAGGTCTCAGTGGTCACTTCAGGCGTCACGAATGGATGCCCATCGCGATCACCACCGACCCATGTGCCATAGCGCAAGATCGGAAACGCACGCTCCCGGTAAAGCGCTTCGGGATCACGCCCAAGCGCCGTCCATGCTTCGTCGAGCGCGCGGTCACCATCGGCCAGCGCTGTCGGGAAGACTTCGCGAAGATAAAAGACGATATTCCTCAGCTCAGAATCAATCGTAGGTCGCGTCGTGTGCAGCTCACCAGTGAACCACAGCGTCTCCAGTGCCAGATAGAGCTTTTTCGTAGCCCGTGTCGCTTCCTGGGTGCCTTCGCCTGAGCGAGCGAGAGCAGAAAGTGCGTTGTAGAGTTCGCGGTGGCGCTCGCGGACCGTCGGGCGCTTCGCCTCCGTGGGGTGCGCCGTAAGAACCGGCTCCACAGTGGCGTCACGAAGTTTTTCCAGAATCTGAGCTTCAGCATCGGGTGAATCCCCCAATTGGGAAAACGCCTCTTTAAGCGCTTCGGCCCACAGCCCACGCAAGGCGACAAGACCTTTCTCCGAGCGGCGCTTACGGCGGATGTGCGAGGCGACCGTTTCCTCAACGAGGTTCAGTAATTCGAAGCATGTCGCAAAAAACTGCGCCGTGCGCTCTGGCGAAATATCGCCCGCACTACTTGGAGGCGTCTCCGCCGACCACCAAGGAAG
The DNA here is from genome assembly GCA_937922595.1 of uncultured Verrucomicrobiales bacterium. Lineage (GTDB taxonomy): Bacteria > Verrucomicrobiota > Verrucomicrobiia > Verrucomicrobiales > DEV007 > CALAIY01. The sequence continues at coordinate 3,562 of CALAIY010000130.1, read as the reverse complement.
GTGAGCAAGAAGCGGATCATCCTCGCCGATAATTTTCGCGAGACAGCGGGTGGAAGTTCCGAGCAGGGTATCGATCAGCGAAAAGCCGGTAGCATGGTAATCTGGCATGGGGGGGAATCCATACGGCTGCGCTCCCGCTGGAGCAAGCGGCACGCCGAATTGGCCGCTCGTTTTCAGACGCATCAACATATCGCGATATGTTGATGCGTCTGGTTGATTTCCTCGATCGAATCCGTAGTCTCGCACTGTGTCCGCTCTCTCCTCACAACCAGATCCCATCACCGAAGCCCTCCAATCTGCGATGGCCGACCGCATCCTCGTCCTCGATGGCGCGATGGGCACCACCATCCGCACCTACGGCCTAGACGAAGCCGCCGCCCGTGGCACCCGATTTGCAAAAAACGAAAAAGATCTTCTCAATAACGGCGACATTCTTTCTCTCACTCAGCCAGAGACCATCGGCGACATCCACAAGCGCTTCTACGAAGCCGGATCAGACATCGTCGAGACCAATACCTTCTCCGCCACCACCCTCGCCCAGAGCGAATTTTTCGTAGAAGACCCCCGCGAAAAAGGCACTGGACGCAAAGACCCCGAATTCTTTGAGGCCAAAGTCCTCAACGACCCGTTTCTCCAGGATCTCTCCTACGAAATCAACGTCGAGAGCTCCAAGCTCGCCCGCAAGTGGGCGGACAACATCGGCTCCGACACCGGCCGCCGTCGCTACGTCGCCGGAGCCATCGGCCCCATGACGGTGTCCCTCACAAACTCCCCCGACGCCGAAGACGCCGGCTTCCGCACCGTCACCTTCGATCAAGTCGCTCGCGCCTACCGCGAGCAAATTCGCGCCCTCATCGAAGGCGGCTCGGATATCCTCATGGTCGAGACCATTTTCGACGCGCTAAATGCCAAAGCGGCGCTCGTCGCCATCCAAGAAGTCTTCGCTGAAGATAAGATCAAGCTCCCCATCATCATCTCCGCCGCCGTGGGTCGCGGCGGAGAGACCATGATCTCCGCCCAGAAAATCGAAGCCATGTGGAATGCCGTCGCCCACGTGAATCCCCTGGCCGTCGGCCTAAACTGCTCGCTCGGCCCCGATCTCATCAAGCCACACCTCGCCGAGCTCTCCCGCGTGAGCAGCGCCCCCGTCTCCTGCTACCCGAATGCCGGACTCCCCAATCCCCTCGCCCCCACCGGCTTCGACCTCCTCCCCGACGACATGGGCCGCTGGCTCGGCGAATTCGCAGAAGAAGGCATCGTAAACCTCGTAGGAGGCTGCTGCGGCAACACCCCCGAACACGTCGCCGCCATCGCCAAAGCCGCCGAGCAATTCCCCCCCCGTCCCCTCCCCTCGCCCGAGCCCATGCTCCGCCTCTCCGGCTCCGAGCACTACAATCACGACAAGACGAAAAACTTCCTCATGATCGGCGAGCGCACCAACGTCGCCGGTTCTCCTCGCTTCGCGAAAATGATCAAGGAAGACCGCCTCGAAGACGCCGTCTCCGTCGCCCGCCAACAAGTCGAAAACGGAGCAAACGTCATCGACATCTGCATGGATGAAGGCCTCATCGATGGCGAAGAAATGATGGTCGATTACCTGAAGCTTCTCGCCGGCGAACCCGACGTCGCCAAAGTCCCCATCATGGTCGATTCCAGTAAATGGGAAGTCGTCGAAGCCGGACTCAAAATCCTTCAAGGAAAAGGCATTGTAAACTCCATCTCCCTCAAAGAAGGCGAGGAGAAATTTAAGGAACGCGCCCGCACCGTGATGAGCTACGGAGCCGCCGTCGTCGTCATGGCCTTCGATGAAGACGGCCAAGCCGCCACCTACGAAGAGAAAATTCGCATCTGTGGGCGCGCCTATAAAATCTTAGTCGAAGAAGTAGGATTCAATCCCGAAGATATCATCTTCGATCCAAACATCCTCACCGTCGCCACCGGAATGGAAGAGCATAACAACTACGCTCTCGATTTCATCAACGCCACCGAATGGATCAAGAAAAACCTCCCCGGCGCAAAAGTAAGCGGCGGAGTAAGTAACATCAGTTTCTCCTTCAGAGGAAACAATCCCGTCCGTGAGGCCATGCACTCCGCCTTCCTCTACCACGCCACCCGCGTTGGAATGGACATGGGCATCGTCAATGCCGGGATGCTCGAAGTCTACGATCAGATCCCCAAGGAACTCCTCGTAAAAGTCGAAGACGTCCTCCTCAATCGCAACGACGGCGCTACCGAAGCCCTCGTCGATTACGCAGAACAATTCCGTGGCCAAGGAGGAAAGAAAAAAGTCGTCGATCTAAGTTGGCGCGAAGCCCCCGTCGAAAAGCGCCTTGAGCACGCCCTCCTCCGCGGCATCACCGATTTCATCGATGAAGATACCGCCGAAGCCCTCAAGCAATACGGCCGCCCCATCAAAGTCATCGAAGGCCCACTCATGGACGGCATGAGCATCGTCGGAGACCTCTTTGGCGAAGGCAAAATGTTCCTCCCCCAAGTCGTGAAAAGCGCGCGCGTCATGAAAAAGTCCGTCGCCCACCTCACGCCCTACATGGAGAAAGAAAAAGAGGAAAACCCATCACAACGCAGCGCAGGAAAAGTCCTCATGGCCACCGTCAAAGGCGACGTCCACGACATCGGCAAAAACATCGTCGGCGTCGTCCTCTCCTGTAATGGCTTCGAAGTCACCGACATGGGAGTCATGGTTCCCTGCGATAAAATCCTCGCTACCGCCAAAGAAAAAGGAGCCGATATCATCGGCCTCAGCGGCCTCATCACCCCCAGCCTCGATGAGATGATGCACGTCGCCTCCGAGATGGAAAAAGCCGGAATGAACACCCCCCTCCTCATCGGCGGAGCCACCACCAGCGCCGCCCACACCGCAATCAAGATAGCCCCCCACTATCCAAGCGGCTCCGTCGTCCACGTCCTCGACGCCTCCCGCTCCGTCCCCGTCACCACCTCCCTCCTCAGCGAAGAAGCCAATAGCTTCCGAGCAGATAACGAAGCGCTCCACATCAAGATGCGCGAAAAATTCGGCGGCGGCACCAAGAAACCCGTCATCTCCCTAGAAGACGCCCAAAGCAAAGCCTTCACCTGCGACTGGAAAGAACAAGAAATCGCAATCCCAAGCTGGCTCGGCGTACGCAGCTTCGCAAGCAACACCGCAGACAGCACCACCCAAATTGGTGGACGCCTCTTCAAAAATGAAGAACTCGATCAAATATTTTCTCAAACATGCCCACCAGTAGCATTCTGCACCACTGATTCTCACGCCGTAGTAACAGCGAAACAGGAACTAAAAAACGCCCGTTTCAATGACGACGCAGTAGAAGCATTCCTCACAAAATTCTATGATCCCACCGGACTTCAAAAGCTCCTAAATTCATTCCAAGATCGAATATACATCCTCGTTCCCTCAACTTCTGGAGAAAACGATCTACCACAGCATTTCGTTTCCAGGATCCTCAAAGACTTCCCTGGCTCCGTTCACGAACACGCCCTCATCCTCCGACATTCCAAAGAGGCCAAAAACCGCCAAACCTACGGAGAAAAATACGCCGAT